>NZ_JBFUHL010000013.1:0-119993 GCF_056402415.1 Paenibacillus sp. P4_A9
GCCAGGATCAAACTCTCCATAATAGTGGACGATTGCTCGTCCTATTGTGAAAGCTGAAATGCTCATTTTGATGCTAGCGAGATTTTGCAATCTCTTTTTTGAACGATTTCTCGTTCGTGCTTACTCACTCGTTGTTCAGTTTTCAAAGATCAATTTCTTTCGCTCACTGCCGTGTTACCGAAGCAGCGAGAAGTAATATACCATAGCTGTCCAACCAGATGCAAGCTTTATTTTTACTTATTTCGACGTGAAAACCTATATATCGTGGCTTTCCTTTGTCGTAAAAACTGCAGCCCGTTTTGGCCGGACCAGTAATATACCACGGGCATTTGGATAATGCAACACCTTTTTAAAAAGAATATCGATTCAGTTCTTGTTCCACTAGTTCTTGCTCAAATTGCTCCTTTAATGAATCATTGCTAGGCGATATCGAAAGACCCATTTCTTTGAACTCACGAATCAAATTCTGAATTTCATCTAGGTTACCTTGTTGCACATAGTGCTCCGTCTGATTGATTACGTGAAATGCCATTGCCTGATAAGCTTCCGTGAAGCTTTGATCAACGCCCTCTGCACCCCTGTAATCAGCGTAATATCTTTTAAATGTATCCATCAAGCTCTCTTCCATCCTAACCCACTCCTCTCRAGATATAGCATAGTTTTCCACCTTCCTTACCAAATTATACAAAAAATGCACAACAAGCCCCCTGCTAATTAAGCAAGGAGCCTGTATGTATGAATCTAACCTTTTTATATATCTATTGTAGAATTGCGAACTTACTACCTTTATTTAACGTCAATTGTTGTAACGAGTTGATTATCGCCTTTAACCTGAACGACATGACCTGGTGTGAAGTTAGCAAGAGTACCCGTCAAAGTGAAAGTCGAAGCTACATTATATGTAGTTGTTTGATCAACGCCATTGATATTACGTGTAATCGTGATTGTTGCAATTTTACCTTGCGCGTTAATAGTAGTTGCAGTCAATGCTCCCAAAATATCGAAGGCTGTGCTAACTGGCGCATTAGCTGTCACTTCTACAAACACAACTGTGTTGTTGAATGCACGAACTTTCACAGTATCGCCTACAGCAATCTCAGTAGCAGCTACTTTCACACCGTTACGCAAAACGAAAGCATCTGGGTGTAATGTATACGCTGTTGTTGTGCCATTTTTAGTTAGGGAAAGAACATTGTTGTAAACAGCAGTGCTTACTGTACCTGAGTTTGTGTTTTGATCTTGATCAGGCAATTGATTGTTTGTACGATCCAATAGAGCCGCCAATTCAGCACGTGTTACACTTTTTTCTGGTTTAAACGTATTGTCTTCAAAACCGTTAACTAAACCTTTATCAACCGCTACTTTCACGTAACCTACGGAACCAGCAGGGATTTTTTTCGCATCTTTAAATGCAAGCGTGCTAGTCATTTGTGCTTTTGCTTCAGCTTCTAGTTTCAGAGCTTTCACAAGTAGTGTCGTTGCCCATAGACGATCTGCATCTTCATTTGGAAGAACGCTGTTATCACTCTCTGTAAATAGGTCATTTTCAAGCGCTACCGCAACATACCCTACTGCCCATGCAGGAACTTTGTCAGCATCTTTAAAATTCAATTTTGTTGCTTTTTCAGCATCGGATTCAGCTTGCTCACGCAATCCCATCAAACGAACTGCTGCCGTAATCGCTTCAATACGAGTCACAGTTTTTTGTGGTTTAAAGCTGCCATCTTCATATCCTTCGAAAACACGTTTGGACGCTAGGCTTGCAATATAACGCATTGCCCATTCTGAGTTTTTCATATCGTTGAAATTAATGTTAATCGTAACGTTTCCATTGAATACATTCTTCTGGTTAACGATCGGAGTGTTTTTAGATCCTTTGTTATTATCTCTATCATTATTATTATGACTACCATTTGCAAATGCGGCTGCTCCGCCACCCATTACCATTGTTAGAACAAGACCTGTAGTTACGATTTTTTTCATTAGATTCTTTTTCATTTTAAAATCTCTCCCTTAGTCATTATGGTTTATACATAAGATGGAGCCTTCGCGAAGGGTTCCTGGTTATGCTACAAGGATTCGCCATGGCTTGTCAGTTTTTGGGGGTAGAGCATGAAAATCTTTTAAAATCAATTATCAAAGTCTATTAAATCCACCCTGAAACTGCTAAACTGAGACCATATAGTCTAACGCTAAAGGAGCTTTATGTATGCGCTTACGAAACCCGCGAGTTCAACTCGTTATTGCATTGGCTGTACTCCTAATCCTCGTATCAGCCTTCTCATTCAGCAAGATTTGGTTCAAGCAAGGAAGCCTTAACGTAACCGCTGTAGCGCCCACCGTTATACATCAAGACATACCCCAAGTGAGTGAAGCACCTTCAGCAGTACCTGTGCAAGAGTCAAAAGTCGAGAGTTCAGCCACATATCCAACAGAAAACGTAGATGTTGTCGTTATTGGAAGCGAGCTCGAAGGCCTATATTTGGCCCGTGCTGCTATGGATGAAGGCCTGAAAGTGAAAATACTCGATCCCCACCAAGCTTTCGGAGGCCAAATTCTTCAAAGTCAGATGTTGTTTCTAGATGAAACACGCGATGAACAAGGACATTTACTCGTTCAAGGCCGAGCCAAAGAATTATTCGACGGCTTCCGAAACGCGAAGATTCGCAAGTTGCCTGAGTTCACCACTTATATGAATAAGCTGAGCAAGGACATCCCCATTGAGTCAGGTATCACGATTCAAGATATTGAACAAATACAAACGCCTGATTATATGCACAAAATTCCGTCCATTGTATATCGCACTAACAAAAATGAAGTAAAAAAAATAACCGCTTCCTATTGGGTAGATAACAGTGACTTTGCAGCGTTAATTAGTAAATTAGAAGCCAAACGTCTACCAGGCCTTGAGAAGTTCTACGGTCAGAAAGACATTGAATATATGAGCGCTGGCATGATGATGAAGTTCAAAAACGTAGATTGGAAAAAGTTCAATACGACATTTAATGCGTTAAAGCCTGAGGAAAGAGCTAAGCAATTTGGCGGCGGAAGTGTAAGCGATAGTTTTGCAATTGGACTTAGCGGCATGACCAAGGCGTATCATCCTTCTAATGACCGCGTCTTCTTAAGAGGTTTGAATGCGGTGAATCAACGCGATGGAGAAGTCCTCATTAACGCCCTGCTCGTCTATACCGTGGATCCTGCCAAGCAGGCGTCCGTACAAGAGGCTGTTTATTTAGGAAATAAAGAAACGGCTCTGATTTTGCAACATTTCCGTAAGACGTTACCTGGCTGGGAGAAAGCCGAACTAGGCGAACTTCCAACCTACCCTTATGTAAGAGAATATAATCACTACGAAATGGACTACACGTTAAAGCCATCTGATCTCCTTGCAGGCACGATGTTTTGGGACAATGTCAGTATTGGCGGCTATCCCCTAGATCTACAAGGAACGAGCGCCAACAAGTGGGGAATTGAGATGGGACGCCCTGATAAATATGGCATGCCGCTTCGCAGCTTTTTACTGAAAAATTATGAGAATGTCATTGCCGCTGGGAAAAATGTGGGTTCCTCAGCTATCGCATACGGCAGTACACGTATTCAACCCAACACGAGTTTAGCCGCTGAATCCATCGGGGTCATTTTAGGCCAACTTCATGGAAAGCAAAAACTTCGCGAAATTAAACCTGAAGAGATGCTGAAGCTGCAAACATACTTAGCGACTCGTTATCAAATCAAGTTGACGGGTGTTACAGCTACCAATAAGATCACAGGTTGGAACGAAGAAGAAATTCGTAAACTGGATACGGGCGAGATCACATATCCCAGCTATATTCAAACGCGTAAAAAGCCAGCCGTTAAATAAAATTATGTTATTGACCGTGTCCTCGTTGTGACGAGAGAGCACGGTTTTTTCTTTCGTAAAGGTATTGAAAGTAAGGTAACATCCGTATACAATAAGCAATATACTTATAATCACTTACAAATACTTAAGCAAAGAAGGTGAACAACCTTGTTTCAAGAAGAACGACTCTTCTCTATCCTCGAATACTTAAAATCGAATAAGCGTATCTCCGTAGATCTGATCTGTGAGCTTTATGAGGTTTCTCGCGATACGGCTAGACGAGACATGGTGAAATTAGAGGAGCAAGGCTCGATCGTTCGCACGAGGGGCGGAGCGATTCTTCCGACGCTTTCTAAAGAAGTCGGTAATTATGATCAGCGTCTTCAAGAAGAGTCCTCTTCTAAACTGACGATTGGTAAAACAGCCGCAGCCCTCGTTCAGGATGGCGATTATCTGATGATGGATGCGTCCACGACTGTTTTGCATGCTGCGAATGCCCTTATCTCCAAAAACAACATTGTCATCACAAGTTCGATTGAAACAGCCGCTATCCTCACCCGCAAAGATGAAATTACGATTCATATGCTTGGCGGTGTGCTAGATAATAAGCAGCATAGTGTCTACGGGGCTACTGCGATTGAAATGTTAAAGGAATATCACGTCGATAAGCTATTTATTGGAACGTGTGGTATTTCCGAAGATGGACTGTCTGCTCCGAATGAAGAAGAGTGCTATTTAGTTAGAGCCATGATGCAGCATGCTGATCAAGTCATTGTACTCGCAGATCATTCCAAATTCGGTAAGCGTTTATTCCATCGCGTGGTTGGATTTGAAAGCATTGATATATTGGTGACTGATCAAGCGCTAAGTGAGGAAATGAAAGATCGACTATTAGCCAGTGAAGTTGAAATTGTATTAGCAGGAGGAGAAAACCAACATGATTAAACTTATTGTTAGTGATTTGGATGGCACGTTGCTTGATCACCATAAGAAAGTCGCACAGCAAGAGCTTGATGCCCTACGCAAGGTGAAAGAGGCAGGAGTTTCGCTTTGTTTAGCCTCAGGTCGAATGAACTTGGAAATGCAACAAGTGCTTCAAGAAATAGATCATCAAGCACATTCCGTTTCCCAAAATGGCGCGTTCATCCATTTACTGGATGGAACGCTTCTGCAATCTAAGCTATTTGAGCCTGCCATTGCTAATCGCGTTTATGAGCTAATTAAGGCTTCGGATGTCGTAAAGCTGATATGCTCCGGCGATGCGAACTATATCGAAAGCTTGAGTCCAGCTTCCGATGAGATTCAGGCGAGGATGTTTGAATCATTTATCGTGAAAAGCGAAATTGAGCAATCCCTGAAGGATGCTTTCCCGATATGTAAATTTTCACTATTCGGACGTGTAGAGAATTTACTTGAGATCAAAGCTCTATTAGAAGAACAACTTCGGGATCAATTGGACATCTATTTGGCTGATACAGATTGTCTCGACATCATGCCTCACCAAGTTTCGAAAGGCAGCTCCCTGCTTACACTTACCGCACATCTAGGTTTAAAGCCCGAGGAGATCGCTTGCTTTGGGGACTCCTTTAATGATGTCTCGATGTTCGGTATTACTCCGCATAGCTTTGCCATGCAAACCGCTCATGCAGATGTGAAAAAGCATGCCGCTACTACGGTGGGTTCCGTATCCGAAGCGATTGCACACGTTTTTGCCTATAATGACAAATTTACGACTGAACATAAAGGCAGCGCCGCATTATGAAAAGATTATTGATCATGGGCTGCTTATCTTACTTATTAACAGGCTGTACACACGTTATTTTTGGTGCGGTATTGCCTGAATTACTGGCCCATTATGGTCGAAGCTACAGCGGCGGCGGCATGCTCGTATTTCTGCAGTTTGGAGGCTTCATGCTTGGGGTGCTTGCAATGCCCACACTCATTCGTCGCATCAGTCGTCGAAGTACGATTACAATGGCATTTTGCTTCTTATTTATCGCTATGATTGCCATTGGCTTACTGCCTCCCTGGCCGGTGGTTATCGGGTTGACCTTCCTTGCAGGTATCTCATTCGGACTTGTGGAATCTAGCATAAGTACATTCGTTCTCATGGCTGCCAAGGATCAACAAGCCGTTGCCTTCAGCAAGCTTGAAGTCTTCTTTGGTGTAGGCGCCTTATTTATGCCGCTTGTTTCCAGTCTACTTATTGCAAATGGTTTATGGAAAACTGCCTTTATACTGCTTGGGGTAAGCGCACTTGCAACAGGGATCATTTGGTCCAAACTTTCCTTAGGCGAGCATGATGAATTACTTGCACATAAAGCGGACCGTACGCAGAAAGCAGCTCGAGTTCCTGTTCTTACTAAAAATTCGTTCATCTTTTTATGCTTACTAATGACCGTCTTCTTCTTATATTGCGGCATGGAAAATACGATTGTTAATTTCTTACCGTCGATCTTTAAGGACCAGCTTCACGCTTCAAGTTCAATCGCTTCACTTGGTGTTACCGCTTATTGGGTAACAATGGTTGTTGGTCGCTTATTTGCAGGCATACTTGCCGAGAAAATGACGTATTTCCGTTATTTAGCCTTCTCGTTTGCCTTAAGCTTGCTTACCGTATTCTTATGGGTGTTTAGCACCAATCTATGGAGCAGCTTTGCCGTTATCCTCTTTCTCGGGTTATTCATGTCAGGTATGTTCGCCGTCGCCCTGATCTATGCGAATCAACTATTGCCAGGACGTACGGAACAAACAACGAGTGCGCTGATCGCCGCTGGCGGTTTAGGCGGAGCCATCCTGCCGCTCGGTGTTGGTTGGGGCATGGACCACTTCCATGTCGGTGTCTCGATTTGGTTTGTTCTCATTAGTATGTGTGTTGTATTTGGCATTATTGTGTATACGCGTAGATGGCAGGTTCCTGTTCTGCGGGCAAAAGCTTGATGTTCGTGTGAGATACGAAATAAGAAACAAAAAACCTTCAGATCCACTTTGTGGAATTGAAGGTTTTTTAATTTCTACTGAAACGGCTTTAATTGAATCACGATGCTGTTGTCTTCAAAGACCACATTCTTAATTCCAATTAATTTAGGCAAATAGGATTGCAGTGGGATTTCAACAGGAGCTAGCTGAAGCCAGGCGCTAGGCAACTGCATATTCTTGATCTGCGTATTCACATGCTGAATAACTAAGTTAGGCGGATCCCACGCCAACGTAAACATCGTGTGTGCGCCGATCGGGATCCGTTCCTGCCACCTCACGTTGACATCCGCCTCAATCATCGAGCCTTGCAGGTTCAGCTTCGCCCCTTCCAGTCGAAAGTTATGCGGCAGCAAGCTGTGCGAAGCTATTTGCTTCTTGAGCAAGTTATTCACATCATCTTCCGAAAGCCGAACGTCCAGCTTCCGTGTAAGGACCATCTCTGCGATTTTGTTACTAATTGAAATCTCTTTATACTGCAGATCAAGTGACTCCGTTGGCTTCACATACTGAATGACGATGACTAGCATCGCCGCTGCGATGACAGCCAGAGTCAAGATCGTAATCATGATTTTCTTCAGCATGCTGCTTTACACCCCGCTGATAGTGACCAGCTTCCTTATGAAGCAAGCTATTCTTCTTTGTTCTGCTGCTTCTCTTTCAGCCAGCGCGGAGCTCCCTTGCTCTTGCGATCGCGCTCGCGTTGCGCTTTGCTGACGGCTTTGCCCGCGGCAGCCGGCTTGGCCCCCGCTGCCGCTGCCGGCCTCGCCGGAGCAGCGTCGCGCTGGACGCTCGCTTCTGGCGCCGCGGCGCTTACGCGCACCGCGCCCGCTGGCGCGGCAGCATCACGCGCGCCGGCGGAGCCGCTGCGCGAAGGAGCTGCGCCGCTCGGGCGCGCGGCTTCACGGCGGCTGCGCATCGTAGCCGCACTGCGGTCTTGGGCCGGGTCAACTAACCGGCCTTCGTACATCGCCTTCGGCTCGATCGTAATACCGAGCTGCTTCTCGAATTTTTCGATGATGAAGAGCTCTCTCGATGTCACGATAGAGATCGACGTCCCCTCGCGGCCCATCCGGCCTGTCCGACCTACACGGTGAAGGTAATACTCCGCATTCGTAGCTACATCCAAATGGAATACGTGCGTTACACCTTCAATATCTAGTCCTCTAGCAGCAACGTCCGTCGCCAGCAACAATTGGAATTTCCCCTCACGGAAATTCCCCATGACCTTGGCGCGATCCTGCTTGCTCGCTTCTCCATAAAGAGCTTCAACAGAAAGACCGACATATTGAAGCTTGCCAACGACTTGCGCAATATCGTCGGTCACATTAATGAACACGATCGCAGATTTTGGCTTAATCATGCGAACCAGTCTTCTGAGTGTATCGATCTTTTCCCGTTCCTGGCACACGACATAGTGATGCTCCAGCGTTTCAGCGGTACGCTGTGAGGGGTTAATTTTGATAACAACCGGATCCTTCAGCCATCTGCCTGCCGCTTGCTCTGTACTTTGGGGAATTGTCGCCGAGACAAACACCATTTGACTCGTACGAAGCATACCTTTAAGCACCGCTTCTACATCCTGCATAGAACCCAGCTCAAACACTTGGTCGACTTCATCCACTATGCCGATCTTCACATGATGCAGCGTAAGCTTCCGAATTTTCATCAACTCAAGTAAACGTCCTGGCGTTCCAACGACAATATGCGGGTGAAGACGCAGCTTTTCTACCTGTCTTGCTGCTGCCGCTCCCCCGATCAAGGATTGCGAACGAATAGGTCCCCCACTCGTCAGCTTCTCAATTTCCTGCATAATCTGCATGCCTAGCTCTCTCGTAGGGACGACAACCAACACTTGCAACTGTTTTTGTGCAGGATCAATTCGCTCCAAAGCCGGCAGCAAATAGGCTAGAGTTTTCCCCGTTCCTGTCTGGGATTGGATAATCGCGTCTTTGCCTTGCAGGAGAACAGGGATGCCCTCCGCCTGAATTGGAGTTGGCTCGCCAATTCCTAATTGTTGTAATTTATCTAAATATGTTTGTGCAATCTGCAGCTGTTCAAAACTCGTGCTCAATGCTAAATACCCCTTTTCTCTTCCAACCTCATGCCCATATTATATGCTAGAGTGCTTCAGCAAACAAATATGTACACGATGCCTCACTATCTCTCCGATCCCCACTCATCCAAAAACTTCTGCTTAATAGCATCGCGCGCACGAAACAGCCTTTGTCGCACAACGCCTTCTGTCACGCAGAGTTCACTCGCCATATCTTTGTACGATAGATTGTGGATCCATTTCATCGCGATAATTTGTCTATAGGCGGGGCTAAGTTGATTTATGTAGGCAATAACGGCTTCTCGCATGACCTTCATTTCAACTTCTACGTCTGGAGAGGCCGAATAGTCCGAAGCTGGGGCTGACTCCTTCAAGGCGAACAATGTCTCTGTTTCAAGTTCATCACGGTTACGTCTATGTTTTCGCAAATGATTGAGGGTTACGTTCCGAGTAAGTCTTTTGAGCCAGCCCTCGTATTTATCGATTTCCGCTAATAACGGGGCCTTGTGAACCGCTCGAAGAAAGGATTCCTGGATAATGTCCTCCACGGCCGCGTGATCTCTCAATATAAAATTAATCATCGGATAAACAAGCAAGTAAAATTCTTTATAAATCTGTTCCTGCATGCCTTTATCTAATGTGTTAAAGTCGCTGGTAAATATCTCTCTCAGTGACTTCATCCTATTCCCCCCTAGCCTACAGGTAAAAAGACCCATCATATATCTACCTTATTTTAGGGTAAAAAGGGGGCGTAAACAATCGTTACCGTAAAAAATATCGGGAAAATTTTCCTTTGCGTTTCACTTTTGACAGCCTCTTCTTCATCTATTACACTAAAAGTGCTATAACTACCCTATTTCCATCCGAAGGGATGAAGTGAATGAATACCGATTTCGAGAACGATTTTAACACACTGGTCGCCAAAACAGCTGAACTTATTACGGGTGATACATCCCCAGAAATGATCGAGAAAATCAAAATATGGGCATTTTTTAACCATGTTCATAAGGCCCTTCCTGCGCTTGCTTCCCACTGGAATCAATCCCATCCCGAAGGCAAGGCGGAAATGCGAAAGATTTTCGAGGAAATCCGTGAGCTCAATTTAGCGAAGCAAGCAGCGAAGCCTGATCAACAGTAAGCGCCGGGTATGGACTCTTACCCGTGCTTTTCTGACTCATGAAAAAAGCGGCCCCAATCGTTCAGACTGGGAGCCGCTTTATTTTTTATTCATGATACCTGACATCAACTTGTCAAACATGCGTGGAAACATATGAAACAATTTCACTCCTGCGCTGGCTACGAAAGGCAAATTCTTTTCTGGTATGTTTTTCTCGATGGCATGCATAAGCTGTTTAACAACTTTTTCTGGCTTTAACATGAACCAAGAGATGTTCTTGACATAATTACCGCTCGGATCCGCCTTGTCGAAGAATGGTGTCGCAATCGGACCTGGGTTAATTGCAGTAACCGTTACACCCGTCCTCGCTAGCTCCATCCGCAAGCTATTCGTAAATCCAAGCACCGCATGCTTGGTTGCGGAGTAACCTGTCGATTTCGCTGAACCAATTTTCCCCGCCATCGAGGCAATATTGACGATGTGACCGCTGCCTGCCGCCAACATATGCGGGAGTACGGCTTGCGTGCATCGCACTAGCCCAAGATAGTTCACATCCATCATCTCTTCAAAATGAGTAAGAGGCGCCTCGGCAAATGTCTCGAATATGCCAAATCCAGCATTATTAATCAGTATATCAATACGCCCAAATTCGGCGATGATTCGAGTCACAACTTCGCCCACTTCTACCGTCTTCGTCACATCCATGGCATATACGGCATGTCTACCTGGCAAGCCTGAAGCAATTTGTTTGAGCTTATCTGTACGCCTTGCGGTCAACACGGGAATAGCTCCTTTAGCTGCAAATTGCTGCGCCATCACAGCCCCTATCCCACTTGAAGCACCTGTAATCAAGACGACTTTGTTCGTGATTTCCAACCTATTCCGCTCCCTTCCACGCAAATAAAAAAAGGAGTTACCATATTGTAGGTACTCCAAACATTCTAACTTATATTACGTAATTAGTACTTGAATGTCTAGCTCACCAATGCCATCCATAATTAAAGGAATGGTTAATGCTTTCTTCGGCACAAATCCTGCTGCCGTTGCAGATTGGACAAGCTTAGGTGGTGTGATGTCTACCCGAACGCCTTGATTAAAGAGCATCGTGCTCGCATTACCGCTAATCATATTTCCCAGCTCAGATATGGCACTCTTTCCCATATCATCCATTTCAGTGATGACGTATCCACCCATCATGGCAGATACCATTTTCAAAGCAACATCTTCCGCCAAACCGAAGACAACGTCACCTTCCATTTGCCCCGTCATCCCAATTTGAATCCAGATATACTTTTCCACAAATTTGACGTCTTTAATGCCGAGCTGCCCTGTAGTTGGGCGAATGTTAGCAACTTGCTCGATGACGATTCTAGCCGACTCCAAAAAGGGATTAATGTACTCAGCCTTCATAGCTCCGCTCCGATCTCATTTGTGAATAAGTTTCACAGAAAAACGACCTTTTTCAACATTATACATAAAATTTTAGGACAAGTATACTGTGAAATTTACAAAAATAGTTCCAACTACTCAGATACACACCCCAATTCTACCTTCATACTTAAATTGTCGAAGCGTAGAATGAGAACGGTAACATATAATTAATAAAAACAAAAAAGAATGGAAAATTATTCAAAATAATTGCTAATCCTGTTAAACTATTAGAGAGAATCTTAAAAAGGAGAGCTGACAGTCAATGACGATGCCCCCCCCTCCTGCTAGTGTCCAAAAAGTAGCTTTTTACCTTGTAGGTATTATAACACTCTTAGGTGTGGATTTATTTTATTTACATCATCTATCTTATTTTCAACATAACCAAATGGTACGTATAGCTCTCGATAGTGGTTTGTTCGTCGTATTCATGATACTTGGCTACTTAGGAATCAGGCTAATCATGCGACGCGAAGTTATCATTTCGGAGTCTGCTGAGCGGTATAAATCACTATTTGATAACCATCCTGATTCCATTATTTCATTTAGCTTGGACGGCGATGTCCTTTCTTCGAATCACGGACTGGAGAGCTTACTAGGATTTGGTGAAGAATCGTCGAAATCTGTTTCCTTTCTTCCAATGATCCATCCTCCTGATCTACTCAAAACACTGCACCATTTCCAAGTGGCTTCTCAAGGATTGCCACAAAATTTCGATGCTGCTTTCATGCATCAAAATGGATATCCCATCGCTTCTAATGTAACTTTCGTTCCAACGAAGGTGGGCAATCAAATCGTTGGGGTTTATGCCATACTCAAAGACTTGACCGAGATTAGAGAACAGAAGAAGGAAATTGATAAGCTGTATAAACAAAATCAACTTATTCTGAACTCTGTCTCTGAAGGCATTTATGGGATTGATACGAATGGACGCACCATTTTCTGGAACAAAGCAGCTGAAGCCATTACCGGTTGGAAAGTGGACGAAATGCTAGGACGCCGGATACATAATCTCATTCGACCTGTGGATGGTGATGGATCTTTTGTCATCCTAGAGGAAAACTCGACCGTGAATACGATGCTGCAGCGTGAAGGCTCTATTGTTAATGAAGATGTATTTTGGAAAAAAGATGGAACCAGCTTTCCAGTTGAGTATATGTCTAGCCCTATGCTCGATGGCAGCGGCCAGATTCTGGGCACCGTCATTACGTTCAGCGATATTACCGAGTTGAAAAAGACGCAGGAATTCCTGATTAAATCAGATAAACTATCTGCCGTTGGGCAATTGGCTGCAGGTGTTGCACATGAAATCCGTAATCCGCTGACCGCATTAAAAGGCTTTCTCAAGCTGCTCAAAACGAGTTCCGCAAAGGAGCAGTATTACATCGAGATTATGCAAAAAGAACTGCAGCGTATAGAATTCATTGTGAATGAGTTTTTGTTTGTTTCCAAGCCGCAGGCTCCCCATTTCGTTACTAGCACGTTGCATACGATTGTTATGAGTACCGTAGAATTGCTTCAGCCACAAGCGTTGCTCAGTAATATTGAAATTGAAGCTGTCGTTGACGCTGGACTTCCTCACGTTACGTGTGATGAGAGTCAAATCAAGCAAGTATTTATCAATATTATGAAAAATGCCATAGAAGCTATGTCAGAAGGCGGAACCCTGCGAATCCATGCGGAGCTAAATGTCGCTGGCGATCAAATTCTCGTTCGTTTCGTGGATCAAGGCTGTGGGATTGCGCCTGAGCGACTTCCCAAGCTTGGGGAGCCCTTCTATAGCACGAAAGAAAAAGGAACGGGTCTTGGCCTGATGGTCTGTTATCGGATCATTGAAGCACATGGCGGCTTCATGAAAATACATAGTAAACTAGAAGAAGGTACGATCGTCGAGATCACACTTCCGACAACAACTTACCTATCTAAAGGAGCAGCAACAGGATGAACGGATTTCTAATCGATCTAGATGGCACACTTTACAGAGGGCATGAGCCCATTCCTGGTGCCGCTGCTTTCCTGCAGTGGCTGCATAAGGAGCAATTGCCCTACCTATTAGTGACGAACAATTCGTCCCGTACCCCCGAACAGGTTGCCGAGCATATGCAAGCGCTCGGCATCGATGTACCCGCGGCAGCCGTCTATACGTCTTCGCAGGCGGCTGCGCAGTACTTAACCGAGCAGCGCGCTGGACGCCGCGTGCATATGATCGGCGAAGACGGCCTGCGGATCGCGCTGGACGCAGCCGGCTTCGCCTTTGATGAGACGACGCCGAATTACGTCGTCCAGGGCATTGATCGCAGCTTCACCTACGGGAAGCTGACGGAAGCGGTCCGCCATCTGAAGCATGGCGCGACCTATGTTTTAACCAATCCCGACCGGATGCTTCCGTCGGATGGAGGTCTAATGCCAGGGGCTGGCTCCCTGGCCGCTGCGATCACCGCCGCCTCTGGCGTGGAGCCGGTGGTGATCGGTAAGCCTTCGCCGATCATCATGGCGTATGCCATTGAGCGGCTCGGTCTGCCTGCCGCCGATGTCTGGGTCATCGGCGATAACGTGCACACCGACATCCGCGGAGGCGCGATGGCGGGGTGCCGAACGGCACTTGTGCTGACGGGCGTAGCCACGCCAGACAATGTGCACGAGCAGCTGGCGTCGGCTGGCATATTGCCGGACTTGGTCTGCACCGATTTACCACATTTCATAGCACAGCTTGAAATGCTAGAGTCATAAAGCAAGAAGTAGCTTACCACACCACTCGATAGAGATGATTATTGGTCCATATCACTCCAACCAAAGATCCCTATTTATAGCAGGTTATATTGGGGTAGGGTCTAAGCCTGCACATTTAAGTCGATCAAACCTAAATTGCTCCAGTTTGGGGCTAATGAGCATACCTCCCCGAAAGTTTCTACTTTATTGCGCCAAACAAAAACCGCACTACCTTGTCAATCAAGGTAGTGCGGTTTTCAATTTTCTTCACTCAATCCGATCCCAATCCACATCGAGCACCGAATCTTTCTCCTGCAACCGACCCTCGCGGGCATCCCGTTGCAATTCTTCTAGCCATTTCAACTCGGTGAATGCACGTTTATAGCTGCCGACCATCATTTGCAAGACGACGCGTGGAACAATGGTCAAATGCTCATTGTATAGGCTTTTCATCTTATTCATAATCATTTTCTGTTCCAAAATTTTATGCTCTAGAATATCCGCAATCTTGGCTTGGTCACCATGAACGGTAAATGGCAGGGCAACGTAGAGCGGATGATAATGCTTAATCTCTTCATGCAATTGATGAGACAGCAGCTCTTGAAATTTGCGCTTACCTGCTTCGGTGATTTGATAAATCGTCTTCTCGGGTCGATTCGTATCTCGCACGACTTCCAAAGCTTCTACAAGACCCTCTTTATGAAGCTGATCCATCGCATAATAAAGCGAACCATCCTGCAGCTTCATATAATTCGTCATGCCGCGCTCTTTCATCGTTTGGCGAATCTCATAGGTATGCCGATTGGCTTCCATTAATAGCCCGAGAATGACCAGCTTCATCGACATTTGTCATTTCCTCCTAGTGTCCTACTGGTACATCTCCTTTAACAGGCGCTTTACCAACTTCTAGTTTAGCATTTCCCATCATTAAAATGAACGCAAGACCTAGTACGGCTAAGACAATCGTTGTTTGGAAAACGACTGCAATGGAATCGGCCAATGCCGTAAGCAGCTTATGCAAGACCTCAACTGGAATGTTCGCTCTCACTTCAGGTTGCAGCAGCATGCGTGCGTCATGAAACTTTTCAGCCATGGCTGGGTCATTCAGCGAAGTCGTGATGTTATCTTTTAAAGCGTTCACTTGAATGCTCCCGAATATGGCTACCCCAATGGCGGAACCAACAGATCGGAAGAAAGCAACTAAGGATGTCACCGTACCCCGACGGCGAAAATCTACTTTATGAAGTGCGGACATCGACGTGATTGGGAAGCAAGCGCCAATCCCTAATCCCAGAATAATCATATACGTTGTGATCACCCAACGCTCCGAATCAATGGAAATGCCGCTAAGAAGCGAAGTCGCTACCAAGAGAAGTGCCACAGATACAAAAAGCACATTCCGGTAGGAGAATTTACCGATGAAGCGTCCCCCTAACGCACTACTTACAACAACACCAAGCATCATTGGCGTTAATGTCGAGCCAGCTGATGTTGCCGAACCTTCGAATACACCTTGGATAAACAACGGAATGTAAGTTCCTGCCGAGATGAGCACCGCACCGTATGCGAAGCTGACCCCCATGCTGGATGTAAACAAGCGATTTTTGAACAAATCAAGAGGTACAATTGGCTCTGCGGCGTATTTCTCAATGAGAAGAAAGCCAGCTAGGAGTACAACGAAACCAGCAAATAAACCAATAATCTGCATCGAATCCCACGCATACTCTTTTCCGCCAAACTCCAACGCGAACATCAGCGAAACGATGGCTGCGGTCAGAACAATCGTTCCACCCCAATCAATCTTGGCCTTACTATGTTCCACGGTCTCGTGATACGAGAAAATAATCATTACCAAGGAAAAAATACCGAGGGGTAAATTGATGAAGAAAATCCATTCCCAGGTAACATGATCCGTAAAGTAAGCACCAATTATGGGCCCTAGCACACTGGATAAACCGAAGACAGCGCCGAACAAGCCCTGCATTTTACCCCGTTTCTCTGGAGGGAAAATGTCAAAAATAATAGCAAAGGTAATCGGTATCAAAGCACCGCCACCAATACCTTGAATCGCACGGTAGATGATGAGCTGTGTCATCGATGATGCCGTTCCGCATAACGCAGATCCAATCATAAAGACGACAATCCCGATAATGAAAAATAGTTTGCGGCCATACATATCGGACAGCTTTCCGAAGATCGGCATTGCAGCCACATTGGCAATCAGATAGGCCGAGAATACCCAAACGAATTGGCTGAAGCCGCCAAGCTTGGATACGATCGTTGGCATCGCAGTGGATACGATCGTTTGATCGAGCGAAGCCAGCAAGAGCCCAAGCATCAAGGCTACAACCGTCCAGGTTGGATTTGATTTACGTGTTAAAGTCATACGTGGAGTCTCCTTAGTCGATATTTTATATGTATAAATTATTATATTCAAATTTGAGTATTTTGCAAAAATAATTTTCAGGTTGACGCCCTTTCCCATGCCTTGGTAGCTTGCACCCAAAAACTCGCAATTATCCTGCCATGTTGCCTAGTTAGCACTTCCTATCATATAATAAGGTCAGAAAAGGTTTTTATGCCATTTACAATTTCGATAAATTTTATTTGTACCTTTACACCTAAATCTAACATGCAGGAGGTAAATCTCATGAATATGAACCAGTTAGAAACCCTCCTCACGATTTCCAAAACGATGAGCTTTCGAAAAGCTGGCGAGATTCTTAACTTGACCCAACCTGCCGTTTCCGCGCAAATAAAAAGTCTTGAGGATGAATTCGGTACGATTCTCATTGATCGTAATCAGCCTGTCACTTTAACAGATAGTGGAAAGCTTTTCTTGGAGCATGCAGAGAAAATATTGCGGATCACTAGTGACCTGAAACAACGTCTTTCCGATCTAAGTCAGACACCTCAAGGTCACATCCATATTGGCACAACGACTTCCATAGCCATGCAGATATTACCGAGGGTGCTTTCCTATTTCCAAGATCAATTCCCGCTGATTAAAACAACGATTCATTCCATGACGTCCTCTCAGATCATGACATCCGTGGAAAACGGTCATATCGATATCGGGATCACGTATTTGTTTGAGAAAAATCCAGCACTGGAGACATCGGTGCTTTACTATGATACTTTCGAACTCATCGTCTCCACGCACCATCCACTTAGTCGTTTCACACACTTATCTATCGAAAAGCTCAAGAACATTCCGTTTATCATGCTTTCCCCGGAAACAGCAGGTCGACGATTCGTTGATCAAATCTTCAAGTCCTATGAGGTCTCACCTCATATTGTCATGGAGTTGTCTAGCAGCGAGGAAGTGAAGCGCATGGTAGAGCTTAATCTGGGTGTTGCGATTATTTCCAAGATGTCTGTTGCTGATGAATTGCGGCATGGATCATTGAAAATGGTAAAAGTGAACGAACTGGATATTACCCATCCAGTAGGCGTAGTATATAAGTCAGGACGGTACTTGAATTCAGCTATGCAACAATTTCTTCGCGATCTTAAAGGAATGCCGGAAACGCAATTTATCGGTTCAGAATAGGAGTCCAAGCCATGAAATTCGACCTACATACGCATCATGATCGATGCGGACATGCGCAAGATACCATACGTGACTATATTGAAGCAGCCATTGCAGGCGGCCTTCAGGTTATTGGCATCTCGGATCACTCGCCTTATTTTGGAAGTTCAGAAGATCGTGCACAGCCTGCTATCGCCATGGCCAAAAGCGAATTCCCCCGATACATCGAAGAAGTACTTCGCCTCAAACAAGAGTATGCTGGCAAAATCAATGTACTCTTAGGCGTCGAGTCTGATTATTTCCCTGAGCACGTGGAGATCTATCGGCAAGAATACGCGAAATATCCGTTCGACTACATCATAGGATCCGTACATCTCTCAGGTGGAGTGAGCATCTTCAATCGCAACAGATGGAAGAAATTAAATGCAACTGAACAGGTTGAACATAAAGAAGAGTACTATCGTCTGATTGCTGATTCGGCACGCTCAGGCATGTTCCAAATTCTTGGACATATCGATGCGATGAAAGGTTTCTACCCTGCATTTTCCGATATCGCGACACCAAAGGTCGATGAGACTTTGAAAATCATTGGAGAGTCTGGTGTAGCGATCGAAATTAATACGTCAGGCAAAACGAAAGACGTTGGCGGTTGGTATCCTTCACACCAAATTCTGGAGCGTGCGCTGCATTACGGCGTTGAGGTTACCTTCGGGTCTGACGCCCATGTCCCTAGTCGCGTTGCTGACGACTGGGAAGAAGTCCAGAAAGCCTTGAAGGAAATTGGATTCAAGCATTGGGTCTATTTCCAAAATAAGCAGAAGCAAATCGTCGCGCTTTAGCTTTTCCTAAACACAAAAGAGGTGCCCCAGTACGGGGCACCTCTTTTGTGTTTACGAACGATATTAAATATCATAATTATGAATCGACTTGGCTCCTAAAATGCTAGCTTCTCATGTAACCCTTCTTTTAATACAGCTTGCAGCTGCTCTGGCTTCATCGATTTATAAAAATAATAACCTTGTATATGATGACATCCATTCTCCACCAAGAACTCCGCTTGCTCTTCGGTTTCGACTCCCTCTGCAATCATTTGCAGCTGAAAAGCATTCACCACAGATATGATCGCTTTGATCATCGCTCGATCCTTGCTCTCGGTTTGAACGCCTCGAACAAAGGACTGGTCAAGTTTTATCTTCGTAACCGGGAACCTTTTCAAATAGCTTAGGGTCGAATAATGCGTGCCGAAATCATCCACGGAAATGGAGATCCCTAGTTGGCGAAGCGAGTAAAGTACGCCCATCTGCTCGTCCTGCATAGCAACATTCTCTGTGATTTCCATCTCTAATTATTTCGCTTCCAGTCCTGTCTCTTCCAGAATCGCAATGACTTTATCCACAAAGCGATGATCATTCAACTGTTTGACAGAAATATTAACGGAGATCATGAGGGGTTCATCTTAAGGCTATGCCAAGCTTTCATCTGCCTGCATGCGCCGCGGAGCACCCATTCACCAATGACATCAATAAGGCCGAGTTCCTCCGATAAGGGAATAAAATCGGATGGCGAGATGTAGCCTTTCGTCTGCTCCATTTATGCCAAATCCCCATGACGAACACGCCTTTCTGTCGAATTGACGTTTCCACGGTTCCAACCTTGATATATAATTAAGTTAGATGACCCTGAACGAATGGAGACATGAAAATGGACATACATAACATTTCTATACATCTGATTGATGAAGACACAGACCAGCCCCGTTATCAATTCGATGAAGAGGCACTTCAAGAATTAATGAAAAGCATTGGTGAAATTGGCTTACTCTCACCGATTAAAGTGCGTACAACCGCTGACAACCGATATAAAATCATTTATGGCAATCGCAGATATAAAGCTAGTAAAATGCTTGGCCTTCCAACCATGCCTTGTATCGTATCCACGGTAACGGATGAGATGGAAATCTATCTGGAGCAGATTGCTGAAAACCTAACACGAGAAGGCTTCTCTCCGATCGAGGAAGCCGAGGCTTTTCATAAGCTCATGCATGATGCGAAGTTTAGTTCTTCTATCAAATATCTTTCTGGTAAGCTAGGTAAGCCGGAATCCTATATCAAAAACAAATGTGAGCTGCTCAAATTTGGGAACTCCGTTAAGAAGCTCATCGTAGGCGGAACCGAGATTCGCAAAGATAAACTCACTGAGGATCAATTACTGCCGCTGAAGGATCTGCCGATCGAGCATCGTGATCCACTTGCCCTAATCATGGCACGCGATGAAATGCCCGTCAGTGATGTGAAGAAAATTGCGAAGATGTTTAAGGATAAAGACATCTCTGACAGAATTAAAGGCCAGCTGCTTTATAAGTCTGGGCCTGAATTAATTGAGACCTGGTCCACCTTCCAGAACAATCGGGCAGAACGTGCAAAGCCAGTCGCAGCCAAGTCACCTTCTAAGACAGAGAAGGTGAAAGTGGAGGTTAAGGAAGCAGAGGTTACTGATGAAGTCAAAGTTGAAGTCAACAACAGTTCGGCAGTTGAAACTGCGATTTCAGCGCAGCAAACTGAGACTCCTATGGCTGCTGGAAAGCCACTTCAAGCAAAACTAAAGCAATTGCTTCTCACGATCCCCGCTCCTCCCGTTTCGAGCGAGCTCCAAATGGAGCAGGATGGAATGAATGAGCAAGAAAAAGAGCAGTTCTCACAAGACGTCTCGACGTTAGTGGAACAATTGGAACAACAATTGGAAGCTTGGAAAAAGGTTCAAGTTTTAGCTGTTTCTCGATAAAGCTTTCTGACACCGTATGTGACTCGTGCTATTCCTAGTTAGGAAAGCACGGGCTGCATGCGGTGTTTTTGTTCATCACTCCCCACTACCGCACTACCATACAAGTATGGTAGTATGAATGTAGGCTATATTTAACAAAGGAGACACACATGGATTTTTTCAAAAAACCACTGATTAGTTCGACCCGAGATGCCGTCTATCACACGCTAAAGACTCAAATTCTGAGTCTTACCCTGCTTCCAGGTGCGACCATTTCGGAGAAAGAAATGTCGGTAAGCTTCAATGTGAGTCGGACACCCGTTCGGGAAAGCTTTGTGCAGTTAGCACAGGAAGGCTTGTTGGACATATATCCGCAACGCGGAACGGTTGTCTCTCGCATTGATTTGGAGCTGGTTGATGAAGCACGATTCATTCGAGAACATTTGGAAAGCGCCGTTATTCGCTTGGCCTGTATCTCTATTCCTGAAGAGTCCCTTCGCTCGCTGCAGATGAATTTAGCCTCGCAGAAAGTGTGTATGGATGAACAAGATTATAAGAAAATGTTTGAGCTTGATGAGGAATTTCATCGAACGATTTTCGAAGGCTGTAAGAAAATGAACACCTGGGCGGTCATTCAACAAATTAACGTGCATTTGAACCGTACCCGGATGCTTCGATTGGCGACTGATCATCATTGGGAAGAGCTGTATGCGCAGCATGGTCAGATTGTTGACGCCATCAAGGAGCAACAGCCAGATAAGGCAGAGCAGTTAATACACGCTCATCTTCAAGTTGGCATTGCCGATCAAGCATTACTGAAAGAGAAGTTCCCCACGTATTTCAAATAGGTTTATGAAATGGAGGCGAGTGTGCATCTATGAAAATGGTATTCCGCTGGTTTGGAGAGGGCAACGATACGGTCACCCTGAAGCAAATAAAACAAATTCCCGGCGTTGAAGGCATCGTCTGGGCACTGCATGATGTTCCAGCCGGTGAAGAATGGCCGATGGACAAGATCCAGAAGATCAAAGCGGAGGCTGATCGTGCTGGGCTGCATTTGCAGGTTGTTGAGAGCGTCAACATTCATGAAGACATTAAACTAGGACTTCCAAGTCGCGATGCGTATATCGCTAATTATAAGAAAACGATTGCCACTTTGGCACAGGTTGGTGTCAAAGTGATTTGCTACAATTTCATGCCTGTGTTCGACTGGGTACGGACGGATTTACATAAAGAGCTTGAAGATGGCTCGACGGCACTCTTTTATGAAAAAAGTAAAATTGCTAACCTCGACCTTGCTGAGCATGTTGGGCGGATCAATGCAAACCCAGATTTCAGCATGCCGGGTTGGGAGCCGGAGCGACTTGCTCATTTAACGGAGCTTTTTGATGCTTATAAGGATGTTACGGAAGAGCATCTCTGGGCGAACTTAAAGTATTTCTTGGATGAAGTCATTCCGGTTGCCGCAGAGCATGGCATTCGAATGGCCATTCACCCGGACGATCCGCCGTGGTCCGTCTTCGGATTACCGCGCCTAATGACAAGCCAAGCGAATATTCGCCGTTTCTTAGCCTTGCATGACAGCCCATTTAACGGGCTTACGATGTGCAGTGGCTCACTCGGTGCGAATCCGAGTAATGAAATAGTCTCGATCGTGCATGAATTCGCGGATCGGATTCCTTTTGTACATATTCGGAATGTCCGTGTGTATGAGAATGGCGATTTCATCGAGACCTCTCATCGAACGAAGGATGGTACGGTTGATATTTCCGGCATTGTGCAGGCGCTGCACGAGAACAATTACGAAGGCTTCTGCCGTCCGGATCATGGCCGACATATTTGGGATGAGCGCTGTAGACCTGGATACGGGCTGTATGACCGAGCACTAGGTATTATGTATTTATGGGGACTTTGGGACATGATGTGTCGCCAAGGGGTTACTTTACAAGAAGGAGCTGTGGCGGATTATGAGCGGATTAACTAATTTTCCATCCCTACAAGGGAAAGTCGTTGTGATAACAGGAGGTGCTGGCGTCCTGTGCCGCGTGATGGCAATGGAACTAGCTAGACAAGGCGCACACATTGCTATTCTGAACCGCACCCATGAGAAAGGGCTAGCTGTGGTGGAGGAGATTCAAGCAGCTGGTGGCAAAGCGATTGCTGTTGCTTGCGATGTAACTGTGACCGAAAGTGTTCAGCAAGCTGCAGCCTCAGTGATTGAACAGCTCGGTACCTGTGATATCCTGATTAATGGCGCGGGTGGAAATCATGCCAGTGCGAATACGACGAATGAGATTTTCAAGATGGAGGATGTGGCGAATCCAGATGTACAATCCTTTTATGATCTAAGCATCCCTGGATTCCGCAATGTACTTGATCTTAATTTCGTTGGGACATTAATTCCTACTCAAGTGTTCACGAAACATATGCATGGCAAAACCGGTGCAACGGTTATCAATATCTCATCCATGAGCGCACCTTCGCCGATGACGAAAGTTCCTGCTTATAGCGCTGCTAAAGCAGCTATCGATAACTTCACGAAATGGTTAGCTGTTCATTTGGCAGAAAGCGGCATTCGCGTAAATGCCATTGCCCCGGGCTTCTTTTTGACTGAGCAGAATGCCAAATTATTAATGAAAGAGGACGGATCGTTGACAGATCGCTCTCATAAAATCATTGCACATACCCCGATGCGCCGATTCGGCAAGCCGGAAGATTTACTAGGTACCTTGCTGTGGCTGGCTGATTCCGACATGTCCCGCTTCGTTACAGGCACAACGATCCCTGTGGACGGCGGGTTTATGGCCTATTCGGGCGTTTAGTCAGAGTGAAGCGCACGCCGTTTCATTGCATAAAGCTCTTTGTGAGCTGTGCATTGAAACGGTTTTTGATTGTTTATGGACTAGGTAGAAGGAGGCGGAGAATGGTGTTATTTGTGTCCGTTAGCGAGAATCTCGCGGGGAACGGGGCTCCAGTCTGAATATGGAAGGTCTATACGATTTCATAATCTACTTGTTTAATGGCAGAGAACACGAGATCGATCATCTCCGCACGAGCGTGATTAATAAAGCCTAACGACGTCTATCTAGAATTTTAGGGAAGCATGTTTTTTACTCATACTTCGCTAAAGAATCTGGGATTCAGCAGATGGGACCACCTTTTCCCCAAAAGTATCAGCGCTTCTGCAAAGCAACCCACATCGACTTATTGCGAAACTCTTCCTCCGAACCAAGCTCTCTTCCGAACCAAGTAGGCGGTTCAAACTGCTGTGCCGCCTGCAAATCAGGGAACTCGACTTCAACGACAAGGAGGTCAATTTGTTTATATTCATCGATTTCAAAAGTAAACCCACCCGCTTCAAGCGTCGTACGAATCTTCTCTAACGGAATTAATCCTGTGCGCTCGAGTAACTGTTTATAGATTGTCTCAGTAATGCTGTATTCAACTTCTTCTCGAACCATCCCATGTCCCGATTTGAAGGTATGCGTATAATGCGATTCCCCCGAGCTGTCTACCAACTTGCGCACGCGAATTTCTTGGTCATCGGAGAAGGCCAAATACGTTTGATAAATATATTGCTTAGACACTTGGCTCATATCGTTATTCACTAATTCAGCCGCAGGAAATGCGGGCAATAAATACTTTCTTTCAATTTCGGCACCCATAATTCGGTTAGCCCCTCTCTATTTGTTCATTGTTCGAAAACGAACCGGTGAAATCTCGTTCCATACTCGAAACATTTTACCAAAATGAAACTCATCTGCAAATCCACAAGCATCTGCGATCGCCTTCATCGGCTCATCGGTCAACAAAAGCATCGTCTTCGCCTGCTCATTCCGAATCTTATTCAGATACGACTTAGGCGAGATGCCTACATGCTTTATAAACATTTTACGTAATTGCGAGACAGAAATATGGTAGGTTTTCGCCAACTCTTCCAGCCGGATGGGCTGATGGTAGCAGGTTTCGAGCCACAGCTTCGCTTGCTGAAAGGCTTTCATGTAGGGGTCACTCGACGAATCGGTATCCTTCATAAATTGGATCAATCGTATTAACACATATTGAAATTCTGCCTGCCGTTCATGCGGATCCGTTCCATGCATCGACCATAAGCGTGTGAGCTGTGCTTCCAGCCAATCTGACTGCTCTAAGGTGTACGGTTTATAAAAGGGGATCGGCAGTGCATCCACTGGCACCGGCTTCAACCAATGGAGATGCTCGAAAGGAATGTCAAAAACATCAAAAAGGAGCATCCTGATACATAACGGCTTGTCAGTAGACGAAGTCATCGTCAGTGTAAAACCAGGCTTTAGATAGATTAAATTCCCGGCTTGTACGTGCAGCGGTACTTCGTCTATCTCATGGCGGAATTCCCCTTCGCCGCTCATAATCCAATATAGCGAGTGAACATCTGTCGTATTGCGAATATCTTTCCAACCAGGCACAGGAGGCTTCTCATACGAAAGTCGATGATGATAAATACGGTGCATATTCAAAGGAGTTGTTCACCAGCCTTGTAGCGATTTTGACAAATAGAGATGAGGTTTATCCATTCAAATTAACTCTTCTTCTATGATACGCTTTACGAAACAGACATGAAAGGGGCTTACCGATAGTGATACGTACTTTTCAGCAGCATAACTTGCGACCTACCCGAATTTTGGACGGCTTATGGGATTTCATCACGGATCCTGACAATAAAGGAGTTTCTGAGGGGTGGTCCTCACAATTCCCTGCGGGCTCTAGAAAATTCGTCGTCCCTTCCTGTTGGAATAACGAATTAGGGACTTACGATTATATTGGCGCAGCCTGGTACCGAACATATTTTGATACGCTACATGAAGCGAATATTCGATTGGTATTTGAAGGCATTCTTCATCATGCGGATGTGTACGTGGATGGTCAGCATATTGGCTACCACTTTGGCGGGTTTACACAGTTTTCTATGATTCTCCCCCATCTAGCAAAAGGCAAACATGAACTCGTCATTCGCGTTGATAATACCGTTGATTGGCAAACATTACCGACGGACATTGCGGATTGGCACTCTTACGGGGGTATCATTCGTTCAGTTGAGCTTCAGGAGCTCCCTGATGTCTATATTGATTCAATGAAAATTGATTATCAATTGAAGGACGATACGGCTAATGTTCAACTGCAGATTCAAGTGAGTTCTTTAAGCCAGAAAGATTGCCAGATTGAGGTTAATGCGAGTACGGAGGGACTTTCGCTCGGGGTTACGAATGTGCTGGTTGCTGCAGGTCAAACGACTCACTTTACACTGCAGGGAAGCCTTAACGAGGTTCGCAGATGGGATGTTGGTCAACCCGCTCTGTATACATTTACGGTTAGGGCCGGTGAAGACGATCTCATCGATCGGACTGGCTTCCGTACCATTGAAGTGCAGGGCAGCGATATCCTGCTGAATGGAAAAAAGCTATACCTACAGGGCGTGAATCGTCATGAAGAGCACCCGGAGTGGGGATTTGCCTTTCCACCAAAGCTGATGCTGAAGGATTTGGACATTTTATCCGACATGGGCTGTAACATTGTGCGCGGCTCCCACTATCCGCAAAGCCAGTTCTGGATTGATCTGCTCGACGAGCACGGCATGCTTCTCTGGAGCGAGATCCCGATGTGGGGTTGTTTTATGAGCGTGGAAACACTAGCAAGCCCTATATTCAGAGACCGTGGCGTCCACATGCTGCATGAAATGATCACCCGTGACTACCATCATCCTTCCATCATTTTCTGGGGTGCGCACAACGAAATTGATACACGGACCCAGGAAGCGCTGGAGCTTACGAAAGCTTTCGTAGGCAAAATCCGCAGCATGGACGCAAGCAGACTCGTCACTTACGCAACGATGCAACCAGAGCAAGATATCGTACTCTCTTACTTTGATGTCATCGGGATTAATAAATATTACGGCTGGTATGAAGGCAGCGTTGATGGATTTAGTACTATGCTGCAGAACTACTACAAGAATGCCGAGAAACAGGGCGCTGCTGGCAAGCCTGTTATCATGAGCGAGTTCGGCGCGGCGGGGATTTTTGGTGATGCTGGCTGGGAGCCGCGCCTCTTCAGCGAAGACTATCAAGCTGATGTCGTCACCCGTGCTTTGAAAATCTTCCGCGACGACCCGCGCATCGTCGGAACGCTCATCTGGCACTTCGCCGATATTCGCGTCGATGTGCGGAGCGACCGTCCTTACTTCCGCGATCGCGCGCGGAGTTTCAATAACAAAGGCTTGCTGAGCGAGTATCGCAAGCCGAAATTGGCTTATCGTTTAGTGAAGGAGATTTATCGCTCTGAACGATGAGACAAAGGGACTCAGCCTATGCGGGCTGAGTCCCTTTTTAAATAACACTCATTTATGTAAGATATCGTCCTTCAACGTAGACACCTTCGCCAACACTTGATTGATCTCGTCTGCCCCCACATTAAAATGCGCAAGTGCGTCATGAAGATGCGTCGCAATCGCATTAAAATGTTCTTCCGATAGATCCATTCCTGCATGCGCCTTGGCCATGGAAGCCCCTGTGTACTGGTTCGGCCCACCTAACGCAAAGCCAATAAATTTAGCCTGATGCTTACGCTGTTTCTCCATATCCGTGTTGCGAAAAAAGTGATTGACCGTATCATCCGCCAAAACTAGCTCATAAAAGTAGTTCACCACTGCCGTGATGGCCTCTTCTCCACCGAGTTTATCGTACAGCGTTGTTGCGTTCTCCATTCGTATCCTCCTTCAGAAATGTACCTATTTACCTGGATAGCTTATCCAAAATTCACGGAAATAATCTCTGTCTATATGATTCCTGTCTCCGCCTCAGTCCAGCACACTGGTAAATTAGTGCCAGGCAAAGTCATGAATATAAATAAAAAAAGGGACCTAGCCAACTGGGCTGGGTCTCCTGCTTTTAGAGGTGTTTGTTCGATTACTTCAATTTACAAGGCTTACTTCAACTTCATAGATCGATACTTCATCGGAGAAATCCCGGTAAGTTTAGTAAATTGACTGGTGAAATAGGCGGCATTTTTTAGTCCGATCATCTTCGCAATCTGATGGACTTTCAATTCGGGCTGCATCAGCAGTTCCTTCGCTGCGTTCAAGCGGATTTCAGTCAGGAACTCGATTACGCTTTTGCCAGTTTTCTTCTTGAAAATGACGCCGAAATAAGCTGGATTCAAGTGCACATGCTTCGCTATCTCTTTCAAGGGTAATTCCAGATGATAATGATCCTGTAAATACCTTATAGCTTGTTCATCGAACGGAATTTCACTTCGTTCTTCCTGACGAATCAAATCATTCAATATTTGGATGACGGGAAGCATCTTCTCGGAGAAGGAATCTCCCGCTTCGATTTGTTCCAGTTGTTCTGCGTAATAGATACGATGTTGAACACCATTTTTCGTAACGTCTTGTCTTAATAACGCTAAAAGAACGACCTTCAATTCTTTCTCCAAACTTTCCAAAGCCTCCGCGTTCAGTCCGGACTTCTTGATGTCTTCGTTCCACTCTTCAAGCCGATTGATAATCGTCATGGCATCTTGGAGTTCGAAGAGCGCCGACAATCGATACAAATAGGAATCGATAAGCGATTTTTGAAAAGCTTTGGTATCTCTGTACGTCATGATCATCGCTTCATTGGATATCAATCTGTACTTCAAAGCTTGATTCGATTCTAAGTATCCTTTGGCGATGAATGGCAAGGAATATACACCCGATATCCCCACGGATACAGAGAGCTGTAAACTTTTCATCAACTCACTCTGCAGATGACGACAGATCTGAATCGCTTTTTTTATATCAAATGTTTGTAAGATCGCAACAAGACATTCTTCATCGTCAAAAAAGCACGAGAACGAATTTAAACAATTAGCAACCAAATAATACGCGGATAATTTCAAAATATCCCACTGGTGAGTATCGCAGCTTGCTTTCATAGCTGATATCCGATCAAAACGCAATTGAATGACATGATATTGTTCATCCCCTAATGAAATGCCAATCGCATTCGCTTCCGAAATAATCGCCTCCGACGAATGCTTTATGTCCTTTTTGAACAAGCCGCGCAAGAACTCACTGCGAATCACATATTGATATTTGGCAAATACAATATTATTTTGAGCAATGTGATTGGGGATAAAATCAACAGCTTCCATCGTCATTACCTCCGTGTTTATGTATCAGTGTGTAATAGCAATTCATAATTCTGATAATACCGACCTTTTAGTGCCCGCCACATCTTTTATCCAAAAGATTCCTAGTGTTCGCTGTACGCTGTCAGCATGTTGCTTACAGATTAGCACGAGTCATAATACCCTTTCATTATGGAAATACTGGGTCTTTATTTGAAAGAGAGGAGCTCGTGAATCGCTTGTGAGAATTAATGATCTACTTGAGAGGTTTACGGAGGAGTGGGAACAGGAACTAAATAAAAAGGATGACCAGCGTTCTACGGCAGTTGATATTAGTGAACTGATCGTGCGTCTGTCGATCTTTACCCACTCCCTGAACTTCTCTGCGAGGTCTTTCCCCATTGTTATAACAATCCGTGTGTTCTTGAATCAGAATTGGTTGTTTCTGCCTTATCAGACCATTTGTCTATACTCTATTTAATTTTACGAAACAGTGATAGGGATGAGTAGGGAGTCAATATTAATATATAGATATAAAATTGATTTCTTGAGATGAAATTAACACTAAAAACAATTAAAGTAACTTTTCTAAACTATTTAATAAGTAATCCTCTGCGTCCATTATGAATTACAGGGAGGGCACTCAATTAAGAGTGCCCTCCCTTTACAACAAAATCTAATCTGCCTTAACTACCCAAACGTTGCACTACCCAATATAACGCCATCATGAATATGATGCATGACGTCGAGATCATCAATTTTCGATACCATGTGTATTTCCGCAATGCTAACAAGAGCGGCAATACCACGCACAGGACCATGAGTTGACCTGCTTCCACGCCAATATTAAATGATAAGAGGGTGCCGATCAGATTACGCTTCGGAAGACCCGTCTCAGCCACTGCTCCCGCGAAGCCCATTCCGTGAATCAGCCCGAACATAGCCGTCAACAACCATCTCCACTTAGCCTTTTGAACAAATAAGTTTTCCAAAGCTACGTAGCAAATGGTCAACGCAATCGTCACTTCAACCCAAGCTGAATTGACGTTAATGGTGCCCGTCGCCACTAAGAACAAGGTTATACTGTGTGCAACTGTAAATGCGGTTACAATTATCAATGCATCCTTGAAACGGGAGGCAATCAGGATCAAGGACAACAAGAACAGCAAATGGTCGTATCCTGTGAGGATGTGCTCAATTCCAAGAACAAAATAATTCCATAGAAGTATGCTCGTTGCTTTAGTCGGCACAGTAAGGTGTATGTCTTTTTTATCCTTTGAAAGAAGATCTTGATAGGAGTATTTATCAGCCATAACGACAAGCATATTTTTATGTTCAGGGTCATTCTCATACACTAAGTTATAATGAAGATCAATTTGCTCTAGCATTTGCTCGCTCGTAAATCTTAATTCAAATAGAATGCCTCTCATGGAATTTTTATCCTCGATTTTCATCGATGACAATTCCATCTGTAGCGGCTGCGAATTCGCTATGATTTGAATACCGTTCTTAAGATAGGACGTGATCCAGTCTCTTTGAGGAGACAGTTCCTCGTTTTCCACGTTCCTGCTTAAGTTGGTGTCGAATTGCAGCAAATAGTCGTTTTGATCTAAGAACAGCTCATAAACGATTTCTTTGCCTTCCACATGCAAGGTCGAATACCCATAGCTTCCGGAGTGCGCATAGGATGGGACGGCAGTACCGAATAAACACACCAGAACGAAAAATAAGGTAAGTGTTTGTCTAATCATGGCTGAACCTCTCTTTTTCATATTAATGGAGAGAAAGGATATCCCCTTCTCTCCATTTTTTCATAACTGGTTTATTGCAGAATTCGATTAGCTATCCACACAAGATCGGCAATATCAATTTTACCATCATTATTGACGTCCGCAGGCTTAGCGGAAAGCCATCCGGAGTCGACCTCAGTCATTCCATAACAGTGCCCCGCAAGTATCAAATCGCCAATATTGACTTGTCCGTTTCCATCAAGATCCCCTGGATCCACTGGTAAAGTGGTCAAGATTATCGATTGCGTAAAGCTTTGCAACGCAATGTTTAACGATATGGCAGCATGATCGAGCTGTTGTTGGGTAGAAGCGGCATCCAGGTTGACGATTGATGCGGCTTGGATCGCCGCCATTAAAGTATCTCTGGAGCCAATCGGATATTGACCTAGATCAGTTCCTTCCACTGCATGAGCATGTGCGGATTGTGCCAAGGCGATCATTGCTTGCAACATAGCCCGTTCAGATCCCTCCTCTGCAGCCAATACGTATAGCACGAAGGTTTTCGTAGCCGTCTCCGTTCCTTTCGTGATCGTTGCCGTCAGCGATACTATCGCATCTGTTGCGGACGTTAGCGGACGGATTACCGTTCCGCTAGCTGAGATAACGCCAATTGTGTCACTGCTCCATGTGATCGTCGAATCGTTCGCGCCAGTCGTATTCAGCGTAACATTCCGAGTCACGCCGTCTGCGCCATCCCCATTCGCGTAACCGATGCTCAGCGCCTCTTTATCCAAAGCGACGGAGGTTGTGTCGTTTTCCGAAATGGAAAGATCGTCATAGTACGTTACCGTGCTCGGCGCAGCTCCGCTGTTCCCCCATTGATCGCCGATGACGATACGGTTAAAAGATTTTCCGTTTCCGTTTGAATCCATCGATTCCGATATGATCAGAATATTGTCAACGTACATATCCACATGATCACCCGACGTATAGTCCCATTTGAATTCGTGCCAGCCAAGCGTTCGAGTCACATTCGATGCAAAATAACTGGAGCCTATGCGATATGCGTATTTGGTCGGCGAGGTCGGCGTGTTGACTCCGATTGCCCGCAATGCGAGACCGTCATCGACGAACACCTTATTTTGCTTAGTCGGGCTATTATTCAAAACAGCCGAATCATAAAACCAAATCTTAAAGACTTTATTGTATTGTTTGTCAAGATTTTGAATAATCGCATCTACATCTTCATTAAGGACGTAGCTGTAGGAGCCCGAATGCTTAATCTTGGTACTCAGCGTCGGCACGCCTTTCCCTGTCACCACCTTCCAGTTGCTAAGGCCGTTCTCAAACCCGTCCTTCTTATTAAACGACTGATTCACGCTGCTAGAAGTATGCTCTGTGGACAGTGCCACAATCTTGTCCGACGTCAGCGCTTCGCTGAATACGCGAACATCATCCAGTAGCCCGTTGAACGCTTCGCCTCCGGTTTCGTTAGCTCCGAGCATAAAACTGGTCGAAGTTGTGGAAAGCGCGCCTAAATTTGTCGTATTGGAGGCTCTTTGAACGCCGTCGATATAAACAAGCATGCCGCTTGCTTTATTATAGGTTACGGCGTAGTGATGCCATTCGTTGTCGCTCCAAGCAGTGTTGCTCCAGGTGAAGGTCACCGTCTTGGGCACTCCGTTAATCCAATATGTGATTCGGCCTTTTCCTGTACCGTCGAACTGCAGTGCGGTAAAATGGCCATCGTGGCGTATGATGGACTTTACGCCACCAACACTTGCAGACTGTGACGTTTTAAACCAAACCGATACCGTTATGGCATCCGTTAGATTCAAAGATGGCGTACTGCCAAACTCAACGCGAGAATTAGTTCCATTGAAAGACAGTGCTTTTCCTGTAATGCCGTCATTGCTCCAGGTTGGATTGTTCAGCATCGTTCCGTTATTGCTGTTGCCCGAAGTATCGTTAACGATAGTTTCGGAGCCTTCGTTCATACTCCATTGAGCGACAAGCGAGCTCGGCGCTCCAGTTACTGCAATCGCATTGCTAGCTGGAGTAAGATTACCATTCTGGTCGTACGCTTTTACCGTGTACAAATGATCACCTGGAAGTACAATGTTATCCAGATAACTGTTCAATTGGGCAGGAGAATCCGAAATCTGCGTACCGTCTCGGTAAACCTTGTAGCCTGCAACCAATACGTTATCCGTTGATTTCGTCCAATGAACGGTGATGCGATCAGCAAGCGCGTAATCCAAGTTTAATACTGGCGTAGAAGGGGCCTGCGTATCTGCAATCGTACCAGCCGCTGGTGTTGCCGCATCGGAAAAGCTTCCTTTTCCTCCTGCTCTTACCGCCCTTACTTTGTAGTAATAGGTATTCGTGAGACCGGTCATGACCTGAGTATCGTAATAATGATTACTGCTCGCGGAGGCAATGTAACTACCAGATCCCGGAGTAAAGTTGCTGTCTTTGCTTCTGAATATTTCATAATAAGCAAGTTTGGAATCTGTTGCTTCATTCCAGGTCAGCTGAGTTCCTTTGCTGTCCATTGTAGCCGCCACGCCTGATACTTTGACAGGAGCTGTGCCTTGAGTAACGCGAATCGTAAACCAGTCGTGCCCTTTGATCGTAAAAGTAACTTTGTTGTCGATAACTTGCAGCGGTGCCAAATCATTCTCGACGATATCCGTTTGCGTGGCCGAGCCCGCTTGCAGTTTACCCAAATCTACGGTCACCGTCGTATCCGCGCCTAATGTTTCATTAAAGCGAAGAATAACACCTTCACCATTGTTTTCGGCGATTTTTGCGGCTGTAAGCACAACATTATTCTGATCGATCCCGATCAATTGATCTACTTTTCCGTTATACGTTCCCGATTGTGCATTCTGAATTACCGTCGAAGTGAAGCCAGACGCTGCTTGCATGCCGAATTTGTCCGCCCGGCCCGTTTTCCAGTCCGCGCCGCCGTGAGACGCGATGGAATATTTAAATGAGACAAGTCCTCCCTGCGTTTTTTGGAAGTTCGTTTGCCACTTATTATTGAATACGTAGCTGTAAATCCAAGGTTTTTGCTGTCTGACATCATAATTCTTATCCCACTGGTAGGAGCGGCGAGCGCCGTATTCCACGAGCGGAGCATTAACCGGCGACAACATAATACCGTAATCGCTTTGGTTGGAAACATCAATCCAGCGATTCACCGTATAATTGTCCGTCATAGATCCATATAACTGCTCGGTGCTGGTATCTTTAGTATTAGAGCTAACACCCGGACGTACATCTCCAGTCGGCATTTCGTGACGAATGAGCGGAGTTGAAACATTCATCGGGAACGAGAAGTAAGCCTCCTCATCTTGGGCAGCCGTATTCATAGCGACATCCTTCATCACGTCATTGACAATATCGATTCTCGGAAGCGAATCGTACAAAATAACATTTCGCTTCAAGTTACTTACTCCTTGAGCGGGCTTACCGTCCGCCGTCATTACACCCATTACCCCACCGACTGCGCTCGTCAGTTGAGCCGAGATTACGCTGTTCGTAGTAAGCAAGGTGCTGGCGTTGGCATTCGTTGTATAGTAGATGAATTGATTCATCTTATTCGGAGCCGTACTATCGACCATCTCTTTATTCCCATTTGCTTTGTCGATAATACTGCTAATCGAACCTGTGGAGTCAAAGGTCACCTTAAAATAATTATTTTCCAACGTGTTGGCAGTCGCTACGAGGGAAGTCGTAAAGACAGGATCATCTGCACGTGTGTTTACTTGGAAAGTCTTATAACCATTGCCCGGAACATTACCCGCTACAAAGGCAACGTTGCCGTCGCTCAGTCTCTGATATGGGACCGGTAAACCCGTTTCTTTATCGATAAGATCGAAATGAACAGGCAAATCACTCGCTTTTACATTTACGATATCCGAGTTTATCCAGGAATTAGAGTTATAAACGACGATAGTTTTACCGTTTGTTGGTATAAGCGCATTGATCGCTCCCAGCGAGCTGTTGAGTGTCGAATCGGACAAAGTGTTGCCCGTTATCGCCATATCCCGCTTCCAATTCCATTGATCTTCCGGACGGTTGTTACTCGGTGCTTGAGGCCCCCATGCGTGATCGTCGAAAATTGTCATTTTCTTAAAGGCTTCGTTGATGTTTTCGAACGGGTATCGGGTTCCCGAGCCTGCCAAGGTTGCCCAAGTTGCGAATTTCTCGGCAGCCGGCAGTTTATCATGATTCTGTTTATTTACAGATGTTTCAAATGCAGCCGATGCTGCTCCGTAGTTCCAGGATCCTTCCAGGGTTCCCTTAAATGTCGGAATCTTGGATGTGTCGGCGTTCGCATCGATATATTGGAAAAAATCGCCAACATTCGAGCTGCGGTATTCCGGGAACACATATTTTCTACCCAAGCTGTCGGTTTTGGCATTCATCGTTTGGATGTTTCTGATTACGTCCGCAACGATGCCTCCATTATCTCCGCCATTTGTCATATCTTCGAATACCGCATCGTAAGGATAGCTGCTCGGACTCGTCGGATCTGTAACATTGTTTTGCAAATTCAATAAGCTTCCTGCTACAGCATTAAATGTTGCATTACCGCTTACATCCGTATTTCTGAAGCTGAAATCGTCCATCGAGTATTTCCCATGGTTATAGAATAGGATTTTATTCGTCGGGACCCTTCCTTGCATATAAAACAATCTAGGATATGCGGCAGCATAGTTATTATCGTTTGAGTCACTCCACGTACTGTTCGTCCAGTTGGCGCGAATAACACCGTATTTTACGCCTGCAGAGGCGTTCGCGTCGATATTCGCCCATGAAATGCTGGAATCGTCCGACTTTACTAATACTTTGCTCGAATCGGCTCCAAGCATATCTTTACTGATTCGCTCGGAATAGTAGTTTTCCCTGGCGAGCTGCTCTGTTCCTAGCCCTTCGTATACGGAATGCTGAAAATTGGACGGGTAAGAAATATTGCCGTTTCTCACGTTTTGTTTGTATGTTTCAAGCCAGTCCGCATTTCTTGCATTCGCAGCGGATTCAAGGAACATATAAGAGGCTTCGAGTGGATAACGGAACTGATTGTTCGCCGTTTGTCCTGCGGTTTGCGCAATCTTTGTGCTCGCGTCATCGAGAAACCCCGGAAATATCGATTTTCTTAGACTTTCTTGAGGATTGGTGTAGCCATAGTCCATATGCGTATCATGAGCAATGAAAAATTTCCAATGGCGGATTTTTTTCTGTGTCGATGTCTTCGTGGCTACTGGCACTCCCGTACCGTCGGCATTATCGAAAACTTCGAACGTAACATTATCTCCATCATTGTCTAATTCCAAAACATTGACGATAGTAGTGCTCGTACCAGCAACGAGATTCCCTATAGATTGCAGATACGGCGATTTGCCCGTAACGGAAATTTTGACCCATGCGCTTAACGCGACGCCTGGATTACTAATCGTAAGCTGCGTTTCGGATTTTAATTGACCTCCATCATCGATAATGAACGGACGTTGCGTAATTGTAGTAATCGAGACCGCGCCTGCCGCAAAAGCACCGCTTCCAAAGGCACTAAATGAACATATGAACATGATGATTGCCAACAATGCTGAAATCTTCTGTTTCACTTTATTACCTTCCTTTCAAAAAATATTAGTAAGTTCGGTATTTTCTAAATAAGGCTAGACTTCTGCAACAAACGTTGAATAATTGCTGCAACTTCAGCTCTTGTGATCGTAGCTTTTGGTGCAATTGCCATTTCGCCTCTGCCTGTAATAATGCCAGCCTGCAAACAGTCTGCAACATTACTTTGTGCCCAAGTGGACGTATCCGCTCCATCCGTATACAAGTTAAGTGTCGTATTCGCATCTTGCACAGACAGCTTGGCTTTCAAACCAGTAACTCCCATCGCTTTGGCAATAATCACCATCGCTTGCTCACGCGTAATTTTATCTGTTGGACGGAATGAACCGTCTTCAAAACCGCTAATCAGTTGATAAGAAACAGCTGTCTTGATTACGTCGTTGTACCAATCCGAATCTTTCACGTCTGTGAAGGATGTCGGACCTTTTTCCAGCTTAAGTCCCAGGCCGCGAACAACAATAGCTGCAAACTCAGCGCGTGTAATGTCTTTATCAGGATTGAACAAGCCATTTTCCATGCCATCGATCACCATACGCGAGCCCATTGCATTAACCGCTTGCTTTGACCAATGGTTCGCTACATCACTGAAATTAACTTCATGCCAAACGACTGAATAAGTACTGTTAGTCAAGCTGTTGATAACAGCGAAATATTTCCCGTCAATCTGTACGATCTTGGTCGGAACGTGGCGTACCTTACCATCTGGCTCAACGACAATACCTGTCGTAATTTTGTTCGGGTCTACTCCGTCCGGAATAGCAATGGTGCGTTCTACATACATGTTAAACTTCGAAACATCCACTGTTTGATTACCATAGGTTGCTTTAACTGTGAAATCAATCGTTGGCGCAACAATCGTAAAGTTCCCTTCATTCGCTGCATCCTTAACGATTTCAACCGTACTCGCTGTCGCTGCAGCAATTTCGACCTGAATCTTGATGTCTTGCAACGCTACCGACTTACCGATTTCCTCACTGATCGCGTCGATGTTCATTTGCTGGGCAGGAATTTTATAAGTTGCCTGGTTCGTTTTTATTTCCAGAACGGCATCCTTGTTCTCCATGCTTTTGACCATCATTCCGTTCAATTCGCCAACAACAACATCGGACTTGCTGTTTACTGGAATTGTAATAATGGCGTTTTGTCCTACTTCTGCTAATTTCGCTTCTAATTTCTTCTGATCGATCGAAATTGTGGTTACCTGCTGGTCGTCACGGTTAGATATCGTTGCTGTTCCAGCGTTCTCTACTATTCCGTTAACGATGATATCAAAATCGGTCTTCTGCACCGGAATTGGTCCTGGTCCCGGTCCTGGCTCTGTCTGCTTCGATATCGTAGCAGACACTTGTGCATCGGAAGTTTGTAACGTAGATTCTAACTTCGAATCTATCAGCTTCACACTTTTAAGGGATACTGCTGCAATACCGTCGCCTTTCGTTTTGAAGGATATCGTACCCAAGTCTAGATTCCCGTTATCTCCCACAATGTGTCCTGTTTTCGTGTGAGCAAAAACTAGTTGATTACCCGTAACGATCTGATCTACCTTAAAACCCGATTCCGGACCTGTCCAGCTGTCGTATGTCAAACGAGCGGAGTCAAACCCCAAAGTGACTTCATAGGCATATAAATCGGTTAATCCTTGTCCCGATACCGTAACCTGAATTGTATCCCCAGTTGTCAGATGATCGTTATTAAGCGTTAGTGTAAAACCAGAACTATTAGCAGCTGAAACACCTAGCGGCATTATCCAAACAAGGCATAATATTAGCATCAAATTCAGTATTTTGTACTTCATAATTATCATTCCTTTCAATAATAATTTGAGGAAGGTATTGCTCCTCCCTCAAATTCTCGTTTTACAAGATTACTGTCTAAGAATTGTTCTAGCCAAGGCTGCAAGGTCGATAATATCCAACTTGTTGTCGTGATTAAAGTCATACATTTGAATCGATGACCAATCGGAACGGTCGGAGGTTGCTCTATAATTTTTTGCAAACAGAACCAAATCGTCTACGCTTACGGTCGTATTCACCGCTCCTGCAAAGGTTGCCAATGCTGCGTCTAAGTTGATAACTGCCTGGTCTGCTTGAGGTTGAGTTGTGTTGACATTGTTGGTAATGGTACGTGCATTGCTAATTTCTACTTTTAATGCATCGACTGCACTCTGCGAATAATATCCCCAGCTTGTTGAGCTAATCAAAGCTGAATCGACTTTCGCTTGAGCTGCCGTGATCTTCGCGTTTAGCTCCGTTCTATCCACAACCGGAACGGTAAGCTGAACATTGAAGGCTGAATCGCTATTTATTGGTGATTCAACACCATATACATCAGCAACGACAACATTATTTAAGTGAATTGTGCTGTTTACCGTTTGACCAATCAGTTTGGTTTGGAAGTTCAGCTTCAGAACATCCATCGTTCCTGTAACCGGACTATTCGATCCTGTAGATGCTGCAAGAATTCTAATGGATCCAGCTGTATCGGTTTCTCCAATGGCTGAAACACCCTCAAAAAGTGACTCCACAGACACAAATTGCAGTTGTCCTGGATCGAAGCTGACAGTAAGATCTTGGGCATAAACGCTTGAGGTTACATTCGATAAGCTGTATGTCAAGCTTAGAGACTCCCCGATTACTACGGAAGCTGGACCTGTTAATTGAGCTCCTTGAATAATTCTCAGCCCAGAAATAGCAATCTGCAAATTATTTGTCGCCTCATCGACCTGCACCTGCGTCGCATTCACGTCACTATTTACTTGGATTGCAACCGTCAATGCACTTTGCAGCGAAGTCCATGTTGTAAGTGTGTAATTGTCGCTATTATATGCTTGGGCTGCTGTAATCACAGCACTAAGCGTCGATTTGTTTACAGTCGCATTCCTGAATGTAACATGAATTGTACGATTGCTAGTCACATTGGTAATCGTATACGTATTGCCCGTTATTGTTACACTTGCATCGTCTACCAGCAATGTGTCGATCAGATAACCGCTGTTTGGTGTGATCGTGTACGTTTGAGCTGCTCCATCATTCACAGTAACGATGCCGCTCGGGCTAATCGTACCATTGCATCCCGCTGTTGCCGTGATCGTATGAATCGTCGGCGGTACTTGCACGATAATCGGAATCATTAGAGAACTAGCTGGCGCAGGGGTCATCACTTGACCTGATGCGTTGGCAAGTGATGCTGCAGTCATACCCAGGTTGGCTGTCGCTGCCTGAGTAAGCGATTTTGCTTTCCAATTGATCTTGAAGAGGGATCCGTCGGAGTCCAAAGCGTCTGTCGCTACTTGGCTCGCAGCAATGATTCGAATTTGTCCCGGTATGTTGGCTTGGGATTGAATCACCTTAAATCCAGGCTTCATTTCCTCGATCGACACAAAATCGACGACATCGGCACTATAGCTTAACGTGAGATCCGCTCCAAAGATCGCGGTTGACACGTTATCGAGGCCAACTTCGGTGCTAAACGAGGTGTCTTTATAAACCGAAATCGGACCTGTCAGCAACACATTTGGAACGTCTATAGGCAGCACAGTTTGACCGTTAATGATTACATAACAGAACCCCTTAACACCGCCTGATGCTGTTGCAACTACTTTCACAATTCCGTTTTTCTTAGCGGTAAGCATCCCATTTACATCAATCGTTGCTTTATCCGTTATCGCGGTCCCAAAAGCTTCCTGCACGCTCCAGGTTACATTATTATTTGCGGTGGCCGGCAGCACGAATGACTGCATCTGCAAAGTGCCGCCAGCAGTTGTGATCCCGTTCTCGTTTCCAACCCTTGAAACAGTTATGGATTCGACCGCCTGAAATTGTCCAGTAATTTTAACCGTACCGATTCCTTTAATGTCGGTGCCGTCTTTCGCTGTAGCAACCACTTTCACGGTCCCGTTTTTAATAGCTTGAAGCACACCGTCGGCGTTAATCGTTGCTTTATCTGTTGGCGTGTTCCCATCGGATCCGTAAACGCTCCAGCTTACCGTCTTTTTTGCACCATTCGGCAAAACTTCAGCTAACATTTGCAGCGTACCGTCATCGGTAGTAATTGTCTTTAGACCTTCCACGCCATCTCCAGTAACCACGATCGATGTGGCTGGCGGGGATTGGTTACTTAAAGTGATCGAAGAGTTGCCTTTAACGCCGCTGCCGTCCACTGCAGACGCTACTACCGTTACTGTTCCGTCATCAAATGCGGAAAGCAGTCCATTGGCATTGATCGACGCTTTATCCGTTGGCGTGAATCCATCGGCTTCATAGACATTCCATTGTACAAAGTTATCCGCATTTTCAGGTAGAACAGTAGCCAACATTTGCAATTGGCCGTCTAATACAGTGATTTCGTTCGCGCCGCCCGTTCCGCTTACAGTGATTGAAGTAACCGGATTGCTTGGTGGCAGGATTACGGCATCCCTAGAGCTGATTTCGACGCCTTCTGAATTATCGCGTTTATCAACGGCCTCAACGATGAAATCGTAATTTTGGTTTTCATCAATGCCAGTAATCGTGTACTTGTAAGCGTCCTGACCTTGAACAGCAGGAATATAGGCGCTCCAATTCGTTCTGAGCTTTCCGTTTTTCTCGATGATGCGATAGCCTCTGACCATATCCGTCCCGCCGGAGTTGTCTGTCGGCTTTGTCCATGACAACACGATTCTTCCGCCGACTCGCTTTTCAGCAGCTAGCTGCTGAACCTCATTCGGCCTCGAATCCGTTCGTTTAATCGAATACGTATCGAACGGTGTGTTCTGCCCAGAAATGTAAGATTGGAGCTTTATTACTTCTTCGCTGATTTGAACCCCTGTGAATACCGACTCATTCGTTTGTTGGTAAAATTCAGCAAAGTCTTTATTAATGGCAGGATTTATTGGGTAGTATTTGTTTGCCGCCGAGTTATTGATGAGATACATTGTACCGTCCGGATTCAGAACATTTCCATCTACATCTTTAGTTGAGTTCGCAATCGGCTGATTGTTAAGCATTTGTTTGGACCGCACATACGTATGGTCATGGCCTTGCAAAACAAGATCGATGCCGAGCTCATCAATAAGTGGATATAATTTATTTCGGAGATCCGTAATATTCTGTTCGGTCGAGTGAGAGCCTACAGAATAAATCGCTTTGTGAAATCCAAGGATTTTCCATTTTTTATCTGTCGAGGCGACTTCTTTGCGCAGCCACTCAACTTGCTTGTCGAAAGATTCTTTTTGAAGCTGATTCCACTCTACATCGCCCGTATCCAAGATCATGAAATGCGCGGGGCCGTAGTCGTATGAATAAACGCCACCTGGAAAGACCGCTTCCGCTTTCGACAAGCTTTCGAGGTTGAAGTGAAAGGAGAAATTTCCGCTCGTACCGCTAAGTTCATGATTCCCAGCCACAGGCGCAATCGGTAAATTCATGAGATTGTTCTTGGCCTGAGTTAAATAATCATGCCATTCTTCTTCATAGCCTCCGATCTCGACAAGATCCCCCGTCATGAGAAGGAACTTGGCGTCAGGGAACTTTTGCACCCCATTGTTGAGCGTATTCCCCCATTTTGCGAAATCCGAAGTATTAATTCCTTGGGAGTCGGTCGCATATAGAAATGAGAACTGATTCTCGTTCTGGGCTTCCGTCGTCGTAGTCCCGATTTCGCTCCAGAAGCCACCACTTCCTACCCGATACTTGTAGGAGGTTCCAGGCTGTAAACCATCAACAAGCACTTTATGAATAGCAAAATCGCCGAAAACACCGGCTCTGATTGTAAGTGTCTTCACTTGCGCTTTGCTTTTAAACGATAGAATCTCGCCTGTCGCAAAGTCCTGTGAAGCAGCAACGACTTGTACTTCGCTATCTAGAACTTCTACAGGTGGTTGAACACCAGTTTGCAGCGCCGTATACCACGCGAAGCCTCTTTGCGTTTTTGGATCTCCGTTAATCGTCATCGAGACATCTCTAGGACTATAATCGAATTCTACTGTCGGATTAACCGATTGTGCCAGTACAACAGGCGTCAAAAACGCCGATGATAATAGCATTAGAATGCTGGCTAGACAAAGGAATATGCCGAAAAATTTTCTATTCAAAATCATAACCCTCCAATAAACTTGATAAATGCAATAAAATGTAAATGAACCTCGTTGGATACCCTTTAATGTGGCATTCCTCACCTCCTTGAGGCGAATTATGTCGAACATGACTTATTGTCCTATATTTAATAACTAATTTGATATAGATTAAATCTATACGCTTGTAGAATTTATGGGATGTTTCATTATCTTTTTGTTAAGATCTTTCATCCGCACTAAGCAAGCTGATAAAAACAAAAAAGCAAGCATTTGCCTGCTTTACCCCGGATTAAAACCAGTGCCAACACGAATATGATGCATCGCTTAGAGATTACGCTTCGGAAGTCCCGTCTCATCCAAGGCTCCGGCAAAGCCCCTGCCGTGAATCAGCCCGAATATCGCCGTCAATAACCATCTCCACTTCACCTTTTGAACAAATAGATTTTCCAAATCTACTTAGCAAATGATCTGCACAATGGACAATTCAACCCAAGTTGAATTGTCACTACTGGTGTCCGTCGCCACTAAAAACATGAAATATATATAGATGGACCTAAAAAATATAGAAGAATCTTTAACATAATGTTAATTTGTTTGTATTGTAAACGACGCCGAGTTTCAGAAATTACATATAAACAAACAACCCCTTTCCAGCTTGAACGGAAAAGGGGTGTAGTGCTTTAACTTGCTTTATAGAAGTTGCCCATTTTGTTGCTAGATTTAAGAACCGTTCTTGGAGCAAAGTATCGACTAACCGCAGCAAGCAAAGATAAGAAACTAATTTCAAAAGGAAAACCAACTTCATGACATTCAAAATGAACAAAAAAAGGGACCTAGCCAACGGGGCTGGGTCCAAAGTTTATATTAAAAAAGGGGGTCTTGTTTATTATAATACCCTTTCTATGTTAGAGAACTGTAACGGGAATGTTCCAATTGTGTTACAAATTTGAAGAAGTTGTAACATAACAGCTGCCTGTCACTTCAGCAGTTTACGAAGCCCGACCTGCGGCTCCTCCACCGGAAAATATTCAAGTCCCATATGCCCAGTAAATCCTGCCTCATCTATGGCTTGGAAAATCTGTTCATAGTTCAACTCACCATTATCGAGTTCGTGTCTGCCAGGATTGCCTGCCGCATGAAAATGGCCGATCCACGCTATATTTTCACGTATGTTGGCGATGACATTCCCTTCGGTGATTTGTTGATGGTAGATATCGAACAACACCTTTACATAAGGACTTCCTACTTGCTTTACGATATGGAAAGCTTCTTCTGATGAAGCCAAGAAATAACCTTGATGATTCACGCGCGTATTCAGCGGCTCAATTAGAAGCGTAACTCCCTCTTTTACCAAAAGAGGTAGACAAGCCCGCAGCCCCTCAATCAGCGATTGCGTCTGTGCCTCTCTAGACAGGCCTTCAAGTGCTTGTCCCACTTGGGAAATCAGTTTGGTGCAATTCAGGCGTTTTGCGACTGCGATGGATTCCGTAAGTCCTTCAATATAAGTACTACGCAGAGCTGGATCTACCAAGCTCACGAACTTCGTGCAAAATGTTGCAATCGAGACACCCGCTTCAGCCACAGCATCCGCAACGGCATCTACATCCTTTTGCCACCAAGACCAGAACTCAATTGTATCGTACCCGAGCTCCTTCAGCTCATTAACACTTTCCCTAAAATCACGCCCGTTATACACCGCATCCACACAAACGGAGAGCTTCATCCCAATCCCTCTTTCCATTCTGATCTTTCCCCATTGTATGGTAAAATGAAGCAAATGCCTATGAAAAAATGAAAAGCTAGGAGTCGCCCATGATACGAACGCTTGCCATCACTACCGATTTTGATGTAATCCACGATCTCCCGCTAGAAGAACTTTCAGCCCCAACGATTCGTTGGTACTGGGTTGATTTCAATAATCCGGATGAAAAAGAAGCTTCGACGTTGAAGGATCATTTCCACTTTCATCCCCTCGCCATCGAGGACTGCTTTCATTTCATGCAACGACCGAAGATCGATCATTATCAAAATGTTCATTTCTTTGTCATGCATGCCATTAATGCGAAGACACTGGATGCGGAAGAAGTCGATATGTTCCTCGGGAGCAACTATATCGTTACGTTTCATTTACGTGAATCCAGAGAAATAGAAGACGCCTGGACCCGGGTATCTGAGCAAGAAAATCTAAGAAATCAAGGGCAAATCTATGCCGCTTATTTAATTCTAGATAATCTCGTTGATCAATATTTCCCCAGTGTTTATCAAATTGAGGACGCACTTGATGATATCGAAAACAATATGAAGGCCGAGGCCATTGATGCATTGATGAACCAAGTTTTTGAAATCCGTTCCCAGCTATTGAAATTACGCCGGACAATCGTCCCTATGCGTGACCTTTTGTATCGGATTATCAGTACGGACCGGATCGAACAGGTGCGCGAGCATCTCGTCTTTTTCACGGATATTCATGATCATCTGCTAAAGCTTTCTGAAATGATTGACTCGAATCGCGAGATTACCGCGGATATTCGTGATAGTTATATCTCGCTCAACTCCAATCGGATGAATACAATTATGAAAACATTGACGGTGATTACAACGATTTTCATGCCATTAACATTTATCGCAGGGCTCTATGGGATGAATTTCACCTATATGCCTGAGCTTGACTGGCAATGGGGATACTTTGCCGTGCTTGTCATCATGATTGGCATTGGTTTAGGCATGTTTGCCTGGTTCATGAAGAAGGGTTGGTTTAAATAAGTTGGTGTCAAGGGATACCCGCCTCTGCAACAATCCCCAATGATGACGGCGAATTAGCTTCAGAGGAGGAAATCCTGCGTGCGAAACAAAGAATTGAAAATAAATGAGACGGCTGTCAGTTATGCCATCGACGATTACACGAATCATTTTCTAACGGAGTATCCCGTTCATTGTGAATATCGAACCATTCCCTTGGAGCAGCCTCTCCTCCATTCCCATAATGGTTACGAAATTTACCTCGTTGTAGAAGGGTCCGGCCATTATCTCGTTGGCGATCGTCTCTTTCCGCTCCATGCTGGCAGCTTAACGCTCATTCATCCGAATGTGCTGCATCGTCCGTTTCATGGGCAGAGTCCTGAATTCCATCGGTTTGTACTCTCATTAGACGAAGCCTATTTGACGCGTTTACATGAGATTTGCCATATTTCCGATCTTTCGATTTCACGCCTGTTGACGGAGAGCCATCCTGATGCAAGTCATTACTTCCTCACGCCGACGCAGCTGCATGGGATGCAGACGATTCTAGTCGAGCTGGAGCAAAATCTTGCGGTACGTGACCCGCTTTATGAGCTGGCGGTGCTGCGAGGGATCAGTGAATTTTTCTTGGAGCTTCTTCATTTGCAAAAGGATGCCGCCTCGCAAGCGATCAAGCGCGATGATCCGCAGCTGATCGGCGATGTGCTCGCCTATCTGATTGGCCACTATCAGGAGAATATCCTGATCGAGGATCTCGTGCTGCGCTTCCCTGTGTCTCGTTCGCAGTTGTTTACGTTATTCAAGGAAACGACTGGCACGACCATCGGCCAGTTTCTCACGGAATATCGCCTCAATGCGGCGAAAAGGCTGCTTATGGAAAGTGATCTGACGGTCACGGACATTGCCTCAGCCACGGGCTTTGGCGATATCTCGCATTTTTTCCATGTGTTTAAGAAAGAAACGGGGCTAACTCCGAAGCAGTATCGGGTTGAGGCTTATAAGCGAAGATTATCGTAGCAAAACATCCACCAACCCTGCCAGAGGCAGTTTTGGTGGATGTTTTAAGTATGCGCTATTGCTGAACGAGCTGCTTCTGTAAAGCCTTTGGCAGGCTGATTTGGTTGCCACGGTAGAAGTCGGCGGTCTTGCCTGGTGCTTGAGGCACTTTAATAGACATGGCGCCCTCTACCGAGTCGGCTGATGCCGTTACCCATTCTTCTTGATTCGCCAAGTGAACATTCGGTAATGAAGCATTGCTGCCTAGTGAAAAAGCGAAAATCCAAACTGCTTTCTGCAGCTTGTGAAAATCGAATGCTCGCTCTTCGTTGCCAGTCGAAATGATATAGTCCAAGTGAAGCTCATTCGCCATGCGATCGGCTGATAGCACCAAAGGACCGTAATCCGAGCTGTCGAGCACCACTTCCACTTGAAGCAGGGTATCCCCAAGCTGCGCTGAGATGCGCTTGCCTTCTTGCTTCGTAGGAAGCTCAAGACCTTCTAACTCACCGCCAAGAAGCAGTCGAATGCGCAGGTCCTTCGCTTGAAACCTGCCGTTGATGATGTCTAGGTCTTGATGCCATGCGCCATTATCGGTCGCCAAATTGAAGCTGAACAGCACTTGATTGCGTGATTGCACACCCGTAAAAATTGCAGAGCAGAAGTCCTTCCCATCCTTCAGAAATTGCAGCTGAATGGAAACCTTCTTTCCGCCAGCGTCCACGAAGCCCAGCAAATTACGGCGCTGATTCCACATACTACCGAGCGTGTAGCTGCCGAGGGTCAGCTTGTCATTTTGATATGTCGTCGCATAGTTCTGATATCCGGTCTCCGATGCCATCATCGTTGGCTCTGTGTAATAACGTTCATCCTTGGTACTAAAGTACGCATGAAACTGCTGAGGGCATTGGATGCCCCCTGAGTTCTTGTCTATTGCATTTCCCAGAAAATTCTTCTCACGATCTGTCAGCATTGTGTGATACGTTCGACTGTAAGGACCTCCCCATTCCCGCGTTGCAGGATGGTAATGCTTCGCGATCATGTGCCACGCAATGTCCAATAAATGTTCAGCATCGGCAACAGCTTCAGGTGTCGTCGACTCCTGATAAATGCTGTCCAGTTCTTCTATAGCAAGCGGTGAGTAACACGGACTGTTATACTCCGAGAATGTGCCAATGCCTGACGTATAGGCAAGGAACCGCTTCAACCGCTGCTCCCCATAGCTGCGGATTTCTTGGTCGTCGATTACTTCCCCGCCGACCAAGGTGACAAAGGCACCCATAATCGCAATGTTCGTATAATGCGGTCCCACATTGCGAATAATGATCGCTTGGCAGGCGTGATAGACAGCCTCACGAATTTGAGAGATGAGCGATTGCGGAAGTGCCGCCGCATACCGCTTCAATATCAGTACCAACTTCTTCCCATGGAAATCCGCCATGTTCCAGTCTGGACGATCCATCTCATCCAGCGATTCCTCGTAGAAGTAAGGCCAAATACCAAATGAAGCCCGCGATGGATCCTGATCTTGCTGCGCGATAACGACGCCTAGGATGTCGGCCGCTCTTTGCGCGTTGACTTCACCGCCATAGCGAAGTAAATCATAGGCGTAGCACATGGAAGGGTACAAGGCATATACGAAAGGATGCGTATCTGGTTTAAGTGCTGTGTGGTACGTTGCCTCTAGCCGCGTTCGGAGTAATTTGACCTCAGCATCGTACAATTGTTCATTGGCTTGAATTGCTTTTAATAGTTCATTATCGCGCATATTGGGTTTGCTCCTTCTGCAGGACTCTGGATAACAGCATCAGCACTAACCCTTGGCCATAGAGAGTGGGATACGTGGGAATATCGTCTTGATATGCCTGAATCGTAGGCATGACAGGTGTACCGCCAGATACTCCTTCCACAATACCTTCCTCCGTAATGTATGGCAAGATGGAAGTACTTACTTGCTCCGCTGCGGCTGCCGCCTCTTCTTCACGAGGAAGAAGACCTAGCTCCATCCCCTTCAACAGACCATAAGCAATTCCTGCACTTCCCGACACTTCTCTGTAAAAATGCGGTTGGTCCATGACTGTACTCCATAGACCGTCATCCTGTTGAAACGCAAGAAGTCCGTTCATTAAGCGACCATACCGTGCCTTCAGCTCGGCTGGAATTTCAATGAGCGTTTCAATTTCCTCGACGATCATCGGAATCCCCGCCGCGATCCAAGCGTTCGCACGGGTCCAGCGCGCGCCCGACATATGATCACCTGATGCGCAATTCCATCCGTGGAACAGTACATTCGTCTGTGGATCCTGCAGTAATCGCAGATGGATCAACACCTGCTTAAGCGCCTCCTCCGCAAACAATTGGCTGCCAGTTAATGAAGCTGTTCGCGCAAGGAACAGCACCGCCATGAAAATCGTATCCGCCCACACCTGCTCGGAGAATGCCACATTTTCGGTTACCGTGTGCTCGAAAGCATCTTCCCGCGTGCGCGGTGTATCATGGATTAACCATTCCGAGATACGCACCGCTTCCTCCTTATACCAAGCCTCCCCCGTGATCCGGTAGAGCGCTGGAAAAATCGCATAAGGAGCCATCGAATTGATGACTGATTTCTCTCGGGCTTTCTCTTCGTTGCATTTCACCCATTCCTGTAAATAGGCAAGCACTTCTGGTTGACGCGTTACCTCGTAGTATTCCAACATTGCGATGACACCAACGCCAGGAACCCAATCCCAATGATGGATGTCCATTCCCCATTCGCCAGTGTGATCTTTTATCATTTCTTGCCAGACTTTTTCCGCATAATTGATTCCCATTGCAATTCACTGCCCTTCGCGGTGTTTCCTTTAGATCAAAGGATTACCTTAACAGTAGCATCAATGCCCCGTCGGAGGCTTGGGGTTCTGTCTTGAAAACATGGGGAATCGTCCAGAATGTTACAACTAGAAAATTCCTCTTATTCAAAGAGCTTTATTTCACTCTAGTGAATAAAAGGAATTCGTTAGTTCCTTGCTATAGTCAGTCCCAGCTAATTGATTGGAAAGTGTGTGTCTCCGCGGACTCTTTCGCTTTAATACACATTAAGGCGCTTAGCAGTCCCGCTTCCATCGGAGATGTCGACTCCGCCTTCCCCTTCAAGATATCGATAAAATTCTGGGCAAGCCGGGCATCGCCACCGCTGTGGCCCGAGTCATCATGCTGTAACATGTAGCTCTCTATGCGGCCAGAGTGATGCATATGAACCTTAATCTCGTTCATCCGAAAATCGAATTCGAGTGTACCCTTATACCCAATAAACCGGGCAGATCTGGTCCCCGCCGATTTGCGTGTATAAAAATTTTGACTATACACGGCATGCATGCCGCTCTCGTATAAAATCATAGCACTCCCTGAATCTTCGAGCCCCGTATCGACGGCGAATGAACAGCCTGGACCTCGTCTTGCCTCATTCGCGTATCGCACCAGATTCAGATCGCTCTCAGGACATGTCTCCCGCTCATCACAGTCTTTGCATACAAGTCCAACCGGTTTGTCACCCTTAAAAATTTGTTTCGACGTCATGGCAGAGATTTGTACTGGACGCAAATCAAGAATCGAATTGATATAGTCGAAATCGTGCGTAGCCTTTTGAAGCCACAACCCGCCTGTCAGCGCCTCATCTCGAAACCACTTCTGAAAATAGCCAGGCCCGTAAGGCACATTGTTAATCGCTTGCACGTGCTCTACTGTACCAATCTTGCCAGAGCCAATAATCTCCTTGGCCAATTGAACATGCTCTGTAAGCCGGAGTGGAAACGAAACAACAATGTTGTTCGTTGTCCCTGCATATTTCATATAGGTTTGTCTCAATTCCACGAGCTCATCCAAATGAATGGCGACTGGTTTCTCTAAAAATAACGGCAGCCCCGTCTTGATTACAAGACTTGCCATTTCAGCATGAAGATTGCAACGCGTACCAATGCAGATGCCGTCCAGTTCACTCGCTCTCAGCATGTCAGACGCATCTGAATAGTAGGCGATGTCATGCGTCCATCCTCGACTTGCTACCTCGCCCTTAACTTCATCGATTTTGATATCCGTCACGGCAACAAGTCGAACATCTGGGTCACAGTGGACGAGCATGTCGATCATATGCCGCATCCTCTTGCCGTACCCAATAACGCCAATTTTCATTGATAGCTTCCTCCTAACCTAACCTTTGATAGCGCCAATCATGACACCTTGAACGAAATACTTCTGGATGAACGGGTACAGAAGCAAAATCGGCAGCGTAGCCACAATAATAATGGCGTATTTGACCTGCATGATCGCCAAGCTTTTCTCTGCGCTAGGCGACATGGAATCCGCGAGACCTTCTGAGTTTTGCACCAGTACCTTCACCAGATACAGTTGAAGAGGCTGTAAGTTCTTATCGGATAAATAAATCAGTGCTCCGAAATAACTGTTCCAATGCCCCACCGCATAGAACAAAATTAGGACCGCAATGATGGGCATGGAAAGCGGTGCAACGACACGATAAAGGATAGTGAGATCATTCGCACCGTCCAATTTGGCCGATTCAATCAAGCTTTCTGGGATATTGGCAAAGAATGTGCGGGCGATGATGACATACCAAACGCCGACTGCACCAAGGATGACGAGCACCCAACGCGAGTTGTACAGACCTAATTTGTTAACCAAAATAAACGTTGGAATAAGGCCGCCGCCGAAAAACATCGTAAATGCAAGGAACACCGTAAGCCATTTCTTCGCAAAAAAGACAGGGCGGGATAACGGATAAGCCAGCAACAATGTCATGATGACATTGAGCGCCGTTCCCGCTACTGTGTAAAAGATTGTGTTCGAATAAGCTTGCCAAACGTCTGGATTTTCAAACACCAGCTTATAAGAATTTAGTGAAAATCCAATCGGGTACAACCAAACTTCATTACTAGCTGCTGCCAATGCTGAGCTTAACGACATACTAACGACATAAACGAGCGGGTACAAACAAACGACGATGACCAGACACATAATGCCGATAATGACATAATCCGCCAACTTGGATTTCCATTTTATCGTATTTGCCATCATACTTCTCCTAGTTACCATAGCGATATYTGTGTAAATTTCCGACTCAGTGTATTGAACATAATGAGCAGGGTAAAGTTGATAACCGCATTGAATAAGTCAATGGCGGCTGCAAAGCTAAAGTCTCCACCCAAAAGTCCCACCCGATAGACATAGGAGGAAATGACGTCTGCTGTTTCATAGGTTGCTGGGGTGTACAGCAAAATTATTTTTTCAAAACCAACACTCATCATTCGCCCTAATGACAGCAATAGCAAGATGATGATCGTAGGCGCGAGGCCAGGCAGTGTGACGTGAATAAGCTGCTTCCACCGGGATGCGCCATCAATTTTGGCAGCTTCGTACAGCATAGGGTCGATGGCTGACAAAGCAGCCAAATAAAGAATAGAATTGTACCCAAAGTTTTGCCAAACATCACTGCCGATATAAATCGTACGAAACCAGCCAGGCTCGCTCATGAAATTGATTTTCTCATGTCCGAACCAACCCAGAATGACATTGACAATGCCCTCATTCGGGGACAGAAACGTAATGACCATCCCCGAAATAACCACCACCGAAATGAAATGGGGCATATAGCTGACCGTTTGCACGACCCTCTTAAATCTTTTCAGTCGAACTTCATTAAGAAGGAGGGCAAAAATAATCGGAATCGGGAAGCTCCAAATCAAATGATAAAGGTTAATTAACAGGACGTTTTTAATAAGCCGCCATGCGTATATCGAGTTGAAAAATTCCTCAAACCAGCGGAATCCGACCCATGTGCTGCCCCAAACTCCCTTTGTAGCTGAATAATCTTTGAACGCAATCAATATGCCGTACATGGGAAAGTAATGAAACAACAGGAAGTAAATGATGCCAGGGAGCGTCATGAGCAATAAATATTTATCTCTGCCTACAATTTTGAAAGCATTCCGGAGCAACGTTTGCCGTTTAGACGCTTTGCTCTCCGGGGCAACTGTTGCGATTTCCATAGCGTCATCCTTTCTTCCTTATTTGCTCTTCATTAATCGATCGTATTGAGCTTGTTTAATGCCAACGATCTCGTCAATGCCGATATCTTTCAAGCGCGCAGTGAACTGATCCCATTTCTCTAGCGGCTCTTGACCGAGGATGAATTTCGCAACCATTTCATCTTTATATGTGGAGAGATCTGTCATTTTACGGTTCAATTTCGCACTTTCCTCATCTGTTGGCATAGCGAATTCGGCAAGCGGCACAATATACGATTCAATTTTCTTCGCCCGTTCCTTCAGCGTATCGTCGGTTAACTTCAACTTTGAAACATAACCTAATCGCAGGGTTGAAGCTACAGATTGCCAGCCTCCGACTGAACGAATAGCCTCAACAGGTCCCAGTCCTTGCGGATTTTTCAGAATGAAATCGGTCATTTGCGCATCGCCGTTTTGCGTCGTATACGTCTGCCCCTCGATGCCCAGCGTCATGCGTTTCGCATTCTCAGGAGAGTACATGACATAATCAAGCCAGCGCATAGCTTCTTCGACATGCTTGGATTCTTTCGTGATAACAGCTTTCCCGTTAGGAAGACCAAGCGTTTCAATATGTCCTTTGTAACCATTCGGCCCTGCAGGCGGGTTCGTCATCACATATTTGCCAGCACTTTCGCCCGCTTCCTTCAGCTTATTGTTCCAAAGCGGTGTTGACTCTTGCCAGTTGATGACGGAACCGGTGATGCTACGGATAATTTTGGAAGTCATTTGATCCTTATTATTGACTGCAAACTCCACGTCTAGCAGCCCTTCTTTAACGAGCTTATTCAGGTAAGTAACCATTTCCTTCGCTTTCGGATCAAGCCATTCGTACTTAATTTTTCCTTGCGCATCTGGATAGAAGCCATCACTGAAACGAAGGTGTAGTCCCCAGGCATTTCCCCAGTTATAGAGCTGGGATACGCCGTTCACATTCGTCATTGGAATCTCATCGGCTTTCCCGTTTCCGTTAGGATCTTTTTCTTTAAACGCTTTCAAAACCTGATACCAATCGTCTGTCGTAACCGGCTCTTTCAGACCCAACTTATCGAGCCAATCCTTTCGAACCAACCAGCCGTAAGGTCCTGCCGCAACTTCCTCATCACGTGAAGTAGATAAATGATACGTAATACCTTCAGGCGATTTCATGAAAGCAGGAAGCAAGGTTTTCTCCTGAAACAGCTTCTTCGCGTTTTCACCGTACTTATTAATGAGTTCGTCAAGCGGTTGCAGCAAACCATCTTTTGCATATTTGTACATATCAAAGTTAGAGAAAATAATGTCTGGCAAATTAGAACGTGCTGCTAGACGTGTCTGCATCGTAGTCTGGAATTGTGCCCCAGGCACGACATCCCATTTGATCTTAATTCCCGTCTTCTTCTCGATCTCTTGGAATACGGGCAGATTTTGCGTCAAACTTGCAGCTGCATATGGATTATCTGGTACAGCAATCGTTAATGTCACCGAACCGTCCGTTACGATCGGCATTGGATTCTTCGCCTCTGCCGTTTTCGCATCTGCCGCTTTGGTCTCAACCGGCTTTGTTGTTTCTTTGGTTGTAGATGCTTCATTCGTACAGCCAACGACAAGGGTCAACGTGAAAGACAAACCTACTGCGGTAGCAATCCATTTTTTCAAATAAAAAACCTCCCTTATTTGGTTGCAATTTCATTCTCGTCTAACGCAGAAGAAGCTGCCAGCGAGATGTAACCTCAGCGTAAATCAGCAGCCCCTTTTCGTCCACGAACAATACTCGTTCTGAAGCGATCATTTTTTTACATTAGCACTTGAAAAGCCTTTCTACGCGCGTTCCTTAAACTTGCTCGGAGTAATGCCCATATATTTTTTAAACAAACGTCGAAATGTTACATCATTTTCAAATCCAATCTTTTGAGCAACCTGCAAAATCGTCGTATCACAAAGCAACAACCTCTGAGAAGCATCTATTCTTTTTTTGTGCACATAATCGATAAAATTAGTACCTGTCTGATCTTTAAAAAATCGACTTAAATAGGAGGCCGTAATATGAAACTGGTCCGATACTTGCGATAACGATAAAGATGGATCTTGATAGTTGTCATTGATGTAATCGAGTACCTGTAGAATCAGCGTGTTGTTGCCGCTTTCTTTCAACCCTGCAATCGTCGCAGCCGCCTCACGATAGAGTTCCTCAATGAAACCGAACATATCTGTCAAATCATCCATCGTCCACAATACTTTCAAATTAAATCTAGTCGGTATGCCCGCTTCCATCTGCTCCAATGCTTTGTAAGATGCAGCGGCCACACTATAGCAGAGAAATCTTGCCATCCCTGCAGTCAAACAATRTGCAGCGATATGATGATTAACGGTCTCACGTGCAATGCGAATCGCTTCGTGAATGGCTCCGCTTTTGATCGCAATGATTAAGGATTCTTCTTCTGGGAAGTATCCTCTCCAATCTCCGCGATCCTCGATTTCATCTACGTAGATCATAGTTCCCTCTCCTCGAACGAATCGGTAATCGACCGCAGCGGAGGCATCTTCATATGAATGAGAGAGCTGATCACAATGTTCGTACATCCTCCCAATGCCGACTGACTTGTAGGTCCAACTGCACTGCGTTAGGAACTCCGCAACCCGTGAAACAGCTTCGGCTCGCTCCCCGGTCTCGTTCATATTCAAAACGACAGCCTTGCGGCGCGGTTCCAACTCGACCCAATAAGCAGCAGCATCCAGTGGCATGAAGATTGCTTGTAACTGCCGATGCTGTGACTCATCCAACACTCGGTCTTCATCGATCAGAATGACCATACACATCACGTAGTTCCGCTCAAATTCAAGTCCAAGAAATGCCATTGTTTCGCGCAGCACTGGTTTTTGGGCCGCATCAGGCTTCAGTAAATGATTCAGACAGGTATTACGCGCAAGCGGTCGATATAATTCAATTTCACTAGTGTTTCGATTCGCATTCGTAATCATGTCCAGAATGGCATGCTCAAGCACATTGAATTCATTCTTATCCGTATCTTCATTGAACAGCTTGCTGCGCACCGTGCTCATAATTCGGGCAATGGGCCGGTAATTGCGCATCGTCAGCAAATAGGACAAAAATAAACCCAACACCATATAGAACAACGTCAAAGCAGCTGCGACTACCTGAATGTAAAGCAATTCATTTGAAAATGTTTGGGCAGGGATCGCCACCGTATACATCCAATTGGTTTTGGGTGATTGCACATGATAAAGTGCATAAGATTCGCCCTGCGCGCTTTCCCATTTCAACGATTTGCTAATCGTGGAGTAATCACTCGTTTTGGTGGATTCGAACGCTGCTTCATTCGTCTGTGCGATCAGCTGATCAGATGAATCCGTGATGAGAAGAAGGCTATTCTTAAGCAGCGTCGATTTTGCAAACACATCCAATAGCGCCTGCTCATCAATAAATAACACCAGTGTTGCTAGGAAATTCGAGTCTCCAGGAGGCAACGATTGGATATACGTAAGCTTGGCATGCTGCTTATTGTCAGCATCAATCTCTTGATGAATCATCAGACGTCGGTCGTTCCGAACAGATAAGGTTTGTTTCCATTCTTCCCAACCTACGTGATCAAAATGAACCAAATCTGAGAAAAACCGCTCTAGATTGTCCTTGCCTTTGGTTGATAAGACAGTATCCTTTTCGTTCAAATAAACAGCAATATCCTGAACAAATTCATACGTTGTTTTATACAATTTCAGCTCCTGCAAAATGTTCAACATCTCCGCAATATCGACCCTGTCATATCCTAGGGTCGAGCCCTCCATATTCATGAGCTTGGATACCCAGGGCGTATAGGAAAATTGCAAAGCAAACGAATCCATCCGTTCAAAATGGAGATCAACTTCCTTCTGGATGTCGTGTAAGGCACTGCTATATGTAAATTGAGTCTGCTCGCGTAGCGAATTATAAGCCCAATAATAGGCCGCAATGCCAAACAGCAGAAACGGCACCGTAATCAATATTAGATATGAAGCGAATGTTCGTATGAAAATGCTGTTTCTCTTTTTAAAATACGATAACCCGTTCATATACCCCTCCGTCGCGCTTTATCCATGTAAATTTTTGTTTGCCACAGGTAAAAAACAAATCTCTATTCGGTGCATTCGAAATCAGATAGCATCATTCTTATGTAGTCATTACATTGCTCTAGCAGAGCAATTTGTAAAGGAGTCGATTGAATGGAACAGACTGGAAAAATAGCCATTATTTCAGATATTCACGGCAATGTTCCCGCTTTGCGAGCTGTCCTTCAGGATATTAGGGAACGATCCATTTCCCGCATTATTTGTCTTGGTGATATTGTTGGTAAAGGGCCCAACTCCGATGAAGCTGTTGATCTCATCAGAAGCAATTGCGAAGCCGTCATCCAAGGCAATTGGGATGTATTGATGGGGAGTCATCAGGTTAGTGAAGACTATGCCTGGCACCAACGACAACTAGGCCAATCGCGAATCCAGTATTTGTCCTCATTGCCATTCTCCATTGATTTTCGCATCAGCGGTAATCGGGTAAGATTATTTCACGCATCAGCAACGAGCGTATTTCACCGAGTCCAACCTTGGGATTCTCTGGAAAGCCGACTCGCGTTGTTCCACAATACCGATCAAACCGGTACGCCCGAAGACGGTTGTACACCAGACATCATTGGATATGGCGATGTCCACCAAGCATTCATCCAGCACCTAAACGGAAAAACCTTATTCAATGCGGGCAGCGTCGGTAACCCCCTTGAACTCCCGCTAGCTTCTTATGCCATTATGGAAGGGGTGCTTGATTCTGAGATTGTCGCCCCTTATTCGATTCAATTCATCCGATTACCTTATGATATTGAATGGGCTCTGCACCTTGCCAAACAAGCAAATATGCCGTCATTCGCAGAATATCAATTTGAGTTGACTACCGCCAAAACGAGGGCCTTGATGAAAAAATAACTTAATAGAATGCACGTCTTGAATGCTCATATTTGTTTCTTATTTTATGAACATGAGACGCACCTGGCTCTATAAGTAGCACATCTGGAATCTCTCCTATCGTATTTAATAGATTCGTTAAGGTGATCTCATCGTTACTTGCAGACACAGAAATTCGTATCGTTATCTTACATGAAGAATCGTTCTCGTTCATTCTCTCCATGGAAGATCCAGTTTGAATGTGCAAGACCTGTATGTTCATTGTCACCAACTTGTTAATCACTTCACTTAAACTTGCCGGTTTGTCTGAGACACCTAAAGTAAATTCAATTTGCTTCCGCTTACGAATGAGGTACTTCTCCCAATGATTTAAGACAAACAAACAAAATAATACGAGAATAGCGGTCAAGAAGGAAACATAATAGAACCCCGCTCCGACAGACAAGCCAATTGCTGCTACTACCCATATAGAAGCAGCAGTTGTCAACCCAGAAACGGTCGAGCCATTACGCATAATGGCTCCAGCTCCAAGAAAACCTATACCGCTAATGACTTGGGCCGCCAATCGCGCTGGATCCCCCCTAACGGTAGTATCGTTCATAAAGTCACTGAACCCATAAATAGATAAAAGCATGATTGTCGTCGATCCAAGGCAAACTAAAATATGAGTTCGCAGCCCAGCCGCATGGTTACTCATTTCTCGTTCCAAACCGATACAACCTCCTAAGACCAGTGATAAAATCATTCGCAACGTTAGATCAAAATGAGATATATGCCAGATCGTATTATGTATTTCCAATCTAATCCCCCACTTATATCAGTCTCCTCTTATTCAAAACTAAATGTCGGCAATGAGTCCAAAAGGCTCCGTATGCGTCTGACCACCCGGTCCGAAGAGTCGAGCACGCACGTACTGGCGTACTTCGCTTGTTGTGTCCAGATGAATGGTTTTGTCGGTCGATACCACTCTACCTTCCGCAGATATCCACTCTATTGTGGCGTAATTTTGCGCTTCCACAGTGATCGTCTGGGCATTTCCATCGACCTTGATATCACTGATGACGGGAGGCATGCCCACTGGCATATCTGGAATCCCACTAGAGGTAGAAAAGATCAACTTGCCGTTTATCAAAGCGTCCTTAGCCGCTGCTTCCGTTTTTTCTTCTAACAACAGGTAGGTCCAGCCCTTCCCCACCGCATTCACATGATGCGAGTCGTCTGTGCTAGTTCCCCACACATTCCTTTTAGGCATTAGCGAAGTTAGCAGTTGATCCCACATCGTTTCACTGTTATTTTTGTCAAATTGGCCTACATTAAGCACTTCTATCCCGACAACATGAGGAAACTTGTTAAGAAGTTCGCGTGTAAAATCAAATTCAGAGGTGCTTCCGCCCCGAGCGGGATGATTGACATACATAATGCCGCCTAATTTCCCAACATTGATAATATTTTGTTCGAAACCCTCAGTTATATAACGGCCTTCGCCTCTTCTGTCAAAATAGTTCGTAAAGTAGCTGGACATATGTGTGTTTTTGCTAAGTTCGTTGCCTTGGATGGCGATCATAGGACTGTTGGACACCCCCCAATCGCTCCAAGGATAAGTCACATAGTCGTGATCTGTGATCGCAAGAGCTTCATAACCTAATGCCTCGTACCTCTCAATCATTTCCTTCGGCGTATTGACGACGTTGTCTGACCATTCTCCTATGGGTTCATTCGAATTCAAGGTATGTGAATGAAGATTGGCTTTGATGTGTTTTACGGTACGCCAATTTATTTCAGAATAGGGATTGTTAATGATAAATTTACACGTTGCCGACATTGTGCGTTCCCCTTTCTTATTCAATTCAATTAATCAGCTCCTCATACCTGCGACGGTATGTACTTGGCGGCTGCCCGAACGATTTCTTAAACTGTCTTGAAAAATATAACGGATCAGAAAACCCGGTGGAGTATGCGATCTGTTTGATAGATAACGGCGTGCATAACAACAATCGAGCCTGCTCCATCCTGATCTGGAGGAGGAATTGCATTGGCGATGTCCCCGTTTGAAGCTTAAACATTTTAGAAAGATGCGTTCGGTGATATCCTAATGCCCTTGCCAACTTCCCAATGGAAACTGGCTTCGCATAGTTAAGTAGCAGCCAATCGACAGCATCTTGAACTTGCTTATTTTCTTCTATTGGCACTTGCCTTGCATCGCTGACTGACAGTACCATCGTGATTCCCGCCTCTCCAGAAAATCCCCTACAAAAGTCCATCTGTTCCTGATTGGATTCCGTCTTCTTTTCAGATAGAGTTCTAGTTGGGAGCGCATAATTAGCGCTTCACACTGAAAGGAGTTGGTAATTGATATGAACGTGAAAAAAAGTAAGCTGATTGCATTTGCCTTGTTTTTGTCGTTTATGCTGTTTGGCGGGACTTTGCCTGTCGCATTGGCGGCGGATGCCATTTCCCCACTTCCGCATCTGGGTATTTATTACGGTTGGCCCTCACTCGTCAACGGCGCTGCAGGCAATGTAACAACGGCTACAGCAACATTCAATCAATTTGACGTTCTCGTTTTTGGTGACGGTATCGAACATGCAGCTCACGGAGATAATGCGAAAACAAAAACTATCATTACGAGCTTGAATGCAAGCGGTAAAAAAGTATTCGGTTACGTGGACCTCGGTGTTTCCACTCAAAATCTAAGCATCGCCACGATGAAAACGTATGTGGACGAATGGAAAAGCATGGGCGCCTACGGCATATTTTTGGATGATTATGGGTTCGATTACGGCGTCACACGCGCCAGACAAAATACGATGCTAACCTATATTCACAGCGTAGGACTGAAAGCATTCATGAACTCATGGAACATTGATCACGCGCTTGGCAATCTAGACGAATCTGGCGTAAGCAATCCTCCTAGTACGGTAGCAGGCGATTATTACTTAGCGGAAAGCTGGCTCATCTCAGGGAATAGCTATCAATCCGTTTCGAGTTGGTCGGCCAAAGCTGACAAAGCGCTCAGCTACTATCGTTCGAAAGGCGTGATTACTGCCGCTTTGTCGACGAATGCTGCAAATGGAGCAACAGCTTCGGACAACACAACAGACAAATTTAAGATGGCTTGGTGGGGCGCTGCCATGTATGGCTTCCCGTTCCAGTGGACGGATCTTTGGTACTCGGCAAGCAATAACACCCTCCATTACTATTCGAACTTAAGTACCAGTTACGGATCGACCTTCCCAGCCGATCCTGTTCATCAAAGCAGCTCCACGCTAAACTCTCGCGTTTCTAACTCAGGTACAATCAACGTCAACGGTAACGGATCTACAACTGGCACTGGCAGCTTTACGTCAACTTCAACAATTACCATTGACGGCAGTACAAGCGACTGGTCAGCCATCACGGCGCTTAACAGCAGCGGGTCTGGTGCGGTTTCCACAATAAAAGCCACAAATAACGGTTCGAACCTGTACCTCCTAATTCAGGGAAGCGGCTTAAATGTGAAGAATCAATTTTATTTGAACACGGACAACAGCACAACTTCCGGATACAACCCGACTGGATGGACAACAAGCGGCGTCGATGATTTATTGGAGAATGGCTCACTGCATACGTACGCAGGCACGAATAACAGTTTTACCTGGACACCTGTCTTAACGTTAAGTTCAGCTCAATTCGTCAATAATGGTAGTACGATTGAGGTCTCCATTCCATTATCCACACTAGGTTTAAGCGCGGGAAATACGATACGAGTAGGTTTCATTAAAAATGATTCGGCAACGGATCGCTTGCCTGCATCAAGCGGAACACTTTACAGCTACACCTTGCATTAGTCAAGGAATATGGAAGAAGAGCCATGTTGATAAACATGGCTCTTTTCTTTTTATCTCGACAAATTGAAAATACGATAAATCATCACAGCTGCTTGCGCGCGAGTTGTATAATCACTTGGTGCAAAGCTGCCGTCTTCCATGCCAGTTACGATTCCAGCTTGACGAAGCGCTGTTACCGCAACTTTGGCATACTCCGCGATCATCGATTGATCTGTGAATGCCTGAGAGCTCGCCGTGCTCGGCAATTTCAAGCCCGACTTTTGGGCCATGCGGTAGATCATAACAGCCATATCTTGACGGCTGATTTTCTCATTGATGCCATAACTGCCATCTTCCTTACCGTTAACGATGCCAAGTTGTTGCGCACTAGCGACGGCTTGCTCATACCAAGTTCCCCGCTCTACATCACTAAATGTGCTCGTTGCTTGTTGATTGATTAAATCCAATGCTCCCATGAGCATTTGAATAAATTCAGCTCTTGAGACTTGACCTTGAGGACTAAAATGACCTTCGCTGATGCCGGATACGATTTGACGAGCTTCAAGACCCTCAATGTCAGCTTTTGCCCATGGCACAGTTCCTAAATCTGTAAACACGGACTTCACGTCTACTGCGGCATATTGGCTAAAATGAGCTGGTTTGAATTCAACCATGCCCGTCACGGCGTTGTATTTGCCGTTTTTGACAACTTCTAATTTACCATCGGCAGACAAGTAGTAGATAACAATCTGATGAGGTGATTCACCTGGCTGCAGCTTGTATGGAATAGCGACTACAGGACGGTCATTTCCAAATTTGCTAATAGTCTGGCCATCGACCGTCAGTTTGAAGTCATAGACGGTGTGATTTCCAATTGTAAGCTTGACCGCATCCGACAATGATGCAGTGTCTACTTTAGAAACAGTAAGCTGAACATCACCTGATTTACCTGAGTCATTCAACAGTCCTGGGGAAATAGTGACGATCGCCAGACCTGTATTGATTTCGATTTTATCGATTCCAGCATCATTCGCATGCTGAATTTGCTGTGATGGTATTTGAACGACGACTTGATTCGATTGCTCTGCTCCCTTAATGTTAATCTGCATGTTGTGATCCGTTGTGGAATTAAGTGCTTTATCAAATAGGTCTGGCATAATGTTGACGTTCGATGTACCGTTGGGGCCTGGCGTTGTATCTACATTTACTACTCCTGGGCTTCCTGAGTTTCCTGGATTTCCTGGATTTCCTGGATTTCCTGGGTTTCCTGGGTTATCAACGCTAGTCACTGTAAGTTCAATCGCGCTGTCGGAACCGTTTGGTATAAATCGACTCTCAGCCAAATTAGCGTCCATCAATTTAACCAAGCTAACAGACACTTTCACTTTACCTGCATCTTTGCCGGTAAAAACAAATTTACAAAGTTCTGATTCCCCGTTTATGACAGGCTGGTTAGTATTCAGGGCGAAGGCGCAACGAATTTGATTACTTTCCGTTTTCTGGGCCGAAGAGCCAGTTCCTTGCATTACATTTTGAGGTTCCCCTGGCGTTATGAATGTCGACTGATCCCAGTTCAATTGCACTTCATATGCTGCAACACCTTGTAGACCGCTACCCTTCACGGTAAAAGTTACACTATCCTTGACTTTAATCGTACTCACGTCTGAAGTTAAACTGAATGTTGGCGAATTGCTGGCGAAAGCTTTATTTCCTAGTAAGGGTAAGACCATACAACAAGTTAGCATAAATGCAAGAATGGCAATACGTCTCATGAAGTCAACACCTCTTTTTTGGGGAAATAGGAAGAGGACAATCACTTGCCCTCCTCCTTTCATGATTGAAAAATTAATGATTCAGCAGACGTCTAACAACAAAGGCCAATTCGTAAAGTCCTACTTCACCGTCTCCGTCAAAATCCCAAGTTGCTTTCCATCCTGAGTCTCCGACTTTACTTCCGTAGTGAGCAGCAATAACTCCGACATCTCCGATATCGATTCCTACTTTATTGTTAACATCGCCTGTTGTGCTAGTAATGACAAGACTGTTAAATACGGCAATTGCCGAGTTCAGAGCCGCAGCTGCGCTACTGAGTTCCGCTTGTGTCGCACTTGAATTGCCAGCAACCGACTGTGCGGCATCAAGCGCCACTTGAAGTTTACTTTTCGCACTAGCTGGATACTGACCGACTTGTATTCCTGCAACAGCGTGCGCAAGTTTGTCCTGTGCAGTTTCGATAGCTGCCGTCAGTGCAGTACTGCTAATGATTTCAACAGATACTGCTGCCCCAGTTACATTCGCAGATGTTACTTCACCTGCAGCATCTGAGAAAGCAGCTTGCTCTACTGAGAATATTCCTGTTCCCTCAGCGGAGGCAACCGGAGTGAAGTTAATTTTAAGTAATGCAGGTTGATCTCCGTTCAGTGCGTTACCCGCACCAGTATTAACGACAATCAAGCGTACTGTCCCTGCAACCGAATCGTTATCGACGTCTTGAATAGCTGATTTACTATCTAAAGATACAGCGTTGTCGAAGGTAAACTTTTGAGCATCATACTTGATGACAACATCCTGTGCCGTAACTTGTTGAGCACTTGTCACACCAAATTGTAATGCTACGTGACCTGTAGTAGTAACCTTTTGTGGACCTGACAAGACTACTGATGCAGTAGCTGGTGTTGAACCATTCGACACTTGAATTTGATCAATTGGGTACCAGCCATCGCTACGTTTACCGGCAATCGCCAAATCAATACCAGGTTTATTTGTGTCGGGAGCAATTACGCTAACCAACACCTTATACGTCCCACTCGCAAGATCAGCTGGAATTTGCAGCGGAAGATTAGCATCATTACCGCCTGGTAACCAAGAACGAATATCCGTTTGATTTGCTTTTGTTACGGAAGAAGCAACGACATTCCCGTTCGCATCGGCTAGTGCAACTGCAACTGGCCAGTTGTAATAGAACGGTGCCACACCTTTGTTATTCCAGTGTGTTGCAATGGAAACTGCATCTCCAGCAGCAGCTTGCGCCTGATGTGATACTGATTCCAATACATAACGGTAACCAACTGTTTTCATCCAGGAATCCAAGTTTTCTTGGATATTTTGTGTGATACCGTTCTCACCCACTACGAATTTAGCCGGTGAGTTTGGACCTACCCATGACGTATGGGAATAGCGAATTTCGTTCAGCTGTTCCATAATATAGTCGTCAGTGAAATGATTTGGCAATGAAATATTGCTTGTAAATTCTCCGCCAGAGAAATTAGTTTTCCAGAAATCAGGCATTGCGGAAGCAGTTTTTGCTGCAGCAGCATTCTGACCAGGCTCAAGGAATAAGCCGACATCGCCCCAGCCGTTAACTGTCCAGTCTTTCCATGTTTCCGTCGAACCCTTATCCCCAATAATGTCGTTGAACAAGCCTAATTTATTGCTTGCAGTAATCGGGAAAGGTTTTCTCATACCAAGCAATTTGTTATGGAAGTTATCGATATATGGTTGTACATACTGATCGGATACGGAAACTTTAGGGAAATTACCTAGAGGTGCATTAACATAGGTATTATGGAACTCACCCCAATGTCCTAAAGAACCGAGCTGGATGTAAGAAATTCTCGGATCATTATCATAGTGCTCCGCGAACGCTTGAATCATTCTTTTATGTTCACTGATCAGTACTTGGCTATTGTAATTCGGCGCAAAACCTGTACGAGATGTAACATCGCCATAAATCGTTCCAGCATTTGCAACTCCTTGTTCAGCCACAATCTCGTCATACAACCAATCAGGGATATCCCTGTGTACAGTGCTACCCGGTGTATCCATGACAATGCGCAGGTTGACCTTGGCACCCTGGCTGTACCAATAATCAAGCTGGTTCGCAGCTTCTATGCCTGCCCAGTCAAAATTCCCTTTTGTAGGCTCAAGGTCTTTCCAGTTAATGCCGGCATATAGAATTTTGGCATTTTGCGGATAAGGTGTATTCTTCAGAAGCTCCTTACTTGGCGTTTCAACACCTCGCGCCCAAGGCATAAAGCCCATATACGGATTGTGAAGCACATCAAAACTCTCTCTTGGGTAGTAAACGCCAGCAGTCACAGTTTGATGAACTTGAGAGGATACGCTCATCATTGGCGCACCAACTTCAGGAAGAGCCGTTGAATTTTTGGAAACATATGCGACTTTCAATTGTCCTGGACTAGCTAGTCCTAGTTGATCCAAATATAGATAGACGAGACTTGAAGTCATATTCAACTCATTATTAACAGAGCCGGTCTTCACCCAGTTGCCTGCGCCGACAAAACGGTACAGCGTGTTGTAAGATACTTTGTAATCAATGCCTGCATTCGGCCATCTCGAATCATGATCGCCGGTTGTGCTGTTGTTATCGCTGTCGATGAAGTATTCGTTTTGCGAGTTCAGATTGGCTCCTTGCGTCAGTAAGTAAAGCTTGTTGTCATCTTGAACGGCATTCAAAGTCATCGTAGCCGCAGTCGAAACCGATTTATTATCGATTGCTGCCCAATCGCTTTCTTGACCATCAACGATCATCGCTGTGCCATTCGTTGCCGAAAGCGCCGTTGGATATTTCAAGCCGGAAGCTGGTGCGTTATCGCTTCCAACGACAGCTCCAATATTTAATCCAACATTAACCTTATCCGAAACATTCGTAAAACTGTTCAGATCAACAGACATCTCGAAATTAGTAAATCCAGCTGGTGCATATGTAGCCGACATGACCGTTGGCTGAACACCAATTGAAGTCCATCCCCATAATCCATTTGCTCCAGTATATTTATAGAGCTTACCGTTCTGAACCATATAGTCCGAACCTGTTGCCGGAATTGCCCCGTACTGTTGATAGCCAGTTGACGTGGAATTGTCAGAGTCAATGAACAGATTTCTAAAAGGTGTAGTCGACACATCACCATGATAATGAGCAAATGCATAAACCTTTTTGTCTTTGATAAAAGAACTAAAATCAACAATACCGCCTGTTCCTGCCGCAATCGGCGTGATGCCTGCCCAATCCGCATCATTGCCGTCTACAGTCACTTTCGGAAGCGCTGGGATCACTTTCGCCGCAGCGCCTGGTACTTTAGGGGCTCTTTGACCACTGTTACCGCCATCGAATCCTATGTAAAGAGTACGCGGAGCAGTTAAGCCAATTAATGAAATCGGGATAGATACTTCAATTGTTTTGTTATCTTTCGTGCCAGATTCTGCATACTGAACACTCGGGTCTGTCAAGCTCGCCAACGAGTCCCAAGCCCATCCAGCGTTATGGCTTTTATATACAGCTCCATCCGCGCCATTCTCGATCAAATAATCAAATCCTTGGTTGGGCCAAAGACTAGGTGCAAAAAATCCAGTATTTTTATTGTTATCGGTATCGATCAGAAAATCATTCCAATCGCCAACTTTACCTGTAATTAAAACGGAAAGTCTTTCATTATTCATAACCGCATAAACGGAAGTTGTAACAGAATCAGCAGTAGTGGCAATTGGCTGCAATCCAGCCCAATCGTCCGTATTAGCGTCTACTGTAATGTTGGCATCTGGTCCAAAGGCAGGCACTTCTGTGTCAGCGCCTAACATATCTTTACCAACATCAGGTAAGAATGCGTTGAAGCCGCTTTGACTATAGGCGACCTTCATAGGTGCTGATGCAGGAAGTCCAAGCAAATCAATGCCAACCTCTGTCTCCGCAATAGTTTGCGTATTGGCATAAGGGACAGTCCCTATTTGCGCCCACGCCCCGCTTGAATATTGATACAGCTTATCGCCTGTAATTTTGTAATCAATACCGCCTGAATTCTTCCATCCCGTCACTGGCTCGCCTGTTGCAGGGTTGTTATCCGCATCGATATAGAATGTGCCTTGATTGCTAACATTCGTTCCTTTCACCAGTACATGGAGCTTACCACCGCTTTGAATCGCTTTAATCAGTTGCAATGAACTAGCTGCCGTAACTGAATCATGTGTCACGGAAGCCCACTCGGCAGGTTGCCCTGTGAAATGAACCGTAGTCGGTACTGCAGCACTCACGGACGCAGACGCAATTGGTGTTAGAGTAGACATTAGGAGCGAGGCAAACATGACCAAACTACCGCTCTTTTTCGACAATAAATTCCTTTTTACCACTAAACACACCTCTTTATGGAAGATTGTTGGTCAAAAAATAGACAACAAAAAGACAGCAGGCAGAAAATTTCTTTGACAAAATTATCAAAAATCTTTTCATGCTCATACTGCCTTCTCGTGATGTCACCTAGGGTTGGATAAAGCCTTTACCTTATTTGCCGTAAAGTGTTTTGATTTCTTTCACGGCAGCTTCGATATCACCTTTACCAGATAGAGGTTGTGCTAATTTTTGCGGGATGATTTCCCATAGCAGCTTATCTTTCCCATCAAAGAATGGCACAGGAATCGCAAACTTCTGGGAATCAATAAAGGTTTGTTTATTGTAACCTTCGTCGATTCCGAGGTAAGCTGCAGCTGCAGCTTTATTCGCAGGAATCGATTGACCTTGTTTAGCAAGGGCGATTTGGCCTTCAGGGCCAGCGAGCCAGCTCAACAGCGCCCAAGCGGCTTTCTCGTTTTTCGAATTCGGGCTCATCGCATTACCTGCAACTTGAACAACCGTTTTCGTATCTTTGAATTTCGGAGGCAGAACAGTATCGAATTTAATATTCGCTTTCTTGAACTCAGGAGCAGACCAGGAGCCAGCGAAGCTCATCGCCACTTTGCCAGTTGTCAAGGCCAAGAACGGCTCTTTGGAAAGCGATTGGCTTTGGCTCGTCGTTGGTGTTACATGGTATTTCGTAACCAGATCACGATAGAAACTTAGTACTTGGTTAGCTTCTGGAGAAGAAAGCGCAAGTGATTGATCGTCGTTTACTACTTTACCGCCATTGGAAAGAACTTGCGGCTCTAGAACGGAATCTGCGGATCCAGCAGCATCCACCGTGATACCCCATTGCACGATATTATTCGCATCGAACCCGGCATCAGCGGCTGTTTTACCGTTTTTGTCAATCGTCATTTTCTTAGCGATATCCAACGCTTCATCCCACGTCATTTCTTTCTTAGGTGCCGTGGCTCCAGCCGGGTTGGACTTGCTATTGTCGAACAAGCCTTTGTTATAGTACATAACGATCGTATTGGCATCTCGTGGAAGCGCCACTTGTTTGCCGTTCACTTGATGAGCGGCGAGGACGCCAGGCTCGAAATCAGATGTATTGAAACCCGTTGTTTTGATCAGATCGGTTAAATCTTTCATCGCGCCAAGTTTCGCGTATTTATCATCATAAGCGAAGCTCATTTTATAAACATCAGGCAAATCTTTAGAAGCAGCTTGTGCTGTTAATGACGTCCAGTATGTACCCCAATCTTTACTAACAACTTCCACTTCGATCTTCGGATATTTTTTATTAAATTCTTTAAGCAACTCTTTCGTTTGCTCTGTCTCTACGTTCGTTCCCCACTGTGAATACGTTATTTTGCCGGAAATCACTTCCGCTGTTGCAGCAGGTGCCTGTGTTTGCGCTGCAGTTGTCGCTGCTGCAGATGCTGCTGGAGCTGGTGTTGTTTGCGTTGTGTTTGAACTGCAGGCTGTAAGAAGTGTTGATGCACCTACGATAACGGTTGCTGTGCTAGTGAGCCATTTTTTTGTTTTCATGGAAAACCCTCCTTAGATTTATACATTCGTTACATGTTAATTCTATAGACAAGATATTGATCCAATCTGCATGACCCATCTTACTTCAAGCCGGTCATGACCACCCCCTCAATGAAATAACGTTGTGCAAAGAAATAAATACAGCCAATCGGTAACAGGGCGATGAATGAACCTGCAGCTAGAACAGGAAAATCATGTGAAGTTTGCCCCATAATCATTTGCAAGCCTACGCTCAACATTTGAAGTTTTTCCGATTGAATGAAAATCAATGGTGTGAAGAAATCTGTCCAAGAGAACACGAAAGCAAATATGAAAGCGGTCACAAGAATTGGCCGACAGAGCGGCATTGTTACCTTGGTGAATATGGTCCAGTAACCACCGCCGTCCATATGTGTAGCTTCATCTAATTCCATTGGAATGGTCATCATAAACTGGCGGAACATGAAGATAAAGTATGGGTTAGCGAGCATTTTTGGAACGATGAGCGGTAACCACGTATTGTACCAACCAATGTTTTTGTATAAAATGTACAGCGGAATTAATGTGATTTGGGAAGGAATCATCAACGTTGCAAGGACGATACCGAACAAAAATTTCCGCGATTTTGCTTTCGTTCTAGCAAAACCAAAAGCAATCAAGGCTGCGCACAAAACGGTTCCTACACCGACCATACCAGAGATCGCGAATGAGTTGAAAATCCATCTCCCCATTAGCGGCATCGTATCGAACAGACGACTGAACGCCCCAAAACTAATCGGATGAGGMAAAAATTCTGGCGGAAACTTAAACGACTGTTCCTGTGTTTTCAACATCGTGGAAACGAGCCATAGCAACGGTCCCATAAACACGGCCAATCCGATCATCAGCAGTGCATATTTCGTCATTTTCGCTGCAAAAGCAGAAGTGCTTGTCATGCTTAGCTTCCTTTCTCCGACTCATAGAATACCCAGCGGTTCGAAGTTTTCATTACAATGAGTGTCAATACAAGAATGATAATAAACAATACCCATGATTGCGCCATCGCGTATCCAAATTTCATATCCTGAAAGGCCGATTGATAAATATTCATCACGTATGTTCTAGATGCGTAGTTTGGACCGCCGTCGGTCAAGAGCTTAGCTTCGGTAAACATTTGGAAGTAAAAAATGATTTGCATAACAAGCGCGAACAGAATGGATGGTGTTAGCATTGGCAGCGTAATGTTAAAGAAGCTGCGAATCGGACTAGCCCCATCTATTTTAGCCGCTTCGTACAGATGGCTCGGAATGTTCTTGAGCGCAGCTAAATATACGAGTACAGGACCGCCTGACATCCAGACACCGATCGAGACAACCAACGGCTTAATTAAAACCTCCGTGCCGAACCAATCGATTTTGTTCACACCGAATACCGACAGAAGTTCATTGATAAATCCGTTATCCATACCGAACATCAACTGCCAGATAATAACCGTTGCCACGGGCGGAACGAGATATGGTAAATAGTACAAGGTTCGAAAGAAGCGAATACCTTTAACCTCGAAATTGAGAATGACCGCAGTTAAGATTTGAAAGACAACGGTTACGGGCACTGCAAATCCTACGAAGAACAGCGTATTCGTGAATGCTTTTATAAATATTTTATCCTTTAGCAAATGGGTGTAATTATCCAAACCGATCCATTCCGGCTTCGTGATAGTGTTATAATCGGCAAAACTGAACACCAGACTGACGATTGCTGGCCCGACAAAGAAAGCTAAAAATCCGATAATCCAAGGCGAAATGAACAGTAAAAACTTCAGTTCTTCTTTGGGCTTTGAGGCCAACATCCGTATCCCTCCGCTATTTGACGCTTGTTGACACTTGCTCCAATTCAAGCTCCAATTCCTTTTTCTGCGCGATAATATGATCATAGTAGGCTTTCATCTCGATCACTTTGCCTTGATCTAGGCGCGATTGTTCCGCTGCAAATGCCATGATATGTCCTTCAACTGAAGCTTCTGCTGAAGTTAGATTGCCATGCGTTCTCCCAAGCCTCACGTCGGCGATGAATTGTCGCATAATTCCCTCGTCGCCTCCGCCATGATGATGTGCAGGAGCATCCACTTGAACAAGTGTCCTTTTACGCGTGGAGAATTGGAACATATCAATTTCGCCTTTCTCAAAATCACCGCGAATTTCACCCTTTGTGCCCATAATCTGCACAATTCGATTAATATCTCGCGTGAATGCGCTCATACTGAACATTACGGTTGCGCCGTTTGCAAACTCCATGTTGACGACTTGATGATCCACCACATTATTATCGGTACGGTAAACGCATTTGCCGTATGGTCCCGCTTCCAAAGCCTTCATCCGGTTCTCCATCGTAGGGGGATCGGCAATGAGTCTAGCAAACGGGTTATCTACGAGATCCTGCAAGTAATAACGAGTTGCCGAGAACGGGCAAGTATGTTCTACAAGACAGCCATTCGTGCACCTGTCCGTAGATCCTTCTGGTGCATTTTCTTCTGTAAAGTGAGAGAGTGAACCGAAGGAACTGATCTTTTCGCACTCTGCATCAACTAACCAGCGAATTAAATCCATATCATGGCAGGATTTTTGCAAAATCATCGGACTCGATTGGTCAGAATTCCTCCAATTTCCTCTAACAAAGCTATGCGAATAATGCTGATAGCCGACATTCTCATTATGCTGGATCGAAACGATATCTCCGATGTCGCCTTGCGCAATCATTTGCTTTAGGGTTGACCAGAAAGGGGTGTACCTGGATACATAGCAGATCGACAAAAGCAGATTTCTCTGTTCAGCCATTTGCGCCAAATGAATACATTCATACGGGTCTGGCGACATCGGCTTCTCCAATAGTATATGGTAACCTTTATTAATCGCTTCCAGCGCTGGTTCGTAATGCTCTTGATCTTGGGTGCAAATGAGGACTGCATCACACAGCTTAGGCAGAGTCATCATCTCTTGCCAAGAAGAAAATACAAATTCATCCGGGATTTCATACTCATTTGCGAATATTTCTCTTCGCTGCGCGTTCGGTTCGGCTACAGCAACGATTTTCACTTCATGTGGGAACTGTTTGGCGTAGGGGGCATAGCACAAATACCCTCTTGCTCCTGCCCCAATTACGGCAATCTCTACTTTTTTCATCTCTCTGCCTCCAATTCCAGGTGATTTACATGTTGTTTGTCCAAATTCATCTATATTTGCGCCAAATATTTTCCCAAAGGGCATAAAAAAACAAATCTACATTGTAAGCGTTTACTTATCGGTCAAAAGAAAACACTGGATTTAGTTGGTTAACCAGAAGCAGTGTTTTCTAATTTTTAGATGAAATGGATGACTCTCTAATTATTAATTCGAAAGGTACTGTCACTTTTAGGGGGATATTGTATTTCCCTTGGATATAATCAATTAATAATTTCGCTGCAATTTGGCCGATTTCAAACTTCGGGATATGTATAGTCGAAAGCGGCGGCGACGAATACTGGGCAAATTCGATATTATCCAGACTCACGAATGCGATATCGTCCGGCACTTTTAGACCAGAGTCCGATACAGCCTTCATTGCGCTCACAGCCATCATATCACTTGCGACAAACATAGCCGTAGGCATATGTTCCTTGTGATTATGGATCAAATGCTCCATAAAATCATAGGACTTTTCAATCACCCACTTGGAATCGCAAACCCAATCCGGATTATAAACCAGATCCGCTTCAGCTAGCGCATTTTTATAGCCGCGAAATCTTTTCTCAAGCTCCATACTGCCTGCAAGACCAGGGCCGCCAATAAAACCGATGTGCTTATGCCCTTGCTCGATCAAATGCTCGACCGCATATTTGGAAGCCGCAACACGATCATAGCCTAGACAAGGCAATTCGTGATCCGATAAGTCAACACCGACGATATGCGTTACATTTTTCTTAATGTAATCATACGTTTTCTCGTCATGAATACCTTCAACCAATATTAAACCATCTATACCGCTCTCATGAATGATTTTATGCAAAATAGCTGGGTTCGCTGCATCCTCTGAAGTGTGGATAAAAGCCAACGTACACCCCAACTCCGCAAGACCCTTTTCAATCCCTTCCAGGATAAAAGAATAATACGGATGATTATATTTGTTCAATGGGCCCGTCACTATACAACCAACAACATGCTCGAGTTTACTTTGCTCTTTATTGCTCTTAACCACTTTTTTCATAATTCGGTTCTGGTGGTAGCCTAGTTCATTAATAGCATCCCAAATCTTTTTGCGAGTTTCCTGATTGATCGCTCTGCTCGAATCATTGTTCACTACTCTTGATACTGTAGAAATTGACACTCCAACGTGATCCGCGACGTCTTTTAACTTTATCAATACAATTAACTCCTCTTCCACTCCAAATATTTGGGGCAAAGCAGTCTGTGAATCACTTGGTTTGTTTAGCATTTATTTCTTGTTCTCATCATAAATCCTAGACCCCAAACGTGTCAATAGTTTATCCAAAAATTTGCGCCAAAAACATTGCTTCGTTTGGCATGATTATTTGCACCAAAAAAATATCCACCAAATTGAATTGGCGATAGTTAATTTCGAGGCAAATTTATAGGTCATTTATTTGAAAATTGGATAAATCCCGAAAGCTGATCGAGTTCGTCAACGTAATCGCTGCAAGCTCTTTTTTCTACAAGATTAATTCTTTAATCTTTACAGTAAGACCTAAACATAGTTAGGTACTCACTTCACTTTTAACCATATACAATAATGTTTGAAAACGATTACAAAACATGAAGGAGGGTTATATCTTGTCATTCGTAAAAGCATTTCGCGGCTTTTTATCCGGACTTCTACTCGTCACTTTGATATTTCCACTAGGTAGTGGACATACATTGGCTGTCGAAAATGAAAGTGGTACGATTGTCTACAATTTTGATGACGGTACAACCCAAGGTTGGGGAGCTCGCGGTGCGGGAAGCGTTGCTGTAACACAAGACAGCGCCCTATCTGCCCCAAGCAGCTTAAAGCATACAGGCAGAACAGGCACATGGAACGGTCCTAGTCTTAATGTCAAAAGCTTACTGCAAAAAGGAGCTGTGTATGAAATTTCTGCTGATGTGAAGCTGCCGGACAAAACAGCTTTACCGGCAAGTACGGTAAAAATTTCTTTGGAAAACACCCCCGTTGGCGGGAGCACGGGTTGGGCACAAGTTACTACAGCCAGTATCGCCAATTCCGATTGGACACCTCTGGTCGGGAACTACAGTTTTGATAAGGATATGAGCGCACTAACCCTTTACATTGAAAGCTCGGTAGCTACGGAGTCGATCCAGATTGACAATGTGAAAATTAAAATGACAACGCCGCCGCCCATCGATCAATCGGGTCTCGAAACTGGTTTCGAGAATAATACGGTACAAGCATGGGCTCCGCGGAACGGCGCTGAAGTTCTCACCGTTTCTTCAAGCGTTTATCACACGGGTTCGTACAGCTTGCTTACAGAAGCCATGGGTGCAAATCAGGGACCTAAAATTAACTTGCTTGGCAAGATGCAAAAGGACAGCAAGTATAATTTATCCGTTTGGGTAAGAATGGCGCCAGGCCAAAGCCCTGCCACTCTGCGCTTGAGTATACAGCGAACCTACCAAGGCACCAATAATTACGAGACGGTTGTCGGCAATAAGGAAGTCACAGCAGATGGTTGGGTTCAGTATACGGCGGATTACACGTTGAGCAACCCTGTTGATGCCATTGGCGCTTATGTAGAAACAGCTAGCGCAGCAGCTACCTTCTTCATCGATGATTTCAAATTGACTTATCTACCAGGAAAACCGATTCAGACCAACATTCCATCGTTATATCAGACGTTGAATGCCTATTTCCCGAATGGCATTGGTGCAGCCATAGAGCCAAGTCAAACGGCAGGCGCAACTGGCGATATGTTGAAAAAGCATTTTAACGTCATCGTAGCTGAAAATGTCATGAAGCCTGCCAATCTTCAACCTTCAGAAGGTACCTTTACATTCACTGAAGCGGACAAGCTGATCGCTTATGCTGAAGCTAACGGTATGAAGGTCCGCGGTCATACACTGGCGTGGCATAGCCAAACCGGAGATTGGATGTTCAAAGACTTAGACGGCAAGCCTATGATCGAGGAAACAGATCCAGCGAAACGCGCAGCGAATAAAGCTCTTCTGTTAAGCCGCTTAGAAACGCATATCAAAACTGTCGTGGAACATTTCGGAACCAAAGTTTACGCTTGGGATGTTGTGAACGAGGTGATCGACGATTCCAATGGATTACGTAACAGCCCTTGGTATCAAATTACGGGAGAAGACTTCATCAAGCAAGCTTTCATCTGGGCGCATCAATACGCTCCGCATGCCAAGCTATATATTAATGACTACAATACTCATAATCCGAGAAAAAGAGACGATTTATACAATTTGATCCTGAGAATGCAAGCCCAAGGTGTGCACATCGATGGCGTCGGCCACCAAACGCATATCAATGTTGACGGTCCGTCCGTGAGAGAGATCGGAGATTCCATTGAAAAGTTCGGCCAACTTGGACTCGATAACCAAATCACGGAGCTAGATGTCAGCGTCTATACCGACAGAAATCAAAGCTATACAACTGTGCCGGAGAATGTGTTGATCAAGCAAGGCTATCGCTACAAGCAGATTTTTGATGAGTTCATTCGTCTAAAAGCTTATGTCAGTTCCGTTATCCTCTGGGGAGTTGGCGATGATCATACATGGCTCAGCACGTTTCCTGTAACAAGATTGGAAGCTCCTCTGCTGTTCGATAAAGAACTGCAAGCCAAGTACGCCTACTGGGGCATCGTAGATCCTAGTAAACTGCCAGTCGCTATTCAAACCATCGATCCTGCCAAAGGAACGCCGGTTATTGACGGTAACTCAGAGCTTGTTTGGGATGTTCAGCGTTCCCTTCCGTTCGATTCAGGTAAAATCAAAGGAGATTTCAACGTACTTTGGGATGATTCGAATCTCTATATCAAAGTCAATGTGCAGGATGCAACCATTAATGCCAATGATTTGCTTGAACTGTTCGTAGATGATAACAATGGAAAAACAGCTGCCTATCAGCCAGACGACAAGCATTATACGTTACAACGAAACGGTACAGCTGTTAGCGGTATGAATTATTCGGTTAAGGAAACGACAGATGGCTACCGTATCGAGGCATCCATGCCAATTACAACTGCTGTTCTGGGTAGCAAAAAAGGATTCGACCTCCGTGTAACCGATGCGGATCAGGAGAATGCCCAAGTTTCTTGGAATGATGTCACCAACAGCCAGAACACAGATACAACTAAATTTGCAATCTTAACATTAGATAAAGCTTTAAACACGCAAGAAGCTATCAAAGGAACACCTGTCATTGACGGAGAAGTCGATACCATGTGGGCAAATGCGAAAGAAGTATCCACCGATCTGTGGGTACAAGGAACGAGCGGTGCCACAGCTAAAGCCAAAATCATGTGGGACGAAAACCATCTCTACATTCTAGCTAACGCAACGGACAGCCTCTTAAGTGATGCAAGCAGTGCGTTCCACGAGCAAGATTCCATCGAAATCTTCCTTGATGCGAACAACCATAAATCGACAGACTATGAGTCCGACGACGGACAATTCCGAATTAACTTTAAGAATTCACAAAGCTTCGGGGGGGCTGCTTCAGCGGACAAGATCACCTCGGCTGTGAAACTTACAAGTGATGGTTATCAGGTTGAAGCGGCTATTCAACTGCCCAACGCAGTCAAGGATCGTATGATTGGATTCGACTTCCAAGTCAACAATGATGAGACAGGAAGCGGTTCGAGAAGCAGCGTAGCGATTTGGAATGATACCACAGGCCAGTCCTACCGCAATACGTCCAAGTTCGGTGCCCTTCAATTGGTGGATCCTACTGCTCCTACTGAACCTACTGTTCCTAGCAATCCCGGAAGCAGCAGCGTAGGCTCAACTGCTGTACCCGCAGATACGATTGTCGCGTTAGACGGTGGAAAGCTAACCTTAAACGGCACGGTGATCGAAGTACCTGCTGGTGCAGCGGCAAGCAACTTTACAATTAAAGTAGAAACCATCAGCGACACCTCTTCCCTGTTCGCTGATCAACCATTCGACGCGATCAGCGAAGTTTATGAGATCACGAAAAATCAAGAGGGAACATTTATCAAGCCGGTCGTGATTACACTTCCTTTTGACAAATCGAAAGTAGATTTCAGTAAGTCGAAAGTAAGGATATACTGGTTCAATGAAGAAACGCTTCAGTGGATCCTCCTAGAGGGGCAGCAAATTGATCAAGCTAATGGAACAGTATCCGCATCTACAAACCATTTCACGAAATTTGCAGTCTTGGCATCCGCGATTGATGCGCCTAAGGAAATTGAAACAGCATTATCCGATATCCGAGGGCATTGGTCCGAAGCAAGCATTCGCACTTTCATGAAATCAGGAGCGATCAACGGCTACCCAGATAACACATTTAAACCGGATAACAACATCACGAGAGCGGAATTCGTTACAGTTATCGTCAAAGCTTTCGAGCTTAAAGCAGTAGGTGAGAAAAGCTTTAGCGACACCCAGAACCACTGGGCCCAAGCTTCAATTGCCACTGCCGCTGCTTTAGGCGTGGTCAACGGGAAAAGTAACGACACCTTCGCGCCAGATGATCTCATTACGCGCGAGCAAATGGCTGCGATCATCGTTCGTGCCGCCAAGCTCAGCCCAGCTGAAACAAGCAGCAGCTTCACAGATAGCTCTCTGATCTCCGATTGGGCTCACGCTGCGGTTGATACCGCCATTGCCAAAGGATTGCTCCAAGGCTATGACGACAATACCGTTAGGCCAGGCGCAAACACCACCCGTGCTGAAGCCGTGACCATTATTTTAAGAGCTCTGGAAGCAGCGAAATGATAAAAGACGGATTCTTTGTAGATCAATGATCTATAGAGAATCCGTCTTTTTCGACTTTATCTATCCTTTTTTGTGCATACTACGTACGATAATCTGTAGGAATAGGAGTAACACAAGTGAACATGGACGAACTCATTGTGGAACAAATTAAGAAGCAAGCTGTGCCTTTGAAAAGCTCTGATGATTTGGACGTGTTAATCGAAGCGATTGGCGATAAGAAGTACGTTTTACTTGGTGAGGCCACGCATGGTACTTCCGAATTTTATAAGCTGCGCATGGAATTGAGCCGTAAATTAATTGAAACGAAGGGATTTTCCTTTATCGCCGTTGAGGGAGATTGGCCTTCCTGCTATGAGGTTAACCGTTATGTGAAGCAGTATAAGGATGCGAAGCCAACCGCCCGTGAGGTGATGGAAACATTTAACCGCTGGCCAACATGGATGTGGGCGAATGAAGAAGTTGGGGAATTAATGGATTGGCTCAAAAAACATAATGAAGATAAACCGATGGAGCAGCGAGTCGGCTTTTATGGATTAGACGTCTATAGTTTGTGGGAGTCATTCGAGGAAATCGAGCGCTACTTACAAGAAAAAGGTACTCCTGAGCAGTTGGCTTTGGCTCGTAAAGCCTTTGAGTGCTTCGATTCCTATGAAAAGGAGGGCCAAAACTACGGCGTTTCCGCTGCCTTCTACGGCGAAAGCTGCAAGGACGATGTCGTGAAGCTGCTAAAGGAGCTTCACGCGAAACGCTTACGTTACGACGAAGACAGCGAATCCGCCCTTAGTGCGGAATTGAATGCGCTTGTTGCTGTAAATGCAGAGGACTATTACAGCACCATGGTCTTGCACGACGCGGAGTCATGGAACGTCCGCGACCGACACATGGTCGAGGCGCTGCGCCGCCTCGTCGACTACCACGACCCAGACGCCAAGGTCATCGTCTGGGAGCATAACACGCACATCGGCGATGCGCGTGCAACGGATATGCTGGCCGACGGCATGGTCAACGTCGGCCAGCTTGTGCGCGAAGCGCACGGCGAAGCCGATGTGTGCGCCATCGGCTTCGGTACATACCGCGGCACCGTTATTGCCGCGAAATCGTGGGGCGCGCCAATGGCGACGATGCAAGTGCCCCCTGCCCAGCCGGGCAGCTGGGAGGAGCTCATGCATCGCGCTGGCGCGCATGATCAGATCCTCCTGCTCAGCCAGGAGGATCCGATTCTCGGGCACGAGGTGCTGGGGCACCGTGCCATCGGTGTCGTGTACCGCCCCACTTCTGAGCGAGGGAACTATGTTCCCTCGGTGATGGCTCGGCGGTACGACGCCTTCGTTCATGTGGACGAGAGCCATGCGCTTCGTCCACTCATTGAAAAAGTGCTTGTGTGAGTTCACACAAGCACTTTTTGTTATATTTAGAAGTTCAACGGCATCGTTGAAAGCTTATAGCCTTTGACCTAAGTTAGCACTAATTTGGCGCGAGCTTGTATTCCTCTATAAATTCAATACTCTTCTTACGATCTCTGCCATGTTCAAAAATGAGTTGTTTTATGTTTGGATACAGCACAACACTGTCCAGTTCCGATAAGAGAACCCACCTAACACCAGTTTGATTTAAGTCTGGTTTTTGGGGCAAAGAAGGACTTGATCCACCTTTTATCTTACAATCAAAAATTAAACTTAATCCATGTGGAGCTGTGCCATATATGTTTGACGAAAGGTGAGGAGCATACTCATAAACAAATGCAAGCTGCCCTACTTCAACATCTACGGAGGCTTCTTCCCAAGCTTCACGTTTCACTGCTTCAATTACTGATTCTCCAGGTTCAACTCCACCAGCAGGAAGGTTGTAATGTAATCCGTTTTCGTCCTCAAACTCAACAAGAAGAACAGCATCATTTTCGATAATAAGTGCACATGCTCTTACCCTGATATGATAATTCATCTCACCATCGCCCTTTCTTTCGCTATACGACAAACGAACTCGCTTCACCCACTGTAGCGGCGGTGATATGCAAATTAACCACTTCCTTTTTATCCCATAAATTCATTATAGCATCTAAAGGATCCTAGCCCCTTCCAATCATCCACAAACAAAAAAAGGAACCCAGCCAACGGGGCCGGGTTCTAAAAAGTTTATATTAAAAAGGGGGTCTTGTTTATTATATTACCAAGTGAACATTATGGAACCATAACAGGAATATTTCATTTATGTTACAAATTAGAAAACGCTTTATTTATTTTCATCCCATTCTCCAGTTGCACCTTTCACCCATGTGGCATATACTAAAATAAAATTAATTAGAATTATTCTAATTAAGGAGGAACCCTATGAGCGTCCAGTATGACTATCATCATCTCCACCATGTGAAAGAACAAAGTAAGTCAAGAAAAACACTGTGGGTCACCCTCATGTTAACTGCTTTTTTCACCATTGTTGAAATTGTCGGTGGGGTGCTCTCGAATTCCCTTGCTCTTTTATCCGATTCTGCCCATATGATATCCGATGTCTTCGCGCTTGGTTTGAGCATGGTTGCCATACACCTTGCTACGCGTCAGCCCAATGCCCGCTTCACTTTTGGCTTCCTGCGCTTTGAGATTGTCGCTTCATTTCTGAACGGATTAGCGCTATGCATCATCGCTTTGGGTATTTTTATCGAAGGTATCCAGCGTGTCATTCACCCCCAACCGATTCAATTGGGACTCATGCTAGGCATAGCTTCGATCGGTTTCGTTGTTAACCTTGTGCTCACGTTGGTTCTCCATAACAGCGTTAAGGAGGAGGATAATCTCAATGTGCAAAGCGCGCTATGGCACTTTTTTGGTGACTTACTCAGCTCAGTTGGTGTCATCATTTCATCGATTGTCATTTACTATTCAGGTCTGCTCTGGTTCGATCCGATGATTTCGATGGTGATTGGGGGCATTATTTTTACAGGTGGCAGCAAAATCATTCGAGAATCTTTCATGATCCTGATGGAATCCGTCCCCGAAAAGTTTAATCTAGATGATATCCGTGCTGTGATCGCGAAGGTAGAGGGTGTTGAAGATGTGCATGAAATGCATCTCTGGGCGGTTTCGACCGACCACTACTCATTGACTGCACATGTATTTATTCGCCCGAACATTCAGCCCTTCTGTGTCATTCTCGCCATCAATGAGACTTTGAAAAGCAAGTATGGCATCGAGCATGCCACGATTCAAATCGAGCACGCGGACATTAATCCGCACGGCGAGTATGGGAAGGACTTTCTTCGGCAGCAAAAGCAACTGAAACAGCAAAGCCACAATGGCGCTTGAATCATGGCTAAAATAAAAACCGTTAATCACTTCTCCCAAAGTGATTAACGGTTTTATGCATTATGCGTTGATTTACGCACAATCATCTCCATCTCGATGAGCAGCTCGTGTCCCATCATCTGAGCTAGATGCGAATCGAGCAGCTTCGCGCTCTCCTCATCCAGCTCTTCCCCCATCTGCCGCATGAGGAAAGCTGCGACCAAGCTCGTTTGCAGCTCGACAGGCATCTCGAAGCTCGTAATCGAAGGGAAACTCGCCTTCGCAAAATGCTCATTATCCATCCCAATGAGCTGGACCTCTTCGGGAACACGGATGCCTCGATCATGGCACTCCGAAATCAGTTCCAGTGCTAACGCATCATTGAACGTATAAATACCGATCGGTCGCAACCCGCCGCTCACGCGCAGCGCCTCATCCAATGTGCCAGCCACTCCCAGCTCTCCGGCATCCAAAAGGGCATGCACAGTCGGCTCCGCCTTATCTCCCAGCCCCGCGAGAAAACCCTCGATCCGCTGCTCATTCGCACCCATCCCTTTACGCCTACCTGCGTAGAAAACTGCTTTGCAGCCATGAGCCAAAAAGTATCGTACTGCTTCACTCGACGCCTTGGCAAAATCCAAATTCACCGCCAGCTTCGTAATCTCATTCGGCCAGCCCCAGCCGTTGAATATGACGAGCGGCGTCCCTTCACCCACCAGCTGCTGCGTGGAATGCATGCTGATTGCCAAACCATGTGAAACCAATCCGTCCACACGTCGTTGTAATAAGTGCTCAATATGCCGCGTCTCCACCTCAGGATCCATGCCCGCTGCTGAAAATACAGATAAATGATAGCCGTAACCGTGAAACCGCTGCTCCAACTTCTCAGCAAATCTGCCATAATACCCGCCAAAATGCGGAAGAATCAGCCCTAACTCATTCGAGCGGCGCCGACTTAAATTTGTTGCCATCACGTTCCGGCGATAACCTAGTTTTACAACCGCTTCTTCCACCTTGCGGATCGTCTCCGGCGACATCGGAACCTTCCTACGGTTCATCACATTCGACACCGTCGCAATGGACACACCTGCCTCAGCGGCAACCTCGACGATCGTAGCTTGTTTGTTTTTCTTCATCCCATACCCTCATTCTTGAAACGCTTAAACTTATTGTAGCTAGAAGGATATTACTCGTCAAATCCCTCTTCCCCGTTGTAGTAGCATCTGCCCAGCAAAACAAAAGACACCACAAGCAGATCACTCTGCGTTGGTGCCATCTACCCTAATAGCTATGGTGCCCATCAACAATTACTCGTCGTGATGCCCAATTAACGAAATGATCTGCTTCTTCAGCTTCACGAAAGCTTCCGAATCCTTCACATCTTCCACCTGCCGCAGACCGCGCGGTATGACAATCTCACTGCGGATCGTGCCTGGATGCGCCTGCATCACATATACCCGCTGAGAAAGGAAAATCGCCTCCTCAATGTCATGGGTGATGAAAACAACCGTCGTTTTCTCCTTTTCCCAAATCCGCAGCAGCAGCTCCTGCATGGAATTTTTCGTTTGTGGATCCAGGGCTCCGAACGGTTCATCCATCAGCAGTACATCTGGATTATTCGCCAAGGCACGCGCGATCGCAACCCGCTGCTTCATCCCGCCCGAAAGCTCCTTCGGCAGTGATTTAGCGAATTTATGCAAACCGACAAGCTCCATGAAGTGATCGGCTATCGCTCTCTTTTCGAATAAAGGAACTCCCTTCAATGTTAACCCGAATTCAATGTTCTCCCTCACAGACAGCCATGGGAACAACGTATAGCTCTGGAAGACCATGCCTCTGTCCGCACCAGGACCGTCAATTTCATGGCCGTTGATACTCAAATCGCCCATCGTCAAGGGCTCTAACCCAGCAATGATGCGCAAGAGGGAAGACTTCCCGCAGCCCGAAGGACCGACGAAACTGACAAACTCATGAGCATCAACGTGAAAGGACACACGATCCAAAGCTACGAATTGCGACTTCTTCGTACTGTACACCTTCGTAACATCGACAGCATCGATCTTGCGTACACCCACGCTTTTCCCCACAGAGGACACGCTGTTATCTGCCAAGTTCAAAGCTTCCATCCTAACGCCCTCCTTCCAGCCATGGGAAAAATCGCTTATGACAATAAGCAAATGTGCGATCCGTCAGCAATCCCAACAAACCAATCGCAATAATGCCTACAAAAATTTGATCCGTATTCAGAAACCGTTGCGCCTTCATAATCGAAAATCCAAGTCCACTGCTTGCCGCAACCAACTCCGCTACAACTAGATACGTCCATGCCCACCCAATGATTAAGCGCAATGTATTCATCAAATCAGGCAGCAGTGCGGGAATCAGCACCTTTTCAATCACTTGCCACCGTTTCGCACCGAGTGTATACGAGGTTTGCAGCAGATCATTGGAGACCGACCGTGTATTGTCTGCAACCATCAGCATCAGCTGGAAGAAACACCCCAAGAAGATAACGAGCACCTTCGCCCATTCGCCAATCCCAGCCCATACCATAATCAAGGGAATGAACGCTGTCGCAGGCATATACCGAATAAATTCCGTTGGAGGTACAAGAATCGCCTCAGCAAAACGGTACGTACCCGCCAAGATCCCAAGTGGAATCCCGATTATACAAGCTAATAGGAATCCACCGCCAACCCGGAAAATACTAATCCAAACATTATCCCAGAACACAGGGCTCTGTAATTGAATCCCGAACTGCCGGAGCACCTGATCCGGTGTCGGGAGGAAGGTAGGATTGACGAATTCGCCATAGCTCATCACGCTCCAGAACAGCAACACAACAGCTATGATAAGTACGACCCCAGACATATAGGATTTTCGGCTAATATCGCCCCTAATGGCAAACAATGTGGACTTTCGTCTTTTTTTTACCAGCATTTCCATCTGCAGTCCTCCTGTTCAGCCTTTATTTCTTGCGCTCCTTCATGACTTCTTCTACAAAATGGCCATCCAAGAAGGTTTCCGCTTTTGGTATTGTAGTCAGCATATCTAAGCCTTTTAAGAATTCGGCTGTTTTCCCAGCAGTAAAGGTAAGCGATTCGTAGGAATCCGCTTTTACGAAAGCTTTGACGTTATCTTCCAGTTGGAAAATCTTCACGCTGTCCACGCCAGCTTTATACTCATCGACCGGCGTTTCTGCCGCTTTGGCCATAATTTTCAGTGATTCCTCTGGATTGGCTTTCCAGTAGTCCAAAGCATCAAACCAAGCGTTAATGATTTTTTTCACATCATCTGGGCGATTCTTTGTAATTTCTTCTTTAAATACGAGCAAGTCTGGAATCAATCCCGGTGTATCCTTGGATGAGAATAATAGCTTTCCTTTCCCCTCTTGAATCGCTTTGCTTAGGAAAGGCTCCCACAGTACCGCAGCATCCAGGTTACCTGAGATGAACGCTGGCCCCGCATCATTCACCGTCATATTCGTATAGGAGACGTCCTTCTCTGCTAACCCTGCTTTTTCAAGAGCTGTCAGCATGAGAAGATGATCGACAGTTCCAAGCTCTGTTGCTACTTTTTTACCTTTCAAATCTTTCAAAGAATTAATGCTAGGCTTCACAACAACGCCATCGCCGCCATTGGAATTATCGTTAACGAGCACGGCTTTGAGCTTGATGCCCTTACTTGCCGGCGCAAGTGTATCACTTAACGTCTGACTATTGGCATCCACTTTACCTGAAGCGAGTGCCGATAAAGAGTCACTGTACACAGGGAACCAAACTAGATCCACATTCACGCCATTTTTCTCGAAAAAGCCCTTTTCCTTCACGAGGTACCAGACGAACCAGCCCGGCCATGGACTAAGCGCCAATTTGATCGGCTCACTGCTGCCTCCTGCTTTCGTACTCGCCTCTTTACTCCCACACCCGCTGATTACTGTAAAAGTTAATAATACCGCTAACATCAGAAATATTGTTTTTTGTCTCATTCCCCGAACTCCCTCTCTTGTTAAAATGATTAGGAAAAAGCCCGGAATGATATCATATCCTGATATCCTCCCGGGCTTTTATCCCTCCGTGTGCACGATGAAGCTCAACGTGTGTCTTCTCTTGGACCTGACCAACAGCCAAAACCTCTGTTGCGGAACCCTAGAAAACAAGTTTGCTATGCGGTTGTCTTTTCGTTGTCTTACTTTTGTCTATATCATACTTAGATTGATCACTCATGTCAATATATATAACACAAATAAATTATAGGTTGTCAAAATGAGTTAATGCGTAATATTATATGACATATAGAACATCTTAACGGAGGTGTCGCGATGTATTCGATTCATTTCCACATTCACATGTTAGATAAAAAGCACATTCAACCAGCCGCGGCCATTATACCAACTCAAGTATCTTCACCACTTTATGACGATCTCACTATGCCTAGCCATTCTTTCCAGCACCCTCACTTGATTCCCCCTATAAACAAGCATGATGTCACTGAACCGCCCTCATACCCCGCAGCTCACTAACCTCTACACACTTGATGAAGATGACCTGAGACTCTGACTCAGGTCTTTTGGGTTTGCCGAGACGTGAGTCTCGGTGGGGATATCCGTACCGCATTACTTACTAGACGCATTTATCCACCGCCCATCAGTTCTTTCTGCGCGCTTTCGCCACCAATAAGAATGCCAAACATTCTTATTCATTCGCAAAGCGGGGAATCACGCGAAATAAGAACTCCCCGAGTTCTTATCTACCGCTCATCAGTACATTCTGCGCATTTTCGCCACCAATAAGACTGCCAAACATTCTTATTCCTTCGCAAAGCGGGAAATCACGCGAAATAAGAACTCCCCGAGTTCTTATTTGCTGATCATCGATGTATCGAGCTCGAACTCACCGCCTGCTACACCCACCCCCAAACAAAAAAAGGCCCAGCACCCTCAGGTGCCAGACCTTTCTATTCGTCAGCGCAGCTTACACGCCTAACCATTTCTTGAACAAATGCTTCGTCGTGTCCGCATTCAGTGCTGCGATTGACGTCGTAAGCGGAATGCCCTTCGGACAGGAGCGTACACAGTTCTGCGAGTTACCGCAGCCTTCGATACCGCCATCTGTCATCAGCGTATCCAAACGCTCGTCTTTGTTCATTTCACCTGTGGGGTGAGCATTGAACAGACGAACTTGAGACAACGCGGAAGGCCCGATAAACGAATTCTTGTCGTTTACGTTCGGACAAGCTTCCAAACACACGCCGCAAGTCATACATTTGGACAATTCATATGCCCATTGACGCTTCGACTCCGCCATACGCGGTCCAGGACCAAGATCGTATGTTCCGTCGATTGGAACCCATGCTTTAACCTTCTTCAACGCGTTGAACATGCGTCCACGGTCGATAACAAGGTCACGCATGACAGGGAACGTGCTCATTGGCGCTACGCGAATTGGCTGCTCCAGCTTATCCACAAGTGCCGAACAAGCTTGACGCGGCTTCCCGTTAATGACCATCGAACAAGCGCCGCATACTTCTTCCAGACAGTTGGATTCCCAACATACTGGTGTTGTTTTGTCGCCTTTGGCATTCTTCGGATTACGCTGAACTTCCATTAATCCGCTGATCACGTTCATATTCGCGCGGTATGGAACTTCAAATTCCTCTGTGTACGGTTTGGAATCCGGACTCTCTTGACGAGTCACGATAAACTTCACTGTTTTCGGTGCGCTTAGTGTCTCCGCCATGATCAGGATCCCTCCTTTTTCTTCTCCGTGGAGTAGTCACGTTTACGAGGTTTAATCAACGATACATCAATTTCATCATACGAAATCTTTGGACCATCTGGCGTCCAGTCAGCGATAGTCGTTTTCATGAAGTTGTCATCATCACGCTCAGGGAAATCAGGCTTGTAATGCGCGCCGCGACTTTCATCACGCATCAAGGCACCAACAGTCATCGCTTCAGCAAGCTCGAACATGTTCCAAAGCTGGCGTGTGAACGCAACACCTTGGTTGTTCCAACGCGCCGTATCTGTGATGTTGATGTTGTTGTAACGCTCTTTCAAATCTTTGATTTTACCAATTGTATCTTGTAAACGATCATTGTAACGAACAACCGTCATGTTAGCATTCATCATGTCGCCAAGCTCTTTATGAAGCACATACGCGTTCTCAGTACCGCTGTTCATTTTGAGCAAGCTCTCATAACGATCTGTGTGACGCTTCTTCTCACGGTCGAATACGATCGAAGATGTATCATCCGCATGCTTCTCTAAGCCGCGAATGTACTCAACCGCTTTCGGACCGGAAACCATTCCGTCATAAATCGCCGAAACGAGGGAGTTCGCACCCAAACGGTTTGCACCGTGATGCTGATACTCACACTCACCTGCTGCGAATAGGCCAGGAATGTTCGTCATCATGTTATAGTCAACCCATATGCCGCCCATGGAATAGTGAACCGCAGGGAAAATCTTCATCGGAATTTTACGCGGATCGTCACCCATGAACTTCTCGTAAATTTCCATAATACCGCCAAGCTTAATATCAAGCTCTTTCGGGTCTTTATGAGAAAGATCCAAGTAAACCATATTCTCGCCGTTAATTCCTAGCTTCTGATCAATACACACGGAGAAAATCTCACGCGTTGCAATATCACGAGGCACAAGGTTACCGTAGGCTGGGTATTTTTCTTCAAGGAAGTACCAAGGCTTACCGTCTTTGTATGTCCAAATACGTCCGCCCTCACCACGAGCTGACTCGGACATCAAGCGCAGCTTGTCGTCACCAGGAATCGCCGTAGGGTGAATTTGAATCATCTCACCATTCGCATATTTAACACCTTGCTGGTAAACCGCACTTGCTGCTGTACCTGTGTTAATAACCGAATTCGTTGTTTTGCCGAAAATGATACCAGGGCCGCCAGTCGCCAAAATTACGGCATCAGCAGGGAATGTTAGAATTTCCATGCTGCGCAGATCTTGTGCTGCGATACCACGGCATACGCCTTCATCGTCTAGAACGGAACCAAGGAATTCCCAATGTTCGAATTTCGTTACAAGACCTGCTGTCTCCCAACGACGAACTTGCTCATCCAACGCGTACAGAAGTTGTTGACCTGTAGTCGCGCCAGCAAATGCTGTACGGTGATATTTCGTACCACCGAAACGACGGAAATCAAGCAATCCTTCTGGTGTACGATTGAACATAACGCCCATACGGTCCATCAAATGAATAATCCCAGGAGCCGCGTCACATAATGCTTTAACAGGTGGTTGATTCGCCAAGAAATCTCCACCGTATACCGTATCGTCAAAGTGCTCCCACGTGGAGTCACCCTCACCCTTCGTATTCACCGCACCGTTAATGCCGCCTTGCGCACATACGGAGTGGGAACGTTTAACAGGAACCAAGGAGAACAATTGTACATGAACCCCAGCCTCTGCTGCTTTAATTGTCGCCATGAGTCCCGCAAGGCCTCCGCCGACGACGATGATTTTTGAATTAGCCACTTCTGTTCACCCTCCCTTAATGCCCCGTATGCGCTTCTACTGGAACCGAAAAGTCCGTACCTGTAAACGCAGTTAATGACATGATAAACATCACAGTCATCCCAACGAATAAGCCCAATGTAATGTAAGTCGAAAAGCGTTGCGCACGCGGTCCAATTGTAATCCCCCAGCTTACTAGGAATGACCATAAACCATTGCAGAAATGGAAGGATGCAGAAATAATCCCTACCAGATAGAACGTGAACATGAAAGGATTCGTCGCGATATCATGCATCGTCCTGCCCAATTCTTCATGCGCTACATTGCCTAAAGCAACCTGAACACGCGTCTCAAACAGATGCCAAGCAATGAATAAGAATGTAAGCACACCTGTTACACGTTGCAACATAAACATCGTATTACGGAAATATCCGTAGCTTGATACGTTATTACGTGATTGGTACGCTACATAAAGTCCGTAAACGGCATGATAAAGAAGCGGTAGCCATATTCCCACGATTTCCATGAGGAGTACCAAAGGCAAGTCGTTCAGCCAGTTAATTTGATCCACGAAGGCTTCGGGCCCTTTCGTAGCTTCATAGTTAGTGAGCAAATGCTCAATAAGGAAGAAGCCCACCGGAATGACACCTAATAACGAGTGGATCTTTCGAAAGTAATACGAATTACTCATAATGTAACCAATTCCCCCCTCAACAAAATTCAATCCCAACTAACATACGACACGTTTTGACAAAACAAGCCACATATCATTGTACTCTCGCCGCAAACGAGCGTCAACCCATAATCATCCACGCCTATTTTGCCAATTCAGTCAATGATTATACGTGGAAGTTCACGAAATATAGATAAATTGTGACATGTACATCGTACCTCTTTCACGCTTATAATGGAAGTGCCGTTTTTTTATATCTACTTATAACTATTTCACATAAGAGGTGAGAATAAACATATGGATCTTTTAGATGTTTTCGCTATCGTTGTCGAACAAGTCAGCCTCAATAAAGCTTCGCAATTGTTAAACATTTCGCAGCCTGCACTTTCGCGCAAAATTATGAAGCTGGAAGATGAACTGGGTGTGGAGCTTTTTATCCGGAAGGGGAAAAGACTGGAGTTAACCAAAGCGGGGCAAATTTGCTATGATCATGCTTTAGAGAAGCGCCATCTCGAACGCAAGTTCAAGCAAGCTATTCATATGTATAAAGCCGCGGGCAGTCATGCGTCACTTACAATTGGCGCCTCGCTCACAACGCTTCAAGCAACATTGCCTGATCTCATAACGGATTACTTACAGGAATATCCCCTGACAGATATTAAGCTTCTTACCGGCAAAACGCATGAGGTCGTGTCCATGGTCAAAGACAACAAAGTAGATATCGGTATCGTAGCCTCACAAATTAATGCGACAAGCCTTCACTGTGAGCCTTTGTTCGACGACCATCTCTGCCTTGTACTTCCATCCGGACACCCTTTTATAGATCGTTCGGAGATTACGATGCAGGATCTGAATGAACTGCCGATGATTCTCTTTTCAAAAGGTACTTGGTACCGCATTCTGATGGACGAACTATTCAACCGTTTCACTATATTTCCTAATGTTCAAATGGAAATCGATTCCTTCGAAGCGATCATTCGGCTCGTTTCCACCTGCAAAACAGCAACCTTATTACCCAAATCCTATTTACGTGACGATTTAATTCAGAATAATGAACTTATTTTAAGACAGCTCCAAGAATTGGAACAAACGAAACGAACGACCTCACTCATCTACTCCGATCACTCTGCTGATAATGCAGAATCCATGAAGTTCGTTGCCCAAGCGATCAAATACTTTGCCAAACACAACTAGCTGCAATTTTCATTAAACATGCATTGTCCACCTTCATTTGAAATTCAATAGCTGCAGGACATGGAACGTGTTGGGATCAGCCGATAACTTGACTTTCAAATTCATTGATTTGGTTATTGGTTCCGATAATGACCATAATGTCGTTTTCATTCACGATGTCACCTGCATGCGGCGCAATGATAACCCCAGACTGCTTATTGATCGCGACAACACTACAACCGTACTTTGCCCGCGGATCCAACTGTTGGATCGTGTAACCGCATAAGCGTTTCGGTACCGATAGCTCAACAATCGTGTAGTCTTTGGATATTTCAATATAATCCAACAAATTAGGAGTTGCGAGTTGATGTGCCACGCGAATCCCCATGTCTCGCTCCGGATAAACGACGCGATCAACACCTAGTTTCGTCAGAACCTTTCCATGAAGCTCTGTTAACGCTTTGGCAACTACTTGATTGACCCCTAAATCTTTCATCACAATAGCCGTCAAAATACTGGATTGAATATCATCCCCGATCGCGATAACCGCGCAATCGAAATTTCGAATTCCTAATGATTTCAGCACATCTTCATCCGTGGCATCTGCGACAACCGCATGTGTCAATTGAGCGCTCATTTCGTTTACGACTTCCTCATCCAAGTCAATCCCTAACACTTCATGACCGAGTTTCATCAGCTCTTTAGAAAGGCTTGACCCAAAACGGCCAAGTCCTACTACTACGTATTGATTCTTCTTCATTCTACTAAACCCCTATCCAATCGTAATTTTCCCCTCAGGGTATCTAAATAATTCTTTTTCCTGCTTCGGCTGTAAGGCATAAGCAAGAGTGATTGTCCCTAAGCGCCCAGCAAACATCGTTAAACAGATAAGCACTTTCCCAATCGTTGTTAATTCTGGCGTCAATCCCATCGAAAGGCCCACGGTTCCGAAGGCGGATGTGACTTCAAACAATATTTTGATAAATGATGAATCTTGTATCGTGGATAAGATCATCGTAACGATAATAACTAAGAATAATGCCATCATGGTTAACGTAATTGCCTTGAGAATACGATCCTTCGCTAAGCGGTAACGATAGATAACGATATCTTCTTTTCCACGAATCATCGTGATAATTGCACTGATTAGGATTGTAAACGTAGTTGTCTTAATCCCGCCACCCGTTGAACCTGGAGAAGCTCCAATAAACATAAGGATGATGAGGAGAAATTGAGAGGCTTGACGAAGCGCACCAATGTCCACGGTATTAGCCCCTGCCGTCCGAGCAGATACGGATTGAAATAAGGAGGACAAAATTTTCGCGCCAAAATCTAAGGAACCTAAGGTTCTGATATTTGTAAATTCGAATATAAAAATACCAAGCGCACCTACAACAAGGAGCGTACCGCTCATGGATAAAACGACCTTAGAGTGAAGGGAAAGTTTCTTCTTATTCCGAAATTCCAATAGATCAGCAATGACAATGAACCCAATTCCCCCAAGAATAATCAGCATCATCGCTACAAAATTCACGACGAAATCACCCGCATATCCAGTAAGCGAAACGAAAGGAGCATCCACCGTACCGAACAAATCAAAGCCCGCATTGTTAAACATGGAGACAGCATGCCAGATGCCGTAATAGAGACCTCTTGTAAAGCCAAAATCAAACGAAAACCGAATTGTAAAGATGACAGCCGCAATCGCTTCAATCGTTAAGGAATAAATAATAACTTTACGAATCAAACGGACAATGCCTTCCATACTGCCCTGATTAAAGGCCTCTTGCAGGACAAGCCGCTCTTTTAACGTAATTTTTTTGCGAAAAGCAAAAGCAACTAATGTCGCCATCGTCATAAAGCCAAGTCCGCCAACTTGAATCAACGAAACGATTACAATCTGCCCAAACATCGTATAAGCACTTCCCGTATCCACCACAACAAGCCCTGTTACACAGGTTGCGGAAACAGCCGTGAAGAAGGCATCAATAAAGGGAAGTGAATGTCCTGTCGCCGATGCAAATGGCAGCGTCAAGAGACCCGCTCCTATGAAAATGATTACAGCGAAGCCAAGAACCAATATTTGTGGCGGTGTAAGCTGCCATATATTCAATTTTTTATTCATCGTGCCTCCCGGGTCATGTAAGAAAATAATCGGACTTCAAGCTGTAACGATAGGATTCCCCGTTAACATGTAGAAATTCCGCCAATAAGCAATTGATAGGTATTATATAATTGTTTCCGAATCTTTACCAGTAAATTGGCTTTTTTTAATCTATCCGTTCCGTGGAGAGGACTCCCACATCTACAAGTGGCGAGGTGAATCCGCGACTTCCTGAGTTCCCCTCTAAATGTCCTTCCTTTTCCAATTCAAATACGATAAAATAATTATAGAACATTTGTTCTAATTCACTATATGGACTGGAGGTGAAGTCATGTCAGAGCCAAAGTCAGTTTATAGAACCTATCAAGTATGGATCAAACCTGGACATCGATTATATCCGTATCTGGATCAGGTGTGTCAAGATGCCAAGAACCTCTACAACACGACCAACTTTTATATTCGACAAGTGTTTACCGCTTTTGGGCAGAATCAACCCCTACAGCCATTACAGCAACAAGTGATGGATACATTGCAGACTCACATCGACGCCATGAACGAACGACTGAGCGAGAGGAATCGTTCCCGTCCGTTTCAATTACCATCGCAGGAGAGTCCTTTTGTCAATTACCGCTTTCTGGACGCCTTATTCAAAGTGATGGCACAAGTCGACTATCGGATGCTCCCTACGCAGAGTAGTCAAGGGGTTATGCAGGTTGTGTTTCATAACTGGAAATCCTTTTTTGCCAGTATAAAGGACTATCGTAAACATCCAGAGAAGTATAGCGGAAAGCCACGTATTCCGGGCTACGCTCGTAGTCAAGCAAAAGAAGTGGTTTTCACGAATCAGGATTGTGTGATCAAGGAACGGAAATATCTTAAACTTCCGAAAACGCGAATGCAGCTTAACATCGGAAAGCTGGGTTATACCGATGGACAGTTGATGCAGGTACGTGTTGTTCCAAGATATGGACAATACGTGGTGGAAATGGTCTTTGCATGTCGGATTGAAGAGAGAGAAGCAGAGAAAGAACATGTACTAGCGATAGACCTCGGCGTCGACAATCTTGCAACCATCGTCACCACAACCGGATCCAAACCGGTTTTGTTGAAGGGCAAGGTAGTGAAAGCCATCAATCAGTATTACAATAAGATGAAGGCTCGTTATACAGGTATTCTTCGGCAAGGTAAGGAGCCGCAAGAAGGTGTGCATACTTCCCACCGTTTAGAACGATTGCATCTGAAGCGCCATCGCAGGCTCAAAGACTTGTTCCACAAGGCGAGTTATCATATTATCAAGCTGGCTGTGGAACAAAACATCGGAACAATCGTCATCGGGCATAACGACGGGTGGAAGAAATCGTCTGATATCGGGCGGCGAAACAATCAGTCCTTTTGTCATGTCCCTCATCAACTTCTTCTTTCGATGCTTCAATATAAAGCGGCTGAACAGGGAATAGTCGTTATCTTGACAGAAGAAGCTTACACTTCGAAAGCTAGCTTCTTGGATCACGATGCATTGCCGCGTTATGACGAAGAGGGGACTTGGACGTTTTCAGGGAAACGGATCCATCGCGGACTGTATAATAGTGCAAAGGGTATGATCCATGCCGATGTAAATGGCGCAGCCAACATTATGCGAAAAGTATTCCCAAAAGCATCCGCCAAGGAAGCTAATGGGATAGAGGGGTTGGATGGTACAATAACCATCAATGTGTCAACTCCACTGGTGTTAAGCATCCTGAAATAAGTAAGGTTGATACACTAGAAACCCCCACTTAAACTTTATCTAAAGGTAAGTGGCGGGAGTATTTCATGATAACGTAAAGAAATAATTGAGAATTGTGAATCCAGAAGGGAATTGACTATGCTAAGGCTGAAATTTAATCGTTTGCTGCTTCTCTTGGCTTGTATCGGCCTACTCCTTTATATCAGCATTGCGATGTTATATGGACTGCGTGACGAGGAACCGCCAACAGCGGACATTCCTACGATTACTAAGCAGCAAGCTGCAGAAAGTGCGGCAGCCTTTATTCTTCAGCGCTATGAGCTGCACAATCCGGAAACTTATGTTGTCTATCAATCTAAAAAAGAACGAAATGGCTACTTACAAAAAGAACATTTACTAGAAGCTTATACGAAGCAATATGGGGAACGGTTCCCCATCGACTATTATCAAGTCAGTGTGAAGGATTCCATAACAAAACGACAGTTTGAAGTCGATGTGAACTACACAAATTCAAACATCATTGGCTGGCATGAAAATCTAGAAATTACGAACAGGGGACAGTCGTCGCCGATTAGTACGACGAAAGCAGATACGTTAGCGAAGCTGGAGATTCGTCAAATGGGCTTTGATCCAGAGGACTTCATCCAGGTGGACGCGACAAGCGATGATGCTACCGAAGAACAATCAACGCTGCATTATGAAAAACGCACGAATCCGATCGGTGAAGCTAAGCTTCACGTTCGCGTGAATTTCGATCAAACGAATCTTACCGGTTTTCTTGTCAGCTTTCAGCTCCCTGAGTCTCACCTGGATTGGCTAGCGGAACAAGATGACTCCGCATCTCTCATGACTTGGATTTCCATGGGCTTCACACTCCTGATGACGCTTGCTGCGATTGTTTTTGCCATCATATATAGGAAACATATGAAATTCAGCAGAGGCCTGCTTTTAACCACAATCTTCTTAGTCATTTATTTCATGAATAATGTAAATATGTATCCGGCATTCCGGGCTATGGGCGGTGATATGAATAGTGATTTCGCCATATGGTTTACGATTATCTTCATGAGCGTCATTACTGTTCTTCTAGGCATCTCGCTCTACCTTTCATTGGTCGCAGGTGTTGGGCTTTGGAACGCCATCGGTCAGAGAAAATGGCCATCTTGGAAAGACGGCATGTTCGGCCAAGAGGTTTACCACGGAATGGGACGCGGTTATTTACTCGCACTCTTCATCCTTGGCATTCAGCAGGTGTTATTTTACGCAGGCGAAGTGAAGTTTGATGTATGGTCCGTTAATGATCCTACGGATTCGGTACTCAACATGCTTGAGCCACGATTATTCCCGCTCATGGCATGGGTTGCGGCCATTTCAGAGGAGGCAACCTTCCGACTGCTCGGAATCATCCTTTTCAAAAAGCTGTTCCGCAACAACTTCATTGCCATCCTATTACCAAGCGTGATCTGGGCAGCTAGCCATACCCAATATCCGATCTATCCTGTGTATACGAGACTCATCGAGGTCACCATCATCGGTATCATTCTTGGTTATGTATTCCTGAAATACGGGTTCATTACAGCCATATTTGCCCACGCATGTATGGATAGCATATTGATGGGACTTTCTCTCTTCTACTTGGGGCATGTTGGCGATATCCTCGCAGGCATAGTGTACCTACTACTACCTGGACTAGTCGGTCTTGGATTAGCTTGGCTGCATGGAAAAAGGCGAAAGCCCCCTATTCTTGGGGAGCCGCCGCCTCGCCTTGAAGTGCTTTGATAATTTCGTTCGCTAATTTCTCACCGATACCCAGAGGCTTGAAGTCCGTGACTTCAGCCTCTTTTATTTTGCGCACGGAGCCAAAATGCTTCAGCAACGCTTTGCGGCGCTTCTCACCGACGCCTGGAATGGCGTCGAGCTGCGAAACGACCATCGATTTCGCCCGCGTTTCCCGGTGAAATGTGATTGCGAAGCGATGGACTTCGTCTTGAATCCGCTGCAGCAAGTAGAACTCCTGACTGTCCCGCGGTAACGGAACAATTTCGGCAGGATCCCCGATCATCAGCTGGGCTGTTTTGTGCTTCGCATCCTTCACAAGCCCGCAAATTGGAATATATAAGCCCAATTCATTCTCAAGAACGTCGATCGCGGCAGAAATTTGCCCTTTTCCTCCATCGACAACGATCAAATCAGGCATCGTAAGATTGTCCTTCAATACGCGTTCGTACCGACGCCGAATCACTTCTCGCATCGTTTCATAATCATCTGGCCCTACGACCGTTTTCACCTTATATTTACGGTATTCCTTCCGATCAGGCTTACCATCCACGAAAACAACCATGGCCGATACCGGATTCGTCCCTTGAATGTTCGAGTTATCGAACGCCTCTATACGGCGTATAGTGCCAATGCCAAGCCACTCGCCAAGATTCTCAACAGCCTTCGTTGTACGACGCTCGTCGCGTTCAACTAATTTGAATTTCTCATCCAATGCGTTCACTGCATTGTCTCTGGCCATATCGACCATTTGCTTCTTCAACCCACGCTGCGGCATGTGGACTTTGACCTTAAGCCAACCTTCCAAGGCTTCGCGAATCTCCTTCTCGTCTCCCTCTGAACGTCTTACCACATCATCCGAAGCTTCTTGCTGCGCTTCCGGTTCTGGCATCGTTGGCAAGAAAATCTCCTTCGGCAATGCTGGATTATCGCTGTATACCTGCGTGACATACGTCATGAAATCGTTGTACTCATCACCGTAGTAAGGGAAGAGTGAGACGTGCCGCTCAATGAGCTTGCCCAGGCGCATATACTGAATGTGCACCGCCATCCAGCCTTTGTCGACGGCGTAGCCGAACACGTCGCGGTCAAGCGCATCGGCCGTCGTGATCTTCTGCTTCTCCATGAGTGCGTCGATGCTCATGATATGATCGCGCAGTTCCTTCGCGCGCTCGAAGTTCAGTTCTTCTGCTGCCGCCAACATCTTGGTCGTCAGCTCTTCTTTAATGACGTCGTGTCCCCCGTTCAGGAAACGACTGATCTCTTGCACCATCCGCTCGTTCGTCTCAGCGGATACCTCCAGTGCGCAAGGCGCAAGACACTGACCCATATGATAGTATAGGCATACTTTATCGGGCATGGTCTTGCACTTGCGCAGCGGATACAACCGGTCCAGCAGCTTCTTCGTCTGCTGCGCTGCAAAAGCATTCGGATAAGGGCCGAAGTACTTCCCCTTATCCTTGTACACGCGCCGCGTGACTTCCAGACGCGGCTGTTCTTCGTGTGTGATCTTAATGTACGGGAACGTCTTATCATCCTTCAGCAGCACGTTATAGCGAGGATGATGCTGCTTAATCAGATTACACTCGAGGATGAGTGCCTCCATATTGGACGAAGTAATGATATATTCAAAGTCGCGAATTTCGCTGACTAGTTTTTGCGTTTTTGCACTGTGACTCCCTGTGAAATAGGAGCGTACACGATTTTTCAAAACCTTAGCTTTACCCACATAAATAATGGTCCTTTGATGGTTCTTCATGATATAGCAACCCGGCTTATCCGGCAGTAAAGATAGCTTATGCCTGATCGTTTCCAGGCTCTCTTCGCGGACGTCTGCGTCCTCTTGCTCGAAGTCAGTCATTTACTCTCATCTCCTTTCAGAAAAATCAGCACAAAAAAAGCTCTTTCTCAGCATAGCAGAAAAAGAGCTTTTTCTCACGAACAATTGTTTCTAGTTTGTAACGATTATGACTTATTGATGACGGGAAACAACGTTTTTCAACGCGTCTTTGGATTGGAAGCCAACCACTTTATCAACCGGCTGTCCGTCTTTGAAGACGATTAATGTTGGGATACTCATTACGCCAAAGCGAGCAGCAGATTCTGGATTGTCATCTACGTTTACTTTAGCGATTTTCAAAGATTCAACTTCTTTATCCAGCTCTTCCAATACAGGAGCGATCATTTTACAAGGTCCGCACCAAGGTGCCCAGAAGTCTACAAGTACTGTACCTTCTCCTTCAACTTCTTCTTTAAAACTGTTGTCAGAAACATTCACGATTGCCATGATAGTTCCTCCTTCTTAGAATGAATTCAATTTATAAGGTGAAAAGTAAGATTAAGCTGTTAACTTAACTTGCTTTGCATCACGGGTGACAAAGTCAACACACAAAGTATACCACAGTCAGGTACCTTTTCAACCAAGCCATTAGTTAGTAAAAAGGGCATCCTTTGGTCTACTTCGAAGGTAATTCCACTGGCAAGCCTTGGCGTCGCTGCTCTTCAATATAGAAGATTCGATCCTTCAAGTTGGCTTGAAGGAGCTGTAGCATCTCCATTTGCTTCTCAATTTCTAGAAGCTTCTCGCTGTATAGCGGGAGTAGATCATCGCATTGTGACTCCTGATTCTTCATCACACAGTTGAGAAAACTCTCAATCTGTTCGGTCGTAAAGCCGAGGCTCAAATAAAATTGAATCGTCTTCACACGCTCAACAACCATTTGATTGTAGACACGATAGCCATTCTCTTCACGCTGAGTTGCGATCAGCCCTTTGGCTTCGTAGTAGCGCAAGGAACGAATACTGGCTCCGGTAAGCTTGGATAGCTCACTAATCCGCATGGACTTCACTTCTTTCCTGATCCTTCATGCATGGAGGGATGTCTATAATATAAACCATGACACTAATGTCAGAGTCAAGAGCTATTTTACCCAATTTGATCTCATTTGTGTTTGTTTGCATAATTGTCACTTTTGATTAGCTTTACAACTTTCGACGAATTTGGGTATACTAGGCTTACAAATATGAATGTCGGACGTTAGGGGGTAACCAAATGAGCAATCAACACCCTGAGCATCACGTGTACGAAGAACCGCGTAATGATTTCATGGACGTAGGCATAGGCTTTGGCGCATTCTTTGGCGTATTGTTCGTCATTGCAGTCATTGCTACCGTCATCCAAGTGATGAAATAAGGTTAACTAAAAAGAAAGCCGCTTTGCATGCAAATGCGAAGTGGCTTTTTTGCATATCAAACAAAGCACCAGGTACATTCGACTAACTCTGCCGCACTGGCCCCTTCTACTCGAGTTAGTCGACTATTTCGACTAACTCCCTGCCGCACTGGCCTTTTCCACTCGAGTTAGTCGATTATTTCGACTAACTCACTGCCGCACTGGCCTCTTCCACTCGAGTTAGTCGATTATTTCGACTAACTCACTGCCGCACAGGCCTTTTCCACTCGAGTTAGTCGACTATTTCGACTAACTCACTGCCGCACTGGCCTTTTTCACTCGAGTTAGTCGATTATTTCGACTAACTCACTGCCGCACAGGCCTTTTCCACTCGAGTTAGTCGACTATTTCGACTAACTCCTTGCCGCATACTCTTGCTGGGGTCGGGAAACTGGGGCTTATACACAAAACCTAGCCATTTCTGGCTAGGTTTTTCATTACTTCTTATCGCCCGCGTTTGTTCGTTCCCGTTACCTCTACCACATCAACGAATGGACGTATACGGTCCATAATCCGTTGTCCTTTATACTCCTCGTCACCGTCTTTGTTCGTGAAGCTGAAATGCTTCTCCAAACCCGACAGCACATAATTGGAGGTGTAGAAGGTTGGTTTCCGATTCATCCGGTGATTGACGATTGCACCGATGACATGATCTCGGAGCCAAGGATTCAAGTTCTCTGCCCCGATATCATCGAAAACGAGTAAGTCTGTTTCTTTTAGAAGGTCTATCGTCTCTTTCAACTTATACGGCTCTTGGAACATGCTCTTCAAGTCCTCGGCAAAGTCTGGCATATAGACGATAGCACCCGTCATCCCTACCTTGGCAAGCTGATGCAGCATGTAGCCCATCAAGAACGTCTTTCCCGTACCGAACGATCCAGATAAGTACAGGCCACGAGGCTGAAGGCCTTCCTCAATAGTTAAATTCACGTAGTCATTGATCTGCATAACGGCTTTTGCCCGATCCAAATCCGTTTCCAAAATATCACCAAAAGAGAAGCTTCTCGAAATCATACGCGGATCCACATGAAACGTGCGAATACGGCTGCTTATCGCATCTTGTTGACCTTTGGCAATAAACTTTTTACAGGAAACCTTCTCCTCATGGATAAAAGCAGCTTGACCTTCCACGGATTCGGCCGAAATTATCGTGTAATGCCCCGTCATATCGTTAGGACATTTGTCCAACCCTGGGCAATTGGAGCAATTTTTAAATTCAGAAACATGCTGGTACAGCTTGTTCATATTTATTTTAATCGCATAATCATCGACAAAAGAATATTTCTGGCGAAACTTAGCAATCAAAGGGTCCGCGAGAACCCCTTGGATCTTCACTTCTGCTTTTCTTTTCCATTCTGAATCCGGTAATGATTTAAGTAGATGAGATAATGATTCCATCATCCGTTCGGCACCTCCTAACAGTCACATCATTCTAGCTCTTGCGATTAAATCGCTCATCTAGCTTCTGTGCCATACGTCTTGCAGCCTCTAGCTCCTCTGCAGACAGCCTTGTAGACGCCGTTGTTCCCGTATCTGGCAATACAATAGGGATATGAGGCTTCTGTGTCTTACCCTGACGTCCACGCGTAGCAGAGCCGCCACCCGCCTTCGCAGATTCCACTTTAGAAGCAGCCTTCTGTTTATAATTGATTTTCTCACGAACATATTCAACAGCTTGCTCATACGTATTAATTTGCTTGCCTAGCATATCAGAAGCTACAGCCTCAATCGAGGATTTGGCCCATGAGCGACGATCAATGTGCAGGAAGTGAATCAGAACATTGATAACTTCTTCTTTTAATTTATAGTTCAAATCGATTTTCTCAAAAATATTAAGTACGCCATCAGGTATTGAACCCTGTGTGAAAAACATTTTCAACACGGCCGTATATGGCTCATTTCGCATGATGTAGTTGTACTGATGATCTGTGCATTCGCCGCGCAGCTGCTGAGGAACTTCTAAGTAATAAGCCATCTCAACGGACTGCTCTTCCGACGGATCAACGCTATCCTCAGTTTTCGTTGTCGTCCGCTCCCGCTCTTCATCCCGTTTCTTGCTCTGTCTGTAGAACAGATTTGCATTATATTGCATGAGATCCATGACAAGCTCACCCTCTTCCGTGAACACGCCATCCTCATCCAGCAAGCGACATGTCTCTTGCAGGGAAAGATTGTATTTCTTCGCCACAATATTAATGGCTACCATATGCTCTGGTTTGTGCTTCAGCGYTTCGACAAACACACGATTACTAGCTCCACGCGGGAACCTCATAATAATATCCGCATACTTGAAGCCCTTGGTTGTCACATCCATTCGAGCGTCCCCTTGCTTGCTTGCAGACGCCTCATAGAGTGCTTGTTCCAACTCATAATCCACGACCTGTGTATTCAGACGGAATAGCTCATAGAAAGGTACAGATAAGTTCTCCTCGGTCGCCTCACGGCACTCCTCAGGTTCAGGTGAGAGAAGATCTTCACGTAGCGACAGAAGCATAAATTTGCCGACCTTGTCACGGAGTAACAATGTTAAGTGCTGGTTACGGAAAAACTCATTCGGTCCTAACGGCGCGAACAGCGTATAGACGAAAACATAATCCTCTTCCTCTGGAATAAACTTGCGTGTCGTCTGAAGGAGACCGATCGCTTCTAGCTTCGAGGATTGTTCAATAATATACTTCCGACCGCGCTCATTCTGATCAAGCTCAAGCAACAGAAACAATTTTCGTTGCTGCTCCATCGGCGAATAGCCTACCTTCTCAGCACTCATCTGCTGATAGAGTGCCTGATAGAAACTAATCGCCAAGCCGCCTATCATTGGCTGATACATCATTGCTAACATTTTATAATCTAAACTGCTCAAAGAAAACTCACGGTTCACACAAAACCTGTGATTCTCGGTGAAATGCAGCATATTCGTCATTCTCATTCCGTTACAGCACCATCCTGCCTCAGCTCGACTGAGTCGTAACTACAAATCTAGCTACTTACTGCCTCAGTCTCTCCCTATTAGTCTACCACAAAAATCGACAATCTTGGTATCTACAAGAGAAAGATAAATTTACCTTTCGGGCAAGAAAAAGATTCCATCGCAATTTCTCACTAGCAATGGAATCTTAGCTTGGGCTCAATTATTTATACGTCTGCAACGTGTTTTCGGGATCAGCAGTATGTTCTCCTACATGTCCATACAGCTGCGGATACAACTTCTGTGCGATGATCAGATCAAGCTCCCAACGTTCGCTCTGCTCCTTCTCTTCTAGGCTTTGCATCCATAGATCAATAAGATCATTCATACGCGTTGCGTTTTGAATCGGTACAGGATGCTTAGCATTTTTGATGAAAAAAAGAGAGCTTTGAGGCAGCCCCTTGTGAAGTATTTGGGCGTATGGATGGAATCCAGTATCTTTTTGACCATAGATCAATAACACGGGTTGTTGAATCATCGGAAGACGGCTTGTGCAGGAGTAGCGGAGTGATTGTTCGAAATAGGACTTCACATTACCTACTGCGTCATGTAAAGCATGTTCGTTCAACTTATGATAGGTTGTCGTTTTATCGGCATTGCCATACGTAATTGCATTAATCAAAAGTTTCATAATTCGACTAGGATTCGCCATTCGAACCGCAAACCAAACTCTGAACCTATTGTAGGTATCTGTCAGTTCAGACATTCCGCTTACAATAATCCCCCCTACAAACCTGGTGGGATGCGATAGCAGTGCTTCCAAAGCAACGGTTCCTCCTGTTGAATAACCGCACAGAAAGGCTTGCTTGATACCTAAGTGATCAAGAAGCCCTATCATGTCTTCCGTAATAAGTTCATAACTTAGTGTCCGCGCCGAGCAAGCACTAGCGCCATGCCCCCTAATATCAAAGGTAATAACACGGAAACGGTCCCCTAGTTGTTCTTTCTGATACGTGAATGCTTCTAGCGTAAGCAACGGAGGGTGAATAAACACAATCGGCGTGCCCATTTCTTGCCCATTTAACTCATAGTGCAGTGTTGTTCCATTCACATTCGCCCAAGGCACGAGTCGTGTCACCTCCTAAAGTGAAGTTTAGTAACTCCCTCTTAGCGTGACCCGATTAGCTTACCTTTATCACACGACGACTAGAACATTTTGAAGCCGCGCGTACGCAGTGCTTTGATCGCAGAGCCACTCAAAATCGCGCCAATTAGACCCCCGATTGCAGGAATAACATCTACAATAGTAAAACTCTCGTCACTGGATAGAAAAGATGAGGATCCCATGTAACCATAGATGATAATCCCAATCACCAAGGCAATGAACGCGTACAGCGGAAACCATGTCGTTTTCATCAGCATGTTTAGAATAAATCCGATCCMAAAGAATAACACCATCATTAAGACAGTGGCAATCACCATTTGCAACAAGATAGTTCCCCCTTAAATATGTAAGAAGCACTTCATTTCATTGGCTCCTGTAGCTCTTATTATTGTAATCGACAGAAAGGTACAGGTAAAGTGTACACAAATTGAACAATTTCCGAGAAACTGCAGCGCAATTTCACCCTTTGTTCATTTGCCCTTTCTCCATGAATTGGATACAATGTAGGGGATATTAGCCCTTGAATGGAGGAAAAACAATGAGTGAAGCCGTACAAACGCTGGAAGGCTGGTATGCGCTCCATGATTTCCGTCTGATGGATTGGAATGCATGGCATGCCGCAACCCCGCAAGAACGTAAGCATGCAGCGGACGAGCTGCAATCTTTCTTGTCCCAGTGGCAGCAAGTTGAAAACGATAAACTAGGCAGCACTGCAGTTTATAGCATCGTAGGTCAAAAAGCTGATTTCGTTTTCATGCAAATGCGTGAAACACTGGAAGAGCTGAATGAGCTTGAAACTGCTTTTAACAAGTCTAGCTTTGCTGCTTTTACTATACCCGTTTATTCTTATGTCTCAATCGTAGAATTGAGCAGTTACCTTGCGAAGCCAGGTGTTGATCCGGCCCAAGATCCTGAGATCCAAGCTCGCTTGAAGCCTATTCTTCCTAAATCCAAGCATATCTGCTTCTATCCGATGAACAAACGTCGTGATGGTAACGACAACTGGTACATGCTTCCTGCCGAAGATCGTAAAACAATGATRCGCAGTCATGGTATGATCGGTCGCACTTATGCAGGTAAAGTGAAACAAATCATTACAGGCTCCGTTGGTTTGGATGATTGGGAGTGGGGAGTTACCCTATTCTCAGATGATCCCCTTCATTTCAAAAAGCTCGTGTACGAAATGCGCTTTGATGAAGTCAGCGCACGCTTTGGCGAGTTCGGAGATTTCTACGTTGGTAATGTAATGCTTCCTGAGAAATTCGCGACATTCATTCAAATCTAATGATTACCTAAGAGCAAGGGACCTCGGTCCTTTGCTCTTTTTTTATTCTTCCCATGATAAAAAGAAAAAGAAGCATTGCCCTTATACAGAGCAATGCTTCTTGGATCATTTATTCATCGTCCTCGTCGTCTCGCAAAGCAGCTTCCAATTCAGCTTCCATCTGCGCTTTACGCGCCAGATACGCTTCAGTATCACGGTCACGTTGACGACTTTTTTCCTTCAGACGTTCAATCGCAGGAAGAATGAGGATATCAATTTCCTTTTGAACAACAGCCACATGATCGTAACGTTTCTCAGTCTCTAAGAAGTGACCTACCTCGATCAAGGCATTGTAACGATCCAGTTCATCCCGGGTAAGAAGTCCTCTTACTTGGACACTGCAGTGTCGCATGGCAATCCCCCCGTTAGCTAACCTTGACTAGAAACGTCCTTTACGTATAACTAACGGAATTCCGCCAATAATGTAAAGGTATCTCATATCAACCACTTTTTTCATCATAGCAGCTACATTACCTTTCAATTTACGGGAACCAACGATACCGATCGCTTGACCTTTACCAAGKGAAGCTACTGTACCTTTGTTCGAGTATTTGAAGGTTTTCATTTGCGATCCACGGATCGACGCGATCAAGTTGTGTGCAACAGCTTCACCTTGCTGCATAGCAATTTGTGCTGTTGGCGGATATGGTCTGCCTTCATCGTTCATCACGATGGAACAGTCACCCACAACATAGATATTATCGAAGCCTGGTGCGTGAAGATGCTCATTCACTTTAATTCTGCCGCGCATCGTTTCGAAGCCAGCTTCGTCTAACATATGGTTACCGCGGATACCGCCCGTCCATACAACCGTTGCTGCTTTAATAAACTCATCGCCAGCAATAAGAACACCCTCAGGCGTACATTCTTTAATGGCTGTACCAATTTTGAAAGTGATACCTTTGTCAGTAAGAACTTTCATCGCATACTCAACAAGCTCAGGATCGAAACCTGGCAATGCTGTTGGAGCTGCTTCAATATTATAAATCTTCACAAGGGAAGGATCCACGTCGAACTCTTTGCAAAGCATTGGGATACGATCTGCAAGCTCACCGATAAACTCAATACCCGTAAATCCAGCTCCGCCGATAACGAAAGTTAGGTAGTCTTTACGATCTGGTTCACGCTTGTACTTCGCGAATTGGTATTCAATGTGCTCACGAATGAATCGTACGCTGTTGATACTGCGAATGTTCAAAGCATTTTCTTTAAGTCCAGGAATACCGAAGGTTTCCGCTTCGCCACCAAGTCCGATAACAAGGTAGTCATAGGAAAGTGTTCCGTCTTCCAAAATAACTTTTTTCTCATGCGGACGAATTTGTGTAACTGTCGATTTCACGAAATCAACTTTAAATTCATCAATCAGTTTCAAAATGTTCACGCGTGCATTTTCAGGATTATCCGTCCCTGCAGCAGGCATGTGAAGATGTGTTGTAATGTAGTGATAATCATGCTTGTTAACAAGCGTAACATCAGCTTCGTTGTAGTTCAATTCCTTCTGCAAACGAATTGCAGCTAGAATTCCGCCGTAACCGGCTCCTAATATAACGATTCTTGGTATTCTACTCATGTCTCTCTCACTTCCATATCCGTATTTTGTCCATGGTCTCTCTATCTTGTGAAAAATTACACAAACAGCTTCAAAAGTATTATACTGCTACTAGTTTGCTCGTATTCGCAGTGAATTATGTTGAAACAGGCTGAAATTCGTCACAACATGTGTAAACCGATTCTCATGATATGATATAATTTTCATAAGTAAATATCAAGTGCTATTTTGCTTTAAAATCAGGCAATACGGCCCTTTTAGCCCATCTAGCGAATGTAAGCATTTACTTATCATATCAATAAGCGAATTATATGAGAAATCCTCTCTCGAAGCTATTCAGGATGAGCGACCGCGTTCAAAGGTATGATTTATCGCCAAATTTAGAAGATGTTTTCGGAAACCGAAAACTTATGCCTTCTAAAATGTGGAGAAAAATTTAAAATTTTCTGTTTCCTTCATTAGATGAGACGTTTATAATGATAATAATTATCGATTTATTCAGAATACTTACACATATCCGGGCCAAATCGGAGGTTCTATTATGAACGTGGGAGAAATAAATCAAAACATCGTTGACATTATTGTAATCGGCGGTGGTCCCGCTGGCATGTTCGCTTCCTTCTATGCGGGAATGCGTCAAGCATCTGTGAAAATTATTGAAAGTATGCCTCAACTAGGCGGTCAACTTGCAGCGTTATATCCCGAAAAATATATTTATGACGTCGCTGGCTTCCCTAAAGTAACTGCACAAGAGCTAGTTAATAATTTGTCTGCACAGATGAAACACTTCCGTATCGGCATTTGCTTGGAAGAGAAGGTACATCAGGTTGTGAAGAAAGAAGAACGTCTTTTCGAAATCACGACGGACAAAGGTGTTCATTTGAGCCATGCCGTCATTATTACAGCTGGCGTTGGGGCATTTGAGCCGCGTCGTCTTGAATTACCGGAAGCTGCTCAATTCGAGAAGATAAACCTTTATTACTTCGTAAGTGACTTGAATGCTTTTGCTGGACAAAAAGTTGTGATTAGCGGCGGCGGTGATTCTGCAGTTGACTGGGCATTGATGCTTGAGCCAATTGCTGAGAAAGTAACTTTGATCCACCGTAGAGATAAATTCCGTGCGCATGAGCACAGTGTTGAGAACCTCATGAACTCCAAGGTTAATGTTGTAACACCTACGGAAATTACGAAGCTTCACGGTACGGACCGTATCGAGCAAATCACCCTCAAAAATATTAAATCAGGCGAAGAAAGCATCCACGATGTCGACGCCGTTATCATCAATTTCGGTTTTGTTTCCTCTCTTGGGCCGATTTCCGAGTGGGGCCTAGAAATTGAAAACGGGTCAATCGTTGTTGATTCCCGTATGGAAACGAATATTCCAGGTATCTTCGCAGCTGGTGATATTACGACCTACCCAGGCAAATTGAAATTGATTGCTGTTGGCTTCGGTGAAGCACCTACTGCGATTAATAACGCTAAAGTTTACATCGATCCAAGTGCCAAGCTTTCACCAGGACACAGTTCGAACTTAAAATTTTAATTTTCGGTAACAAAAAGGGGTATTCTATACCTAATCTACGGATTAGGAGGAATACCCCTTTGTCATCTATATGTCCAGTTTGTAATGGCTTGCGAGAATTGCAAACCAACTGTCCTATGTGCTCGCAGCGTATGTGTGACCATGGTAAGCTGAGTGACTTGCTCGGTCCCTATTCGCCTTACGAGATGAATGACATTTCCTTGACCAACGAGTATGGCAGCAACAAAAACCAAAACCAATGCCTTCATCTCTTGAATTGCCCCGACTGTCATTCCAGCTTTACCCTGCAAATACCTGCTGAGTGAACTTTAATTGAGTGGTGTTTCATCCTTAACCAACACGGATAACTTTAATTTACGTCTCTGAATTTCCGCGAGCAAAAGTTCAAGAAAATCGGATTCTAATCTTAAATCTAGTGCTTTGTAATAAGAGTCGATCAACGTCTCATCGCTAATTTGTCTCACTGAAATCACCCATATTCTATAATTTAAACTTATAGTATCATGGGGTTTTTAATAGAACAAGCGTTCCGTTATCCACAGATAACTGTGCATATCCTGTGGGTAAATTGTTAATATGTACCACCAGGGCAGGAAATATATAGGGGGATAATGTGCATAAACTTATGCACATCCAAAACTTGGCAAATGCCGATAAAAAAAATTGATCACTAATTTAGGCATTTTTCACGTTCTGTTAACATAACCTTCATCTTTTTCACAAAATTGAAAAGAAATTTTAATCGTCCCTTAATAATTCTCGTTTACAATGATACTAGAAAGACAATCCATAAGGAGATGAACGAGTATGATCGTATACGATATCGTAGTAAATGGAGAAATCAAAGAAACAATTAAGCCGCGTAAGAATCGTTTGAAAGAAATTTATGCTTTTATGCAAGAGCAAACGAAGTTAATGCAAGCTAAGTATGGTGAAAACGTACGTATTAAAGGCCGAATGGTTTACTAGGAAAAGAGTAATTTCACCCGCGGCCTCTCTCCTTCCACAGCTAAATAATCCTTTTCCGATGTAAAACAGTCAATAATCGATAGAAATCGTAGCTGCCTTTCTCCGGTATGTCGGTCAGTCCAGCCTTTACTGCTGCATCTATGCCTGACTTCGCCCATCCGTCAACGCTGCCTGCTCCTCTAGCGAATGAACTCTACCGTTAATTCTGCGATTTGTTCCTGTAATTTTTCTAACATCCGTATGACCTCCTCATCGAAGAAAGTTAACCCTTCTGTTGCTATAATCGCATTCAACTTACTTGCATAGGCAGGGTCAGTTGCGTACCCATATTAGACACATTCTCCCCTTTAGTAAACTCCCATGTGCTTGCTGACACACGATCTCCCCGCCAGTACGGCGTCTGCACACCACTTCCAACCTTATACCCCACCAAGTTATTCCACGCGTTGATTTGACCATCGGTTTCGAGTATAGCATGTGCAATTCTGACAGACGGGAACATGGGTGAGCCCTCAAAGCGGAGCTTCACTGCAATCGGTGCTACGAGATCGATGAAATCCTTTCTTATTGCCATCTAGTTTATTCCACAAATTGGTAGATGGAGACGCGGCTAGTTGATAGATGGTGAAATAGTAATTTGTTTTGCAAAAAACGAAAGAGGGTGCCCCTCAGTCATTTTCATGACTTTTGGGACACCCTCATCTAATTTCAATTAATAAACGTCGCGTTGGTAACGTCCTTGCTCTTGCAAGCCATTCAAATACGCTTCAGCGTCTTCGCGGCTCATCTTGCCTTCTTTTTCAATTATGTCAATTAGGGTGTTGTGAACATCCTTCGCCATGTTTTGTTTATCGCCGCACACGTAGAAGAAAGCTCCGCGCTCTAACCAAGCGAATAGCTCCTGGCTATTCTCCTGCATTTTATTCTGCACATACACTTTCTGCGCTGAATCGCGGGAGAAGGCTACGTCGATTTTGGTCAGTGCGCCAGCCTGTTGATATTGCTCAAGCTCCTCCTGATACAGGAAATCTGTCGCAGAGCGTTGGTCGCCAAAGAACAACCATGCTTTGCCTGTCGCTTTGCCCACCGCACGCTCTTGAATAAAGGAACGGAATGGCGCAATACCTGTTCCAGGACCTACCATTATGATATCCCGCTCCGAGGACTCCGGCAGGTTAAAATGTTTGTTTACTTGAACAAAGACCGGAACGGTATCACCTTCGTTCAGGCGCTCTGCGCACATCACGGAACATACGCCTTTGCGCTCGCGACCATGCGCCATATAGCGAACCGCACCGATCGTGAGGTGAACTTCCCCCGGATTGGCTGCAAAGCTGCTAGCAATGGAATATAAGCGTGGCGGCATTTTTCTTAATAAAGCGACAATTTCGTGCACAGAAGCTTTCCAAGGTCCAAATTCACTTAGTAAGTCAAGCACATCGCGTCCGTCAGTATAAGCCTTCAGCTGCTCCACATCCGCCACAAGCTGCTTCAACGCTTCATTTTCGGAAAATTCAACTGCTTGCTGAACGATCTTCCTGGACAACAGAGTAAGCTCAAAATGCTTCAAAAGCGCTTCTTTCAACGGGAGCGTTTCGTTCTGTTTATTAATGACAACCGCCGTGTCCGCATCCCACTTCATAACCTCAAGGATAGAAGCAACCAACTCAGGATCATTGTCAGGAACTACGCCTAAGCAATCACCAGGCACATAGGCCAGGCCAGAGCCTTCGAGCGAAAGTTCAATATGGCGTGTTTCTTTGCTGGAGCCTTCCCCGTTTAAATTGAAGTTTTTCAATACTTTCGCTTGAAACGGATTGGTTCTGGAAAACAAGGACGGTACTTTTTCGACATCAGTAACTTGCATTTCTCTTCACTCCAGAAATTATTTTTTATTTAGAATAGCACATGCCGTTCAACATAGAAATGTTTTTTAATTAACCATATTATGAATTTTTAATTATTTCGAAAAAATTAAACAATTTGTCTTAATTAGAGGCCATTGTTCATCCCACAAGCCCAATTGACATTTAAAAAACAAAATTCTGCTTTGAATCAGCCTCTTTTTCCAGTTTCGTCAAAAACAAAAAAATAAAAACCTCCCAATTCTGTGTATTAACATCTACACAAGCTTGGAAGGTTCGTTATCCGTTATTAAGCTTCGACCTTATCATCACAAGGCTCAGGTGTTCCCTCATAATCCGCTGGTTTGAAGGAAGATCCACAACCACACGATGCTACTGCATTCGGGTTATTGATGGTGAAACCGCCACCCATGCCTTTGTCTTCGAAATCGATTTGGACGCCGTATAAATACTTTGCGCTTTCCTCGTCTACTACAACCTTAAGGCCGTGAATGGTAAATTCTTTATCGTCAGACTTTTGATCATCATCAAAGCCCATTCCATAAGAAAAGCCGCTGCAGCCCCCAGCTTTCACGCCAAGACGTAAGAATAGCTTTGGTGATTCTTCAGAAGCCAAAAGTTCTTTAATTTTCTCACTTGCTGATTCACTTATGTTAATCATAATGGAAATCCCTCCTTGGTTTTTCCCTACATATTTATATACTTAGGAAAACTGGCATTGGTATACGAAGTGCTTGCTATAAGTATACTCCTAATCCAACCGATGCTCAAGGGCAGCTGTTCACTGTTTAGGACGTCTTGTGGCATAATACTGCAATAGCAGCTGGTCCAGATCTCGACTGCATTTCTGCACGTCAGGATGTTGGAAACCATAGGAGGTTCCCAAACTAACCATTTTGCCTCGAAGCTGTTCAATTTTGATATGAAGTCGTTCCTGCGGTTCGGTCACGAATAATGGTAGCACGATTATTATCACCTTTAGCCCTTACGTAATCACATTGCAATAGTATACAGGAATTTGCTAATATTGGGAATAACATTTCGCCAATTTCATCGAAAAAATATTGCACACGCATAAGATTGTCAATTTATCTTCAATGTTCCGATGTTGCCCCTCCTAACTAGGAGGTTTATAATAATAGGGATAGATAGCTTGTATCGTTATAAACTAGGTGTGAATTCCTAAACCGAACTGGTTGACAGGTACGCGAGCAACTCACACCACCTAACGCAACTGCTTATAGAATCTGGCTGCGTCGTTTCATTATGCGGTTAATTATATTTTCATAGGAGGCATGGAGCATGAGTATTACGACAGTAGACCCGCTCAAACGGATGGCTGAGATTACTGACAAAGTTGAGAACGGCGAACGTCTGACCATGGAAGATGGACTATTCTTATATGAATCTGACGACCTCTTAACCATTGGTCAATTAGCTAATAAAGTGAATACACGATTGAATGGAAACAAGGTGTATTTTGTACAAAATATGAGTCTGTACTTCACGAATGTATGCGAAGAGCATTGCTCTTTTTGTCATTTCCGCCGCGACGAGGGTGAAGAAGGTTCTTACACGCTGACGCCTAGTCAGATGTTAGATTATATTGCTGAAAATTTCAACCCTGAAATTAAAGAATTCCATATCAGTCAGGGGCATAACCCTCATCTGCCGTTCGAGTATTATGTCGATTGCATTCGTCAATTGAAACAAGCCTATCCGGACGTTACGATTAAAGCTCATACGGCTGCTGAAATCGAATTTTTCTCCCGTATTAGCGGCTTAAGCTACCGTGATGTGCTCAAAACATTAATGGATGCTGGACTTTCCACCCTTCCTGGTGGCGGTGCAGAAATTCTAACGGAGCGTTACCGTGCCAAAATGAAGGTTGAAAAAGCATCAACGGAAGAATGGTTGGATGTTCATCGCCAAGCTCATCTCCTTGGGATGAAAACACATGCAACTATGCTCTATGGTTCGATTGAAACGAAGGAAGAACGGATTCGCCATATGATCTTGCTTCGTGAGCTGCAAGACGAAACAGACGGCTTCCTTGTATTCATTCCGAATTCCGTCCAGCCTGCAAGTAAGAATGCTGGTCTTAAACGACGTGTTCCTGCTTGGGACGAGCTGAAAACCATCGCAATTAGCCGCTTAATGCTGGATAATTTCCCGCACATTAAAGCTTATTTTATCAATATCGGCACCAAACTTACGCAGCTATCCTTTACCTTCGGTGCTTCCGATGCACACGGTACGATCGTGAAAGAGAAAATTTCACATGCCGCTGGCGCACTTTCACCTGAAGGTCTTACGCGCGATGAGCTTGTATGGCTCATTCAAGGTTCCGGCCGCGTCGCGGTTGAACGCGACACCTTTTATAATGAAATCAAAGTGTATGAGAGATAATAGAGATTAGATCAGATCATCGTTCAGAAGAAGGGATATTGGTTGGCTATGAAAAAGTTTGTCATTCTCGGAGGAGGCTATGGCGGTCTGACCGTAGCTTTAAATTTGCTGGAAAAAGATTTACCAGACGACACAGAACTTATTATGATTGATCGCAGTCCATTCCAAGGCCTGAAAACCGAATATTATGCACTCGCTTCTGGCACTATCGCTGAAACCCATATTCGTGTTACCTATCCGGATGATTCGCGACTTCAGCTTGTGTATGGCGAGGTTGCTGGCGTTGATCTCGAGGCGAAACAAATCAATTTCCACGACAAAGAACCCATTTCCTATGACTGGCTAGTCATTGGACTTGGTTGTGTGGATAGTTATCATGGCATTGTCGGGGCTCAAGAATTTTCATCCAGTATCCAAACACTGGCACAAACGCGCGCGACCTATCAGAAAATTAATAATATCAACCCTTATGGTCAAGTTTCCATCATTGGCGGAGGACTTAGCGGGGTTGAGATGGCTTCAGAGCTGCGCGAAAGCCGTCCTGACCTGAATATCCGATTAATTGATCGTGGTCCAAGTCTACTTTCAGCTTTTCCAACGAATCTACAGCAGTACGTGCGTGAATGGATGATCGAGCATCATATCGAGCTGCGAACACAAGTAACCTTGGTTCGATTAGACGGCGGCGATTTGTACAATCAAGATGAGATTATTCGCACAGACGCGACGATCTGGACGGCCGGTATTCAGCCAACACCTATTGTGGAAGCTTTGAATGTACCCAAGGATCGCCAAGGACGTATACTGTTAAATGAATACCATCAAATTCCAGACTTCGAGGAAGTTTTCGTAGTTGGTGACTGTGCCTCATTACCCTTCTCACCAAGCGCTCAAGCCGCACAAGCGCAAGGTAAGCAAATTGCAGAAGCGATTCAGGCTATTTGGAAAGGCGATACACCTCGACTTGGCAAAATCAAGCTGAGAGGCACGCTCGGTTCACTTGGTAAAAAGAGCGGCTTCGGAATTATGGGAAAACGTACGTTAATGACGGGTAAAATTGCTCGAATGCTCAAGAGCGGCGTACTTTGGAAGTCCAAGCGCCACTTCGGTTAGGATGACTGCAGGTTATTCACTAAGTAAGTCGTACATCGCTTCGATCTCTTTTATTTTTTCTAAAATGCGAGCATGGAGGCTCTCCGCACTTTCTGCGGCAATGATTTCACCGTTTACTAAAGCGTAAGGCTCCATGTAGCACTGGCCGCAGTTGCCCAGACAGCCGTATTCCATGACATCGAATTCCGGATTTTGCTCGAGGTCTTTCATCACTTTATCAGTTCCTGTGTGCATGTTGCTGGCACAAAATTCTATAATTGGTCTCATGTAAAAATTTCACCCCATGTTGATAGTTTCAAGCCCTTAACCATTTTCATTTAATGCGTATTGTACTATAATAGTTAATGAAAGGAGATGAATCAAATGACAGAAAAAACCAAAGAAGCGATTTACGATGAAGTTCTTGAGGTTTTAGATAAACTTCGTCCTTTTCTACAACGTGATGGCGGTGACGTCGATCTAGTTGATGTGGAAGACGGAATCGTTAAGCTGAAACTTATGGGTGCATGCGGAAGCTGCCCAAGCTCAACAATCACACTGAAAGCTGGTATTGAGCGTGCATTGGTTGAAGAAGTAGAGGGTATTACAGAAGTCGTACAGGTATTCTAGTAACGACTATATCATGAGATAAACTTTTATCGAAGTCTTTCGAGGATGATCGACCGCGTTTAGAGGTTGTTTATATCGCCAATAAGAATTTGTTCTTCCGAGTTCCGGAAACTTCTAAATTCTGATGTGGTAAGGAAGAGCTTACCTCTAGGTAAGCTCTTTTTGCTGTCTAAGGTTCTATTTCGGTCTTACGTTGTTTGAGAACCGGCAGAGGCTGAATGGGATCCAATGCGCCTGAGATATCCATAATATTGCCTGTGATAAAATCAGAATTTGGTGAGCAGAGGAAATCGATGACACGTGCCACATCCTCCCCCGTTCCCGGTCTTCCCACCGGCGTTTCCCCATCCACTTCTAAGCGCGCTTCTTCCATTGTGCGTTCTTTATTCTTCCCGCGAATATCACCTGGACAGATCATATTCACCGTAATACCATGAGCGGCTTCTTCCTCGGCTAACGTTTTGGTGAAAGAGACCAACCCTACCTTGGCAGCCGCGTAAGCAGCCCGATGCGTCCATCCCCTCGCTTCAGCCGCTTTGCCGAAACCGAAATGGATAATGCGTCCCCATCGATTCTTTCTCATCTGCGGCAGCACGAGATGATCCAGCTCCATCACACCTAGCAGATTCCCACGCACTAAATAGTCAATTTCGTCCATGTTATAGTCAGCGAAAAAGCGACGTTCACGAACAAAAGGCCCTGCATTGTTCACAAGTATATCGATCGGCCCTAGCTTTGAGACCGTTTCTTCCACCATGCGGATAATATCTTCGCGTTTAGCTACATCCCCTTGTACAGCGATGCTGCGAACACCCATTTCAGTCAATTGCTGAACGAGCTCGCAAGCTTCCTTCTCACTTGTCACATAATTAACAGCGACCTGACAGCCCTTTTTGGCTAGGGTCAATGCCGTCATTTTGCCTAAACCCTTGGCACTGCCTGTAACAAGCACTGTTCGACCTCTTAATGGCATGGTCCACTACCCCTTTGTCACATATGCCGTAATATAAGTAAACGCTATTGTTAAGGTTCGGCACACCATGTCAAATCCCTGCTGCAAATCGGACAAATTGAGCTTCACATTCTCAATATGAATGCGCTCTCCAAGCATTGGTTCTTTCTGCAAAAGATCGTCCAGCATCTCAGCATTAATATAATGAATTTCCATATTACGTAAATTGCGCAGTCGATCTAGCGGCGCTTTATATTCCATTTTGAGTGTATACAGCTGCAGTTCTAACGAGCCGTGGATATGCTTCTCATGCATATAACGGAGCACAGTGAAATACGAAAATCGTGATTTTAATGTTTCCGTTTTCAACCCGAAGAGATCATTCATGAAGGTCCCTAGTTTATCTAAAATGGAAAATAAGCGAATGAACGCATTTTTGTAGAAATACACAAATCGTTGATAAGCCTCGGTCTCTTGGGGATTCATTTCCTCCAAAAAACCTTTTACAATAAGCTCACAATATCGCTCACAGCAATATTTACTCTGCTCGAGTTCATCTAGTGCGTCGATAAACCCCTTACTCCATATCGCTTGACGATGGAAGATCGAATACTTCGTGGAGATGTGACTCTGTTCGGTCTCGATGTGTTTCATATAGGCTCTTACTGCGTTGCCTGCTTCCAGCAGGAGTCCGCTGTCGATCCGTTTCGGCTCATTAAATAACACACGAAGCATAAGATCACCTCCCTTTTCAATCCTCATCTGATAACCTTGTTACCGCGTTAAAGTTTTGGCCGTGGTCGTTGGCACGGGTGCTCTCTTGGCCCCCGATGTACGATCACGCTGGACGAAATACATCGCGGCCAACACGCCAATACCGCCAAGATACTGGCTCAGCGAGATGGATTCACCGAGGAAAACGAAACCTCCTAGCGCAGCTGTAACTGGAAGCAAATAGCCATAGGCCGATGATTTGAAAGGCCCTAGCTTAGCCAAACTCCAATTATGCAAGGAGAAACCTACTGCAGTTGCCAACAAGGAAGTATAGATTAAACTAATCCAACCCGTCTGCGAGATCGCTGCGAAGTACGCACCATCCGCCCGCAATAGCACGAACGGTAATAAGGATAGGGCACCCGCTGTCATTTCAAGAGAAATTAAGATTGGAAGCGGATATTTCACGACTAATCGATTCATCCCAATGAGATAAATGGCGCCCATGAAACTGCGCATAAGCAGCAGGATATCGCCTCGAAATGTCTCACTGCCCAAATGAAAGCCTTCGGATCCCCCCGAGACAATGAGGATCACGCTGCCAAGTGCAAGAGGAATCCCGATTAAGATTCGCCATGTAACCTTCACCTGACCGGCAATAACAGCAATGAGCACTGTAATAACTGGCATAAATCCCCGCCCGAGCACCGCACCATTCGCAGCGTTGGAAAACTGCAACGCGTACTGCAGCAGTGCTTCCATCCCCACGGCATTCAGTATCCCTAACCCGCAGATGAGCAGCAAATCTCGACCAGCAATCTGGAAGCGCAGCGCCCGTGAACGATAATAAAAGTAAGTATAAACCCATAGGATCGGAATCATACTCGCGAAGCGTAGACCATTAAAGACGAGACTATCCCATTCTCGGCCCCCTATTTTGAGGGAGGCTAAATTAATCCCCCAAAGCAGGTACACAAGAACAAATCCGAGATGCGGATACATAGCTCGTAGGCGTCCCGAGCTCATCACGCGAAGTATTCCTTCCATCTGCGGTCAACGAGTTCTACAATATCTTCCCGAGGGAACAGCTCATCTGGGTAGCCTGGCTTCATACGCGCGTCGATCACAATCGGAACTTCATAGGCAATATGATGACGATTCACACTAGACTGCGCGTACATATCACTTGCAGGGTTAAAGCGTGTAAACACCGTCCATAGGAATTTCGTTTGGTCATTCGCAATGTCGCTGGCATCATCGACAAGTATAACTAGAGGCCACTGCTTCAATCGGTCAGCAGCATTCGCAAGCAGACGCTGTGGCAGCTCTGGCTCAGCTGCATAGGATGCGCCAGAGACAAGCAGACAGCCGCCACAGTACACAGCGATATCATGGATCTCAGGCAGTTCGCCTTCCGTGTATGCTCTCGGTAGCTCGCGTACGGGGTCGCCTGTGCCGAGCAGTACGGCTTTGGAGCCGTGGTTGAGCTGACCACCGGTATAATCCAGCGTATCATGCGACGTTTTATTAAATATGAACAGATCCCGTGCTGGATCAAAGCGTTCTAATACGGTTTCTAACAACTGCGAGAAATTCGCTAAGGTTGTTGGCTTGTCCGTTACGATCAGGAACTTCGTGAGGGACAGCTGTCCCTCACCGAGGATACGGAACGCCGTACCGAGCGCTTCACGGCTATAGCTTTCGCGGACGACCGCGGCTGCGAGCGGGTGGAACCCGGTCTCCGCATACGTCCACAGGTCTTTCACCCCTGGCATCGCCATTGGGAACGCAGGCTCCAGCAGTCTTTGCAAGAATTCGCCAAGGAAGTAATCCTCTTGGCGTGGCTTGCCGACGATCGTCGCCGGATAGATCGCGTCTTTGCGGTGCCACACATGATTCACGTTGAAAACGGGGAAATCATGGATGAGCGAGTAATACCCGAAGTGGTCGCCGAACGGCCCTTCGGGGCGTCTTAGATGCGGCGGCACGGAGCCGCATATCGCGAACTCCGCCTCGGCCACGAGGCGGTGCCCCCCATGGGGATTCTCCACCATGGGCAGCTTCTGCCCGAGGATGAGCGAAGCGAGCATCAGCTCGGGCAGGTGCTCGGGCACCGGCGCAATCGCTGAGGCGATGAGCGCAGGCGGGCCGCCCAGGAACACGGTGACGGGCAGCGCTTGGTTGCGCTTCTCGGCTTCGTGATAGTGGAAGCCGCCGCCTTTATGTATTTGCCAGTGCATGCCGGTTGTGAGGTCATCATACACCTGCATGCGATACATGCCCAGGTTATGATGACCTCCGTCGGGATGCTCGGTGTATACGAGCGGCAGCGTGACGAACGGGCCACCGTCTTCTTGCCAGCTCGTCAGGACAGGCAGTCCTGCGAGCGGGTTGTCCTGCTTCAAGCCGCCGAGAATCGGCGCTTGATTCGGTTGAATTTTCTTCGTCCCGACTTTCATGAGATCGAGGATGAGACCTCTCTCGCCCCACAGCGCTTTGGGTGTAGGGGGCAACAACGTGCTTGTTGCGTTAATAACCGCTTTCATGAATTGCTCCGGCTTCGGACCGAAAGCCAAATCAACTCTTCTTGTTGTGCCGAACAGGTTCGTCACGACAGGGAATGCGCTGCCTTTTACATTGGTGAAAAGTAAAGCCGGTCCCTGCTCGTCGATGACGCGACGATGTATTTCCGCAAGCTCGAGATTCGGATCCACCGGAGCGGATATTTCGATCAATTCATTTTCGCGGCGTAAAATCTCAAGAAATGCTCTTAAATTTGTTGGTACCATAGGAAATTCCACCTTTACCTGTAAAATATATAGTCATCATTTGATAGGATGAAAAAGGAAATGGCCTTCCGTCAGAAGGCCTTCTTGTGCCACAGTAGCTGCTAGGCTTTGCGGTCATATAGGGTAAGCACACACAAATAACATAAGAATCCAAACATACAAGCCACAATTATGGCATGAATCATACCTGTAAATAAATAGGCGACTTCATTTCCTAACGACCAGGTTACCACAGCACCGCTAATGACTTGAAGCGAAACGAGAATTAGCGCCCATTTGCTTCCAAACCACAGCTTGTCTGTCGGCTGATAATGACGTCGTGCTTGGAGATATAGGAATAAGATACAGATAAACAGCAGCAATGCAGCAATTCGATGGGTAAAAACAATCCCTGTGGCACCGCTGAGCTCTGGAATCACTTCGCCATTGCACAACGGCCAGCCCGAGCAACCGCCTGAAGAAACGGTATGTCGAACGAATGCTCCAAGATAAACAACCACATAGCTGTAAATAGCGGTAAACCAAACGATCACTTTAAAGCTCAAGTGAATCGACGTTGTCCGCACAAATTGTCCCCAAGGTGTGAACACGAGAGCAAGCAACAAGGAAAATGCAAAAGCAAGTAAGGATAATCCGAAATGAAGTGCCAAGACAAGTGAGGATTGCGGCCAAACAACGGCCAAAGCGCCCATGACTGCTTGAATCAGCGTCATCACCACGGTTGCTGTGATAAAAAATTTAGCATCTCTACGTTTCACATAGCGAAAAACTAAGTAAAATGTTGCTACAAGAATGAGCGTTACAATACCTACAACTAAGCGATGACTATACTCGATAAAAGAAGAAATGGTATGCGCCGGAATGAATTTACCGTTACACAATGGCCATTCATCTCCGCAGCCTCGACCTGCGTCAGCCTTGGTTACTAAGGCACCCATTGCAAGAATAAGAAACATGCCGATGGCGGATAAATTAGCGAATCTTTGGATCCACTTTTGCATGATTGCACCTACTTTATGTCATATCTATTGAGAATCATGTCGAATACTGTTGTTCCGCTTTCAATTATAGCTTTAATATGAAGTCATTTCCATTCGCAAATGTTACAAAGCTCTGAAACCACATGGAATCGGCTGTTCGCTCGTATGCTAATGGCCTCTCCAACACTTGGAAAAAGCATTATAGTGTGTGCAGTGCGGAAGCAATTATTCGGTAAATTAGTTTGGATATGAAAATAGGCATGAATTGCTCCACTGGCTCCCATTAGTCCGAAATTTGCTCTTAGAATTAATAGTGGACGTCTCTTAGTGTAGAAGTAATAATAATCATAACTATAACTAAGAGGTGTCTGTCCATGAGCGATTCAAGACAACGATATAATGAAACTTTCAAACGTGAAGCTGTAAAGTATGTGCAAGAGCAGACTAAATCTTTAGAGCATATCGCGGATGAATTGAACATCAATCCTGGTACCCTACGAAACTGGTTGGGGAAATACCGGGAGTTTGATCATGAACCTGTTAAC
>NZ_JBFUHL010000014.1:0-109309 GCF_056402415.1 Paenibacillus sp. P4_A9
ATCATGGCCTGCTTCCAGTCCGCGCTTGCCATGATGGTCGCTCGCGACAGCTTCTGCGCCCCGGTCGCTGTCCAAGTAGGGCCGTTCTTCACGTAGAACCGCCAATAGATCTCCCGGTACTTCTCGGTTCCCTCATCTACGGCCTTGAGATAGGCATCCGGTGTCCGACCGAACGCTACCTTCAGGTTGCCTGCATCGCCGCTGCCGGCCGACCAGGTCGCCTTCATCCCTTTAGAGCCGGATACCCCTGCGCCATCCGCACGCACGAACTTACTCGTGTTCTGATATTCGAAGTACGAGCTCAACCGGTCGCTTTCGAAATCATCGCACCAAATCCACCCCGCTTGCTTATTGCTGCACTCCTGCGTGACTAGACCGGCTCCTGAGCCGGCAATTGGTTCCTCGGCTGCTGCAACTGGTTTCGCAGCGAATGGAAATGGACTGGCAGACGCCAGTAGCAAAGCCACCATTACTAAAATGAATATTCGACTGTACAATTGCGGAATGCCTGGAACATGTCTCAAGGGACCTCTCTCCTCTTTCATTCAAATGTAAGTTTACGAGACTGGACGCCTTAATTATAGAATTAGCCCTACGATGCCTTAAATAAATCATTTGTTACTATTCCTAACCAATGTTGACATTGAGAAACAGGCTCAATTTAGGTAGAGGTCTGCACTGGACGAAAGCAAAATTCCCAGCTTCAGTAACGTCGAAGCTGGGTTAAACAATAAACTCAATCCACTCTTCGATACCAAGGCAGTCGTGAAATAGGGACATCAATTTCTATCGTAGTCGGACCCACTACAATTGCACCGTCATCACCCAGCCATTCACCTGGTGGAATGAAGACATTGCGCCTGCGTTGTCCCTTATTCACGATTGGAGCTGCCATCAAATGACTGCCGAGCAGAAATTGATCAGACACTTGTTCATAGTCTTGACTGGGAAATTCATAGGCTAAATGACGCAGAATCGGTTCCCCTGTCCTTGCAGAATGCTCAGCAATTTCGACAATCTCAGGACCGAGCCTCACATGTAGTTTGGCCGCATCCCTGCAATAACCCAAATACTCTGGATCTAACACCCGCCATGGAGCTGCGGAAAATTGCATCATCGGGAACAGAGCCGAACACTGGGCATAACGGACAAACAATTCCGCATCCAAGCTATTTTCAACTGAAGTGAATTGAATATATTCGCCTCCACCAATCATATCAGGGCATATAAATGAGTACCCAAGTAAACCTTGAGCTAACGCATCTGGAATCAAGGCCCCTAATCCGTCTCCCTCCCAGGAATGCTTCTTGTCCTTTAATCGCTGAACCAAGGGTTGTCCTGCCAACTTCCAGCAAGCTCGAAATTCATTCAACGCATAAGGCAAACCGACTTTAGCCCAGGCCTCACAATGAGCATTGGGATGACATGGAGCTGCACTCCAATCACTTTCGTCGTAGAAATTAGGATCCCCAGCATCGAATTTGAAGCCGTCAATTCCATACTGCTCTTGCAGAAAACGTAATTTCAAATGGATCCAATCAACCGCACCTTGATGCGTACAGTCGAGGACGGCGCTATACCCATTCCACCATTTTCGAATTGCGATTTGATTGCTATGATCCTTCAGTAAAAATCCAGTTGGTTCCAATTGCCGGAACGTAAGGCTGTCCGGGCTCACAAATGGGCAAACCCACAGCATGATTTTAAATCCCAGCAGGTGCAGTTCATCTACCATCGCTTTCGGATCGGGGAATCGACCGGAATGGAATTCCCATGTCCCATAAGGTTCATGCCAATTATCATCGATCATGATGACTCCCGGGTCCATCCCATGCTCCAAAACATGCCGTGCATATTGTAATACCTTCTCTTGGGTAGGGGAGTACAAAAGTTCGATCCATAGGTTATATTGTGGGGCTGTGAACAGCAGACGTTCCGGCATAAGGCCAGCGGGAGGAAAATGGGTCTTCGACGCCGCCAAAAAAGCTCCGCGAAGATCGAGATGCTGATCACTGAAATAGAGTGAGGCACCACAGACGCTCTTCACATTCAGTACTCTGTCTTGAGTAGAAAAGACGAATGGTTCCTCGCTCCAAAGATACCTTCCTTTGTTGGATAGGAGCAGCGGACAAGCTTGGTTGGCTAATAAATCGCCGTTCAAGCTTGCCTGGAACTCATGGTCCGCATAGGGCATGTGCTGTCCATCCGAAGCTCTACCACCCCACCAATATTCGTTAGGCAATAGCTTAAGGCTTATTTCTGTTTCTTCCATGCTCCCACTCCATCCACCGCATCACCTATGTTTTGCTGTCGTAGTTGATCTACAAACTCGTTCATTCGGATGGTCTGCCCCGTCAGACGTGACTGTTCTGCAGCAAAGGCAATCAGGTGGCTCTCAGCAGAGATCATGCCGGAAGACCGCGATGGTTCAGACTGACCGCTTTGATGGTGATTACGCCTAACGATTTCTCGCATGAGCATGGTATCTGCCCCACCGTGCCCCCCATCCACACTGGCCGGCACGATACGCTCTCTGTGTCCGTTGAAAAGGACCATCTCTAACTCTCCGCTTTTGCGATGTCCCGTAATTTCCCCCAACGTGCCCATAATCTTGAAAGTACGCGTGATTTCGCTCGAAAAGGCGGAAATATTGAAGCTGACGGTTACCCCGTTGTCGAACTGCATATTAACGGCTTGATGATCCACAACATCATTATCACAACGAAACACACATTTACCATAAGGACCTTCCTGTAGAGCTTTCCACCGGGTCGGCAGATCGTTCTGTAACGAAACAACATCCTGAGGCCAACTGTTATTTTCATTGTAGTAAAGTTTGAGCGCGGAATAAGGACACTCAGGCTCAACCGCGCAACCATCCGTGCATCGTTCGGTAGATCCTAACGGAGCATGGCGCTCACGGAAATAACTTAAGTCACCGAAGGAAGAGACGGACTCGCATTGCCCCCCTGCCAGCCATTGAAGCAGATCGAGATCATGACAGCACTTGGCCAATATCATGGCACTGGAAGAGCTTGAATTCCGCCAGTTGCCTCTAACAAAGCTGTGCGCGAAATGCCAATATCCAATATTCTCACTCCATTGAATGGAGACAATATCACCGATTTCTTTCCGGTCCACCAACTTCTTCAATGTATTGAAATAGAGATCGTATCTAAGCACGTGACATACCGTAAGTCCACGATTCAAATGTTCGGCTTCTTCCGCCAATCGAAGCGTCTCGAGCGGATCCGGCGACATCGGTTTTTCCAATACGATATCATAGCCTGCTTGCATGGCCTTCATAGCCGGTTCATAGTGATCGGCATCCTGCGTACAAATGAATAGCGTGTCGCATTGTTTCGGTTTTGTTAGGAAATCATCCCAGTGGACATATTGTTGTTCTAACGGAATTTCATGCAATTTTGCAAAATGAGTTCTTCTTTCTTCATTCGGATCAGCAACGGCGATAAATTGAATTTCGTTGGGATGTTTTGACGCATAAGCGCCATAAGCGAACATGCCTCTGCTGCCCGCTCCTATTAAAGCTGCTTTCATCTATATGGTCTCCTTCATCCTAGTCATTTTGTTATGAAGCTTGCGGTGGGAGATCTAGCATAGAGGGCCCCTTTCATAAATACGGGGAACTCTTTTTCCCACTGAGCAAACAACTTCATAATTGATCGTGTTGATCCAAGAAGCCATTTCATCCATGGAGAGATGGGCTCCTTGCGACTGACCAAATAAGACAACCTCGTCGTCAAGTTGTACATTCGGAACAGTAGTTACATCTAGCATCGTTTGATCCATGCATACACGTCCGACAATGGGCACCCTCTGTCCCCTCACAAGAACAAATCCTTTATTAGACAGAAGCCGTGAAAGTCCATCTGCATAACCTGCAGGCATAGTGGCAATCAGGGAGTGTTGCTCGGTTCGAGCCGTACACCCGTAGCTGATCCATTCATCAGTTCCCACTTGTTTTAAGGATGCTATAGACGATTTGAATTGCATGGCCTTTTGGAATTCATCGGTTAAAGGATGGTTGACTTCATCTGAGGGTAATAACCCGTATAAGCTAATGCCTACTCGCACCATGTCCAGATGCATCTCCGGAAATTGAATGGTTGCGGCACTGTTACAGCAGTGTTTAAGAGGGATTTGAATTTGATGTTGTTCGAGATAGTCGATAACGGACGTGAAGCGTTCAAATTGGTGACGGGTTCGAGCGCAATCTTTACTATCCGCATTTGCGAAATGCGTAAAGATGCCCTCCACACGCACATAGGGGCTTGACCTCGCTTTAAGACTTAGGGACAATACTTCTTCTTTGCTGGTGCAGCCTAATCGCGACATTCCCGTATCCACTTTGATATGAATTCGCGCGGGCTGGCTTAATCGTGCAGTCACCGCAATCAGTTCATCTAAGCTTTGCTCAGAAAAAACGGTTAACGAAATTCGATGTGTCACAGCGATCTCTAAGGAACGAGTTGGCGTACATCCTAGAACGAGAATAGGATGGTCAATTCCAGCATTTCTAAGCTGCAGGGCTTCGTCAAGAAAGGCTACACCTAGCCAATGGGCACCTGCCTGAATGGCTGCTCGTGCTACCTCAACGGCACCATGCCCATAGCCATCGGCTTTCACTACAGCCATTAGACGACAAGAGCTGTGCAGATGAGATCTGAATAAGCTAACATTATGAGAAATGGCATGTAGTGAAACTTCAGCCCACGTATTTCGGAAACCAATCTTAGGAATATCGTTCATATCTTAAAAATTCCTATGATCCGGGTGAGCGCTAACACGTTGATTAACGTTCAATTCGGCCATAAGCACCATGTCTTCCTCACTTAGTTCGAAGTCGAAGATATCGGCATTTTCTCGTATGCGAACAGGGGAGATCGATTTAGGAACCGTTACGATATCTTGTTGCACAACCCAACGCAATATGATCTGAGCGACACTTTTCCCGTAACGGCTAGCCAGCTTCAACAACAATGGATGATCCATCAAGCGGCCTCGCATTAAAGGACTGTAAGCCTCCAGCTGAATGAAGTGCTGCTTGCAGAATAGGTGCAGGTTATTGGAAGCTAAACTCGGGTGATACTCGATTTGATTGACTGCAGGTTGAATGCGACTCGTCTCCATCAATTCCAACAAGTGGTGCTCCAGAAAGTTACTGACGCCGATCGCCCGCACCTTGCCCTCTTCATACAGCTGCTCCATTGCACACCAAGTGTCCCTATTCATCCCCATAACTGGCCAATGGATCAAATATAAATCGACATAATCCAATCCAAGCCTCTCACGACTCTTCTCAAAAGCCTTCAATGTCGAATCATAACCATGGTCAATATTCCACAGCTTCGTGGTGACGAAGAACTGTTCGCGTGGAATGCCAGTCTTCTGAATAGCCCGGCCCACCCCTTCTTCATTGCCGTATACAGATGCGGTATCAATACTGCGATACCCGTACTCTGCAGCGCTAACTATCGCTTGCTCCAATTCCTCGCCGTTACCAGCCTGCCAGACACCAAGCCCTAGCAACGGCATCTCTACCCCATTGTTCAAGGTCACACTGCGCTTTTGCAACTATAGAACCTCCTCATCTTAGGCATCGCATGCCTAATCTGTATGTCCGTATTCCTTCAACATCTATCCACTTACTCCAGAACTACAACCCAGTCAAGCATTACAGGCGGTACAGGCAATACCCATAATCCCTCATCGTCTGGGCGAATGTCACCGATGATATGGGAACAGCCATTCCGAGGATCGATAAAACTGGCTCGGTACAGCAGCTGGGGATCTAGCCCACTTACTCGCACAGGATCGTTCCAAGGGGTTAACAGAATCGGAACATAGAGCAGAATCGCTTGCCCCGGAATCACAGCGCAGTATGGGTTAAAGTATTCTTCAGACCCAGCACGGGGCTCAATTAACGCTTGACTAGGCTCCAATCTCCACCAATCAAACCGCTCCAGAATTCGCTTCCCCGCGCCAACATGCGCCGAGCCTAAGAAGTGAATGGCCTGCTCCCATATATGATCATCCCACATGGTACCGCTAGGATGAGGTCCGAATGTGCCATTCTCCGAATTGGTCAACGCTACAGCAATCGTGCCATACGTATGCCCTGCCGACCCAGACATCAGGCTGCTCCAGAATAGAAACCGCTGCACATCCGCGAAGTTTCGGCCCATAATGCCTTCATAGAACGCTTCTGCACTAATAACCGGTACAGAAGGCTTCGCGCCTATAATATTGATATAATGCCGTGCGGCTAGATGCAGCTCCGCATATCGTCCTGTATCACCGTGTCCTGCCTGAGGCAATTCAAAATCCAACAGCGAGCCGTCTTCAAGCTGACTTCGCGACGAGTGAAATGCGTTAGAATGTGTGGTCAAGGGGTGCCTATAAGGGTCGGTACGACGCACATAATCGGCCACATTCGTCCATTCTCGCTTCAGCATGGCGACATCCTGACCTCGCTCCGGCTGCTTGCTCCCATAGAACGGCATGTTGCACTCACCGGCGAGACACCAGAATAGGGGATACCCCCCATAGCGAGCGATTAAGTAACGCCAATGCCGCTTCATCTTCTCGGTTCCCATCCATTTCAGGTAATATCCCCATGAACCGATGAGGCAGGGTACGAGACCGGACTCCACAATGTACTGAATCTTGCGGTCGGCTTCGTCGAAGTATGCGGGTCTGATGCTAGTGAAGTCATCTTCCCATGGATACCCGGCTTCGTTCTCATCTCTCGGATCGAAGGCCGGGGTCTCGGGGCCCAGTCCAATACTCATTTCAACGACGGAGAATCCCTTTTCCACTCGATCCGCTACTAGCGTTTCTAGCATACCTGGGTAATCCATGCGCTTCGTCAAGCATGTATACCATGTATCCGCCAGCCATAAGAATGGCGTACCGTCCGCATGCTCAAAATATCGACCATTGGTGCTAACTTGAATGGCTCCGCGCCGAAACAACGGGCTCAGATGGGCATCATCGCTCGAAACCTCAAGCATCCCATCTACACCATGCAGCTGGCGATTATTCCTATCCGAGCAGATCGACCGGAACAAGTAACGGCCCTCAGACGGAGGTGTGAACCGAAGTCTCCATTCACTGTCTCCTGTCCAGAAAGCCGGTACTGTCCAATGTTTCCCCTCTTCATCCGTAAGCAACACATCCAGCTCAATCTCATTKAACGGGTCTTGATACGTTTGTACGGTTACATATGACCACTCGGCAATCTGATTTCGAATCCCTTGAGCCAGAATCATCCTTATCTTCCACCCTCCTGAACGTCCCTACCCTTTTACGGATCCAATCATAACGCCCTTCACGAAGTACTTTTGCAGGAATGGATACACCAGTAGGATCGGCAACGTACTGACTATAATCGTGGCATATTTCAATGACTCGACTACAATGGTCTCGGAACCTGATTTGGCCGCAGCTGTGGATGCGATCGAATCGGCGTTCGAACCGGCAATAATTAAGTCCCGCAGGATGACCTGTAAGGGCAATAAGTCCGGGTTCCTAAGATAGAGCAGCGCGCTATAAAAATTGTTCCAGATCCCTACGGCTACGAACAATCCAATAGAAGCATAAACTGGCTTCGATAGAGGAGCGACGATCCGGGTGAATAATCCAATATCATTCAACCCGTCCATTCGGCCCGCATCCTCCAATTCTTCCGGAATGCCCTCGAAGAAGGTACGGAAGATCAGCAGGTGAAACGTATTTACCGCCCCAGGAAGCACCATCGCCCAAATCGAATTGACGATCCCCAGTTCCTTAGCAACTAAGTAAGATGGAATCATACCTCCACTGAACAAGATCGTGAAGATGATGGCAAGCGTGAATTGCTTTCCGAAGATCATTTTCTTCTTGGAGAGGGCATAAGCGGCCATCGAGGTAACCGTCAAGGAGATCAAAGTACCTAGTACGACATAAAGTATTGTATTGCGATATCCGATCCATATTTTCTTATCGTGAAAAACCAGCTCATACCACTGTGTAGTGAATCCCCTCGGCCAGAAGGATACCCGGTTCTGCAGCACATAGACTTCACTGCTCAGGGATACGTTGATTAAATATATGAAGGGATACAGAGTGATGAAGATAAGGCACAACATGATGAAGATATTGATGGCGTCGAACAAGCTGAATCTAGTGCGCTTCATCATTCTCACTCCCTACCACAGGCTGACCTGTTTGATTTTTTTCGCTGCAAAATTAGCCAAATACAGCAAAATGAAGCTAGTAATGCCATTGAACATCCCAATAGCCGTTGAATAACTGAAGTTCCCTTGCAGCAAACCAACACGATACGTATACGTCGAGAAAATATCTGCTGTTGAGTAAATAAGAGGATTATAGAGTAAGTACACTTTCTCGAAACTAGTAGACATTAGACTGCCCACATTCAGAATTAAGAGAATGAAGATAACGGGAACAATGCCAGGAAGGGTAACATGCCACATCTTTTTCCAACGTCCAGCCCCGTCCATCTCTGCCGCTTCATATAAATGAGGATCTATGGCTGACAAGGCAGCTAAATAAATAATGGTTCCCCATCCTACCCCCTGCCAAATCCCCGATGTAACGAAGATCGTCCGGAAATATTCAGGCTTCGAGAGAAAATAGATCGCATCCCCTCCAAACCATTCTACGATCTGATTAATCAATCCGCTTGTTGGCGATAAGAACATAATAATCATGCTCACCATAATGACATTTGAGATGAAATGGGGCAAATAACTTACTGTCTGCACGAAGCGTTTGAATATTGTGGAACGAAGTTCATTAATAAGCAATGCTAGCAAGATAGGTGCTGGGAATCCGAATAAGATACTGTAGAACCCAAGCAGAAGTGTATTCTTAAGCAATACTAGAAAATCTGGATTTTGGAAGAAATAAGAGAAATATTTAAATCCTACCCATTCACTTGCCCAGATGCCCTTGAATGCATTATAGTCCTTGAAAGCGATCACGAGCCCGAACATCGGCAGGTAATCGAACAAGAGATAGAACACCATTGCCGGTGCAAAAAGGATAAGCAAGTATTTCGCATCCTTGAGTCGCTTCATAAATGATTTGCGATCACTTGCAGCTGCTAGATGACTTCGCTTAGCAGCTTGGATCTCTGTGTTGTTCATCAGGCTCAGCCCCTACCAGTAATAGAATGCCCTCCCTCATCAAGAGGGAGGGTTACTCTCCAAGATTATTTCTTTTTCACGCGTGCATCAGCATTCGTATACATCTTGACCACATCACCCAAACCTAGCTTTTGCAGACCTTCCACATATTGAGGCCATTCACTAAGTGGACGGCTGCCAATAATGAATTTGGAGATATTTTCTTCCATGTACTTGTTGATAGCTTCGCCCTTCAGGTTCACGATCTCTTGTTCAGCATTGTTGAATGCTGGCAGTAACGGACTTGGCCCTGCGAACTTGACTGCTTCGCTTAATGCCGTCTTCGTCTCTGCAGACATCAGGGACATTCCAGCTTCTTCATCTACCCAAACCTTCGTACCAGAGCTGCCTAGACCGTAATTTTTAGCTGCAATCGCAGTCGTTGTAATTTCTGGCATGAACTTCTTCGTGCCATTCGTCTTCGAATACGTTACGCCTTCCAATCCCCAGCTCAACACTTCTTTGGCTTGATCTGTATACATCCAGTCAATCAGCTTCAAGGCAGCGTCGAGATTCTTAGATGTCGATGATACCGTCAGACCTTCATCGTAGTAAGACGATGTTCCATGGAACGCTTTGCCTGTTGGTCCTTTAGGAGGAGCCATATGCGCCATTGTAAACTCAGGCGTTGTCTTGCGTACGTTAGTGTTAAAGTTATCTAGATTACTTAAGTAACCATTGAAAATGAAGCCCTTGCTATTGGCGATGAAATCGTCACGCTGCTTGCTGTCGAGTGATAGGAACTCGGTCGGCACCAGCTTTTCCGCGTACAGCTTATTCAAATATTCGATCATCTTACGGTAGCTATCTTCACTTGGGCCGTAAGTCCAAGCTTTGGTTTGCTCATTGAAATAATAGCCGTGACGCGTATCCCAGCTCGGGGAAATATAATTCAGGGTTGCCAAGCCTTTCTGCCAAACCCATGGTGTACTGTCCGGATACAGCTTTTTCAGATCCTTCAAGACCGTATAAAGCTCATCGAAGGTAGCGGGTGCCTTCAGGTTGTTCTTCTTGAAGATATCGTCGCGATAGAGCATGATCCCGTTGCCTACTGGTGATGTTGCCCCAGCCGTAGGTGTCAAGAATAGTTTTCCTTCGTTATTGAGCGGCAGCTTGGATTCAACCGGGTGCGTCTCCATCCACTTCTTGAAATTAGGCATTTTGTCTAAATGATCTAGATAGTTGACGAGCGCGCCGCCACCACCGAACTTCTGCACGAAGGAGTAGCCGGACATCCACATGATATCGGGCATTTCATTCGAGGCGATAATGAGCGGGATCGATTCCCACCAGTTGCCTTGGTAACCTGAAACCTTCAGCTTCGTGTTAGCGGACTTCTCGAACACTTGCCAGATTGCCCAGTCATCTTTCAATGGTTGTGCGGGATGATTCTGTACCATCATGCTGAGTGTGGCTGGCTGTGTGTTCGTGGACTTAGGTGTCGTGCTGCCTGCTGGTGTCGCGCTGCCTGCTGATGTGGATTCTGGTGTGGAATCGCTACACGCCGCGAGTACACCGGTTAGCAAGGTTGCAGCTAAGATCGTAGAAATCTTTTTCATTTGCTTACACTCCCCTTTTAAATTTAAGTTTTCGTTAAGACTTGACTCCTTAATTATAGGGTTGATCCCTGATCCATTTAAACAATTCAGTTATGACAAATCCTAACCAATCTTTACTTATTTCTGAATTAGTTCAATTTTCTTGAAAATGAATGGATTGCGCTCGGATTCGGATGGAAGGATCTTCTTGCAGCGAGAACAGCTGTGTGTCCTTGTGCGCAATTGTGCCGACTGGAACAGCATATTCCTTCGAAGAGCGCAATTCCCGGATCCTCTGACAGGATCGGTTTGTATGCAGCTGGAAGGAGACGGTCCCCCCGCTCTCATTGGCCACATACACCAGATCTTCATGCTTACGGCGAACGAGTCGAGCCTCTAAGCCTACCACACGTTTGCCTTCCATATCTGTAACCCGCAGCGGACGATCTACCTCAGCGATATCGTACAGCTCATCCAAGAGTTCCATAAGTGATTCATCAGACGGTGTCCCAGCCGCATACCATACCTTTCCAAGACCGATTTCATGCTTGGATAACATCGTCCGTCCCTCACGGTCCCGAACCATACTCTCCCCTTGAATGAGTTCGACTCTTTGGATTAACCCAGAGTAAGACAGCCGCCCTAGCGTTTGAAAAAATGTTGCAAACTCAGCCGCTTCAGCATCCGTGCCATTCTCATAATAGACCGTCCGCTGTAAATTCTGATCATAGCGCTGCTCCAACTCGCCATAATGGGCGATATCCGGAGCTATCGTCTCCATAATCCGAATGCCCCACTGCTGCAAGTAGCTCTGCGGACGACAATACTCATCGCCTATGAGCGACTCCGGTAGCACCAAGACATGTCCTCCTGCGCGCACATAACGATCAAGCGAAGCGAACACTTCCTCAGGCATATACTTGGCAGCAGGTAAGACGATCAGCTTGTATCTTGGAGCGATCCCATTGACTAGCTGCCTCTCGCTTATGAAGGTGACACTCGTATCCAAGGAACGAGCTGAAGCATAGCAGCTGCGCAACGAAGTTAAGTAAGGTGTCGAATCAGCACGCAGTAGTTCAGGCGGCACTTGAAGCATATTCGTCTTCGAATACAGAATCGCTACCTCTTTGGGCATGTCCCAGAACGCTGTGATCTCCTTATTCAATCTGCGGACGTCAAGAGCGGTATAGAGCATCTCAGCCACCTTCTCTGAGGACAAATCCCCATGCGCGGGCGAGTTCATCGTACTCATCGGAAATTGACGTGACGGCTGCTTCGGCCACCAGAACTTCGAGATTGAAGTTTTGCCATGCAAATAGTTGAGCAGCCATCGAGAGCTATCCCCCTCCTGCTCAGGATCTACCATAGGCTTCGGACTATCCGCCAATGCGCGGAGAAGATCGATGCTAAGGAGATCATTGCCCTCGTGCAGAATCACATCGTCTACTTCATTAATGATCAGTTCCTCATCGATGCCAGTCGTCCCGTTATCCGGACTCATCATGCTATGAGTGCCACCGGCACAGATTGGAATCGTCGGGTGAAACTTACGGATCGACGCTTTCGTCCGAATCAGGTGGTCTGTAAATCTTCTTGTATTCCAATTGGTCCAATCCAGCCATGTGGCTCGGTTAACGTCAAGGCTTGGTGCGAATCCATGGGTCGGAGGCGGTACGATCTCGCTGAACGCTTCATACTGCGTGCTCCAACATTCATTCAATCGATCCAAGCTGCCATGACGCTCCTGCAACCATTCCCTGTACCGCGCTATCGAAGTATTGCAATAACACATGTAAGTTAATTCATATCCCAGGATGATATACATCAGATTAGGCATGCTCAGCCACCCAGGGGCATGTTCAGCATTATACTGATCGATGGCTTTCAGGATATGCTCGTTCTCCAAGCAAATAATCACATTTTCCTTCCGACCGCCCATGGCCCACTGATCCTTAATCAGGTGACCGCACCAGCCCTTCCAACCCACCCGTTTCGTGTCTTCATGGCGATGGAACGCTTCATAAACCGGGGACCACTCGATATCGTAACGGGAACCGCCCCCTACGGCGAAAATCTCGGTTTTATGCTGCTCGGGTGAGAAAAACTGCATCAAGGCTCCATCATTATGATAGCTTACTGAACAGATCAAGACTGGGGTCTCTGATGCATCTACATAAGCATTTCCTTTAATAGTTAGCGACTTGAAATCCGGAATGGGCTTCACAAGCGACAGCGGCACATTGGCGTCATCCTCGTCATCCTCGAACTTCTTCGAACTGGTGAAATGCTCAAGGATCGTCCTTTGCTTGATCACCTCGACCATGGCCCCTTGCATGTTACGCAGCTTGGCTTGAGGTGCGAAGTGCCAAGCAAGCATAGGCCGCAGCTTGAGGGCTATATCAGCCGTAAGCTTGGCTGCACGAGCATAATGTGTCTGCTTCCCATTGATCTCAGCAATCTCGATTACCTTCACCAACCGCTCCAGCTCGCGTTCCAGCTCCTCCTTCAGTTGGACTACCTCTACAGGATCGACATAGTTTTCCGGCTCATACGTATAGCAGTAAATATCCAGATGCTTCAAGAAAATGATGGAGTCGCCTGGCTGAACGCATGCGTGGCTATCCACCTCTTTTCGCTGATCAGACAGCCGTAGGGAAGCAATGGATATTGGTTCTTCCCCAATCCGGGGCTCTGGCATGCGAAGCACTACCTTTGCGATTTGTTGCAAATTCAACATGCGGTCCCCGCGCTGGGTCTGGATTGGCGCAATCTGAATGATCACATGTGTCAACCCTTCGCCAAGCATCAAGGCCCTGCCTCTGTCCACTACATCGCCAAATTCACGGTCTGGACTTGCTAATGATTGCTGGTCAAGCAGCTCAATTCCACCAATCGCTACGCGATCCCAAGGGTTGTAAATCATAAATTGCAAGGACTGGTACCCGCTCCAATCCGCTTCTAATCCAACTGTTTCTGCGATACCTCGGATCGCTCCTCCAAGTATTTCATTTGGAAGCTTCCCCATCCCTTTGTCCAAGTTGCCGGTCCAAACCGTACTCCCTTGCACAAAATCCTCTAGCAAATGCGTCATCATGTCTCGCTCTCCTCCTACTATCTCTATCATGCAGGCTAGGATGCCTAAGCCGATTGTACATGGAAGCCGCTTACTTCCGGTACTAACGGTTCTTTACGCCAACAAACTACTTTTTACTTTAGTAGAGCTTGGTTTACAAATGACAAAAATAGTTTATATACATAATATTCCATTTTCAGTTATGTTTTTGTTGTATACAGTATCCTGTATAACAAGTTCATAGAAGGAGTGATTTAATGGGAATCATGCATCAAGGGAAAGTGTGGAGGGATGGGCTGTGGAAAATAATCCTCATAGCCCTATTGCTCGCAGTTGTGTTCGGCTCGTTTTTCACAGGAATGGGCAAGGTGAGGGCAGCCGTCACTAATTTGGCGCCATCGGCTACCTTATCGGTTGATACGACAAGCGGCACTTATACGAAGGATAAGGCGGTTGACGGGATCAAGAATGCGGACGCTAGCCGATGGGTATCCACGAACACAGCAGAACCGCACTGGTTCCAGCTCGATTGGGCTTCATCCAAGTCGATCAGCAACATCAAGGTTTGGAGCGGCAAGGCGAACGGAGTCGGCACTGGCTATCAAATTTATACGTTCAAGATGCAGAGCTGGAATGGAAGTACATGGGTTGACATCCCCGGTGCTAGTGTAACGAACAATACACAGGATGGATTTGTTGGCCAATATAATGATTTCACCTTTACAGCTGTGACCACTACCAAGATTCGGATGTACATTACAGACGGGGTGAATGTAGCAGGCAATACAGATGCACGACTTTTGGAAATTGAAGTCTGGGGGGACAACGCATCTGCAACCCCAACTCCAACACCTACGCCGCCACCTGGCTCCCCACCTGTCCAAGAATGCAACACTCCTGGTACTGGCTGGATTTGGTGCGATGACTTTGAAGTCAACCGGTTAAGCTCCTACTTCGAGTATCAATCTCCAACTAAGTTCGTTCTAACCGCAAGTGCCGGAACCTCCAGCTCACAAGGGATGAAAGCGACATGGACACCAGGAAATAGTGACGCAGGAAATCTGAAGATCGCCTTCGGACGGACTCCGTCCTCCTACATCAACCCAGTCGCCGGCTCCACAACAGATTACCGGGAAATTTATTGGCGTTTCTATGTCAAGACCAGCTCCAATTGGGTAGTGGGCTCTGGTCAGAAGCTGACACGCGGAACGGTATTCTCAAACGCTAACTGGGCCCAAGCGATGATCGGGCATGTATGGTCCGCTGCGCCGGATAATAACTACTTATCGATGGATCCAGCACGCGGCACAGATGCTGCAGGTACGTTGGTCACCACGCAATACAACGATTTCGCCAATCTTTCTTGGCTGGGTAAGAAGCAAGGTACGCAAGCGTTCTTCGTCTCTCCTAACTTGAACAAGTGGCAAAGCGTAGAAGTGCATTTGAAGCTTAATACAGCTGGCCAATCCGATGGCGTAATGGAATACTGGATTGATGACGTTCTGCAAGCGAGCTCTACGAATTTGAATTTCCTAGGCAGCTACAATGCTTACGGCATCAACTCGGTCATGCTGGAGAACTACAATAATACCGCACCAACCGTAGCCATCGAGCGCTACTATGACAACTTCGTCATCAGCACGCAACGCATTTACAAGTAAACATACAGGAAGGGCTGTCCCAGTAGGTCTTCTTAGACCTACTGGGCAGCCCTACTTGTTTTATAACGATTTATCACGATATTCCTGCGGTGTCATACTCGTATATTTCTTGAAAAACCGGGCGAAAGCGATGCCCGACAAATATCCAACCTCCTCTGCAATCTCATGGATTTTCATAGGTGTTCGCAGCAGTTCCTTGGATTTTCTCAATCTAACCTCCGCAATATAATCAGACAGCTTATGTCCCGACAACTGCTTGAATAATCGGGACAAGTAGGAGGGGTTTATATGGAGATGCTCGCCAAGCTTAGTTAAGGACAGATCACTGCTAAGCTTCTCCTCGATATAGACCTCAATCTCACGAACAATCCGATTCGTGCGCTCCGATAGATTGGAAGATGATGATGTGAAGACCGTGTCGGCCAGCTGCTCAAAGAAATTCAGATACTCCTCCCAACGGCGTTTGGGGTCATAACCGAATAGCTTATCTACGTTCATCATCGCTGACAGATCTGTGAAAAGCTGCATGCGATTCATGTAGGTAATGAACATGGAAGATAAGAAGTGATAGATCTCCAAGTGGGCAGGTATGGACACAGCATTCCGGGTATGCTCACACAGTTCACGGTACAGATGCATGAACTCCATTTGCTGACCATTCTGCAACAAATCGATCAACCCACTGTATTGACCCGGACGAAATTGAAAAGGAATCGCCGTTCGATCCTCTTGCCCTTCCCCTTCATCTAAGTTCATCTGCTCCAGCTCGCTATCGGTTAACAGCATCCCTGGCGTTAAGCCAAGACCCTGCTCAGCCAATAGCTCCAAGCGGTGGAAGCTGTCGGATAAAGAACGCCATTCCATAGACGCTGCTCCTAAGAGAAAGGAAACTTCCAGCTGGAGCAAGCTCTTGCAAGTATCCTGAACCGACTCGAGCATACCGTAAATATACAGTGGTGCCCGATTCTCCGCGAAGCCCTCTTGCTCCTGATTTCGGAGTTGAAACACGCAAAGCATTTGCACCCGATTGTAAACAATGGTCCTCAGCACGACGGTATCCCGAAAGTATTCATCCATCACATTCTGGGCCGCATCCAGTAACAGCATCCGATCAGACGGATTAAGGGACTGCTTCCAACCGTCCAGCCTAGCTAAAGCGATGAAGATCGGAGCTTCATGATTGTACGGCATCTCCAATTGCTCGAATTGCTCTCTCAAGGCGCTAACCGACCACTTTCCTTCTGCCATTTCGTACAAGTACTGCTTCTGCAAAGAATGGATGGCCAGTTTGAACTGATGCTTTGTCTTGTGATTCAGAAATTCCGCTTCCAGCTCGGATTGCAAGGAAAGAATCGCCCTCGATACCGAATCCTGAATTTTGGCATCGCCTTCCGTCTTCAATATGTAGTCGAAGGCCCCTAGCGAATACGTCTCTCTCGCATAGTTGAAATCATTAAATCCGGTTAGGAAAATAACCTTGCTTCTTGGCCAGAGCACCCGAATTTCTTTCAATAAATCGATACCCGTCTTGACGGGCATCATGATGTCAGAGAGCACAATATCAATCTTGGTCTTCTCGAGAATCTCCAATGCCTGCGGTACCGAATAAGCCTTATAGATCTCCAACTCACACGCTTCCTGCTCCTCAAACATTTCGGCTAATCCATCTACGATGATCGGCATGTCATCTACAATCAGCAGCCTGTGCATGGTATCAGTCCTCACTTATCCGTACTTTTATTTCTACACGCAGCCCGCCTAATTCGCTCCGGCTGACGTAAATACCTGATTCGTTCCCATATTTAATCTGAATACGACGGTGTACGTTAATGAGTCCTGTGCTCTCAGCAGTGCCGTCCGAAGCATCCGCCAAGCTCTTATGAAGCTTCTCGATGGCGGCATCCGCAAGCTCGTTTCCGCTATCCTCCACAACAATAGACATACTCCCAGGCATCGCAACAAAATCAATGTTCAACTTGCCGCGTCCTAACACATGTTGGAATACATATTTGTAGCAATTCTCGATGACAGGTTGAATAATAAGTCTCGGGACAAGCTTGCCTTTCAGCTCATCGGGTACCTCGGCAAATGAAATAGCCACAAGCCCGCTGTAACAGACGGATTGAATATCGACATACGTTCTTGCATGTTGGACCTCTTGCTCTAATGAAATCTCTTCCTCGGCATCCCGGGTTACGAACTGAAAGTAGTGCCCCAGATACGTAGAGAATCTAGTAGCATTCTCCTGATCCCCTCTACTAATCAATCGAGAGAGTACGAAGAAGTTATTGTATAGAAAATGCGGATTGATCTGAGATTGCAGTCGCTTCAGCTCTGAACGTTGGCTACGAATCTTCTGTTCGTACACTTCCTCAATCAGCACATTCAAATTTTGCGTCATCGTATTGAAGCGTTTGAATAAGTAACCGAATTCATTGTCTTTTCCTTCATATGGAATAGAGAAGTCAAACTTCCCAGTCTCTACCTTACGAAAGGCGCCTAACAAGGTCCTAAGGGGCTTATGTACAATTCTATAGCTCCATAGCAGGAACGCCACCACCACAACCAGGGAAATAATCGACATCGCGAGAAATAGAAAATAATACGTTTTCAGCGAAACATAGAGCTCTTCCTCTGGGATGTGAGTCACTACAATCGTGTCATAGGTCGGGGAATATTCCATGACTACGAATTGCTTTTGGCTATCCAACGTGATCATTGCGGTTGCACTGGTCTTTTTGGAGAAATCTTGCCTCAGTACGAGCTGCTTCAAGGATTCACTCATCTTGGAGTTTCGGATTCCACCTATTTCCCATCCTTGACTCGGATTAAAAATGAAAGCGCCACTGCCCTTGTAGCCTATAATATTGTCCAGAATAAGGCTAATCTGATCCGGGTATAGCTCCGCGGCTAGGATGAATAATTCATCCATTGTTTGTTGGTTGCTGGAACTTGTATTCGTATAAGGGACGCTCATGTATAACCGGTTATCGTAGTACACGAAGGGACTATCCGCTGTCTTTTTCTGAAGCCCTTGGAAATCAGTCATGTTTATGGAAGGAACCAAATTCTCAACAGATAACGTTCCCCTCAGATTCGGCAAATAAGCGGTCGTAAGCCTAATAAACCGGCTTGTCCGCTGAACATAATCCAGCTGCTTGCGGATATTCATGACCATGCTTACCCGTTCTACATCATCTGTGGGGTAGCCAGGCGTTTCTGCATTCAGAACGGCAATTTCGACCGCACTTTGCCTGAGCGCCGTGGATATCCGTTGGATATCGGTTTCCCATATTTTATTGATGGATTGCACCGAACTAATGAGTGATTTCGTTAGCTCTTCTCGATTTTTCCTAACGCCCATCTCATTCACGGCAAAATTCAAGCCATATAAAATCGTAATAATAAGTAGGAAAATGATCATTAGCTTAGAAAGTATCGACACATAGGGAATTCGAAGCATCCTGGATTCCTCTCTTCAACAGGCGATCTTGCCAATTAGCCGTGTATTTTAAGATATCTCATTATACAATGGGACGAAACAAACCAATATCTACTTATACAAACCTATTATTACATACGGATGAGAAAACAAAAAATCGTTCCAATGATGAACGATTTTAGCGTAACGTATCCATGCATTTTCCAGTCAGCGCTCATAAACTTTGTTTCCTTTCACGTAAGTCGCTTGAACCTCCCAAAGCTTATCGACGATAACAAAATCGGCGTCTTTGCCGACAGCTATCGAACCTTTGCGTTCGTAGGCGCCGATTTGCCGGGCAGGTACCTCCGTCAATGAAGGCAATATCTCCTCCGGCTGCAGTCCCGTGAAATCGAGCATGTTTCGAAAGGCTTTGATCATGGTCAATGAACTACCGGCTAAACTAGTCCCGTCAAGCAAAAGCACTTCCCCGTCCTCCATCTTGACGTGACCGTAAATGCCGTCCGGCATGCCGGCACATCCTACTGCATCTGTGACCAGGCAAACCCTGTTGGCGCCTTTTGTCTCAAACAGGAATTTGGCCACTGCTGGATGGACATGGATACCGTCAGCGATCAGTTCGGTGGTCAACTCAGGTAGCATCAGCCCCGCCCCCGCCACGCCAGGTTCCCTATGATGAAGTGGGCTCATACCGTTAAAATGATGGGTTGTATGGCAAGCCCCATACTCCACCGCTTCGTATACTTGTTCAAACGTGGCGTCCGAATGTCCGATCGATACGGTAATACCGCGTCCGACAAGCCAGCGAACCATGTCCATTGCGCCCTCTACCTCGGGTGCAATCGTTACAAGCTTGATTGAATGGTCCGCGGACGCATGAAACCGTTCCATTTCAGCAAGATCCGGGAGGCGAATGTTTTCTTGATTTTGAGCACCGCACCGCTTTAAGTTAATGTAAGGACCTTCCAGGTGGATGCCAAGCAATTCGGCGCCTCCGACACTGCGCTTTATCGCGTCTGCTGCATGCGAGAGCGCCGTGCTGATGCGTTCTGCTGAATCGGTGTCCGTTGTCGCCAAAAAGGAGGTCGTTCCGTGCTGTGCATGAAAACGGCTCATGCCGTCCAGACTCTCGTAGTTGCCATCCATCATTTGGTAACCGCCGCCGCCATGCACGTGCACATCGATAAATCCAGGCAGCACTGCATATCCTGCCAAATCAATCGTATCCGTGCCGTTAGGCAGCGCAAGTTCCTCCCCGCCTACAGCTATGATACTCCCGTCACCGCTGATGATCATGCGTCCACGATTCAGAACGCCTTGCGATGTGTAAATAGTTGCATTTATATACGCTAGTCTAGCGATTCTTTCACGAATAGCATTCATTTAAACTTAGCCTCCATCGAATTTCAATTCGTCACTCGCACTCGATGTAACACTCTCATAAGAGTCAAAGCAGCTGTATGGCGCCGTGCAGCCCAGCACTGTCACCGAGCAGTCCGACACAAACGGGCGGGCTAGATTTCTTGCTAAAATAACCGTTTTCCAATACCGTGCGTATCGGAGCAAGTAGAATTTCACCAGCCGCTGCTACGCCACCGCCAATAATAACGATATCAGGGTCAAGAATATACAGCACTGAAAGCAATTTACGTCCTAGCAGAGTACCTACCCTGTTGAAAATCCCGCAAGCGACAGGATCCCCCTGCATGCTGGCGCGGTACACATCAAGGGCGGTCAATTGATGCACACTGCCACCGAGAGCAAGTGAAGTAACTTCTCCCGCTAGGACCGCCTCCTTGGCGAGTCGGACAATGCCGGTAGCTGAGGCCACCGTCTCCAGACAACCCGTATTGCCGCAATTACATGGATACGGAATGCCTTCTACGGGTTCATGCCCAATCTCACCAGCATTCCATCTGCCGCCTCTTACGATCCGGCCATCCACGATTAGTCCGGCAGCAAGCCCGGTGCCAAGCGTTAAACATACGATGTTGCGGTATCCCTTACCCGCTCCGGCGATCGCCTCGCCGAGTGCATAAGCGCGTACATCGTTTTCTATCAATACGGGTACACCGAGTCTACTGCTCATTTCCGCTGCTAGTGGAATATCATACCATTCCAGATTGGATGCAGCTTCGACGATACCTCGGTCCATGTCGATTCTGCCGGGAACTCCGATTCCGACTTTCACGATTCGTCCATCGCAGTTGGACTTGACTGCCAAAGTGCGAATCGATTTGGCTAGCCGGTCGTAAAACTCGCGCGGATTGTTCGTTCTCACGAGTCCTGTTGATTGTCCTTCGAAGGTCGAAATCGTTGTTTTCGCCATAATATTTCGATCCTTATCGAACAAACCAATCACTGTATTCGTACCGCCGATATCAACACCGACCCAAACTTGCATGACGTCAGCGCTCATAAACTTGGTTTCCTTTCACGTAACCATTTCATGTGATTTATCTCCATTGTTATTTAATAACCTCTCTGAATTCTCCAAAGCGGACGGGGCAAACTTCCGTTGTCACGGGGATACAGTCAAAGTGCCGTCATTGTTGATCAATAGACGATTAGACGGTTCATCAGACGACCGTCCTCCTATGTTGTCCCATGCCCATACGTCACGGAAATACCAGCGTGCTTCCGGTCCAAGACTGGCTATAACCTCTGGTGAAACATGACTATCACGGTGCCACCTCATACCCACATTGACAAAAGAGAAAAACAACGACACGCGAGGGTGATTCGGATTTTTCCAGATAGGTCCCGCATGACATGTATTTTCACTAAAAAAGAGTACTGAGCCTGGAGAAGCATCATAGCTTTCAAAGGGAGGTTCATACTCTTTTTTCTCACGAAGTGATTCGGGGATAGGGAAATTAGCTTTGTGACTACCCGGCAAGAATACAGTACCCCCGTCTTCCTTACTTACTGGATTAAGTTCAATGACCATTCGAACCATGCCCGCACGGATTTTTCCATTGGTAAAGTGATAATGGAAATGAGGGTTCGACATCGGCCCACCCTGATGCGGCCCAAGATTGTGACCCATTCCACGTTCTCTCCACACAAGAAATGTGCTGTCTAACCGGAAATCCGGTCCGATTAATTCCTTAAGCACACCCTTGACTATGGGATTCGAGAACACAGCTTCCGTGGCGCCTCCAGGAATTCCCGGAACATCACCTTTCGCTTTATCAGGGTGTTTCAACTGATAGACCTGATCCTTCATCGCTTCTACTTGTATAGTGCTGAACACATCGGGTATAAGCAGATAGCCCTTAAGGTCAAATACAAACTTCTGCTCTTCCGTCATGACAAATTGAGAGAAATCCATTGTAAACTCCATTTGCACTCCTCCTTTATTCGTAGTTTAGCACTTCCTATTTGGCTTAGTAATAAACCCCTTTTTACATACCCAAACCACTTTCGACTTGGTTCCTTTCGCACACGACAAAAAAAGTACAACTCCCAGTGGTTTTGGAAGCTGTACTTTGATCATCTTTTCTAAGCCAGTAGATCAAGTGTTGAACTTACTGGTTATTACGTCCCTGTCGTTGTTATATCCACTTTATCGGTGCTTATGGTGTACCCTGTTGAACTGCTGTTTTTGGTACCTGTCACTCTTACCTTAAGCGTATGTTGTCCGTTCGTCAGAACTGGGCTGGTATATAATAGCACCTGATCTGTTCTGGTTGACGCATAAGTGTCAACATTGATTTCTGCTCCGCCATCTATCGAAACGGCCATGATGCCAGTGTGCGACGCTTTTGCTGCATAGACTTTGATTTGATTTCCATAAAAACGTACCTGATAATCATTATTTGTGGTGCTCGAAGCATGGTCGTCATCATTATACTTGCCAGCTCCTGGCCAATAATCCCAAGTACCTGTATAGTCAAACTGGTTATTCCCCGTTCCTATTGTGTTGTCATTTACAGTTGCTGTACTGAATGTGGTTCCCCACACTTCCGTTTCGTAAATACTGAACCAGTTAGAGCCTTGGGAGTTTGCTGCTGTCATGGACACCCTTACATATCTCCCATTCAGATCAGTAACATCTAAGGTTTGCAGCGCGCTGGTCAATGTCGTTGAACCACTCCATACCTGTGTATAGGAAGTTCCGTCACTGCTGACTTCAACTTTTACAGGATATGTCCTTGTTCCTCCGTTATACGTCATCAACTTAAGTTCTTTTATTGTTTTGACCGAACCCAGGTCATAGCGTATCCATGCATTTGCCACTGTTTCGTCATTGGTCCACCGAGTACCTGTGTCTCCGTCATAGGAGTATACGCCTAGACCACCTACAAGTTCAGCCCCTACCGTTGATGCCGAAATGGTTAATGGGGATACATCGGATGCCGTTGTTATATCCACTCTATCGGAGCTTATGGAATATCCTGTCGAACTACTGTTTTTCGTACCTGTCACTCTTACCTTAAGCGTATGCTGTCCGTTGATCAGAACCGGACTGGTATACAACAGTGCCTGATCTGTCCGAGTTGCCGCATACACGTCAACGTTAGTCTCCGCTCCGCCATCTATAGAAACGGCCATGATCCCATGGTGTGACGCTTTTGCCGCATAGACTTTGATTTGTGTTCCATAAAAACGTACCTGATAAGAATTATTTGTGATGCTCGAAGCATGGTCGTCATCATTGTACTTGCCAGTTCCTGGCCAATAGTCCCAGGTACCTGTGTAGTCAAACTGGTTGTTCCCAGTTCCGATCGTGTTGTCATTCACAATGATTGTATTGGGTGTCGGTGGTGGTGTAGGCGTTGGTGTGGGTGTCGGAGTAGCTGTTGGAGTAGCTGTTGGAGTAGCTGTTGGTGTGGCTGTTGGAGTTGGCGTGGGTGTTGTGGATCCAAAAAGACTGATATCTGCACCCATATCTTTTCCATCACTGGCCGCGCTTTTGCCAACAGAACCTGATGTGAGGGAATAATCCGTAATAAGATTCATCGTACCTGAACCATTGGAGAAACTCGGTGCTCCAGTTATCGACTGACTGTCTTTCCCCGAAAAAGTCTTCCACGATGATAACGTATAATTAATTCGATTATTCACAACTGCGGTTCCGGTTGGGTATAAATTATAATTAAACGTATTCGTTTGCCAGGTTGTACTTTCTGAATATTGATAGACATGCGTTGGAGCGATATACAGATTGTCACGTACACTATTATTTAAAGCCCCACCATCTTCAGGATATAGACTCATAGATCCAGTATAAAACGTATTATGCGTGATCGTATTATTATCTCCTCTAGCGCCGCCGTTCGAATCATTAACCTTAAACTCAGCGTTATTCTTTCCGATCAGGTTGTCATGGATATAGCCATACACCGTATTTAGAGACATCGACCACCTACTGGTATCATGCAAAAAGTTGTAAGCGATTTCAATACCTGTATCAGATGAGGGAAGGAATTGTCCGTGTTTAAAGTAGATCCCTATTGGTACATTGGATATTTCGTTTTTTAATAATTTCAGTCCTTGGGCACTGAATGCGATAATGCCCGCAGTATTAAGATGTACGCCCGAAGTCCCCGGTCCGACGATCCGGTTATTTCTAACTATAATATTAGAAGCAGGACCATTTACGTACACAAATGCTACATTATCGCCATCTACATAATTATGAGCGTAGTTATTTTCGACAATTCCGCCGTTAACTGTAAGATCTTGCCCAAACTTAAGTACGGTATGGCCACCTATAAACTCTAAATCTTGAATGATGTTCCAACTTTTTTCAATTTTGATGACTTCAGAAAGGGTGCCCCCATCAATTTTTGCTTGTTCGCCAGGATAACTTCGAAAGGTAATTGGTTCTGCAGCCGTCCCGTTATACCCATAAAACTTGGTCCAGATCGTTGATGTAACCGCGTATGTTCCGGTCCGGAAATTAACCGTATCTCCAGCTTGTGCCTCAGTCCAAGCTTTGAGAGGCGTAGCCCACGGGTGACTGATATCGTTCTGATCGCGGGTATAACTGTCGCTTCCGTTAGGGGCTACATACAATGATTTGCCTGCGGCTTTTACAGTCAAACTGTTTGAGAAAATGGCAGATAGAATAATGGCAACCATCAAGAATAATAAATAACTCTTCTTTAACCATGTCATGTGATTTACCTCCATTTTTATTTAATAGCCTCATTGAATTGTAAACTCCGTTTGCCCTCCTCCTTTATTCGTAGTCTAGCACTTCCTATATGGCTTAGTAATAAACCCCTTTTTACATATCTATACAACTTTTGACTTCGTCCATGCAAACATGGTCTCGGGATGTCAAAATAGGCTACATTCACCTAAGGAGAAAAGTGATTGTAACCTATCGCTTTGTTCTGTACGATTTCTCTAATCATTTCCCATTTGGAGTCCCTGCTCTCAGATACCCACACCAAGTTTCTTCAAATTATTGAAACTGGTTGCCAAGCACTCAAATGGATCTCGGCCATAACATTCGTCTTGTTCAACTGGAGCCCATTCCACACCAACACTCTGACATGCTTTCAATATTTGAGAGTAATTCATATTACCTTCGCCAATCTCGGCAAATCGCTGTTCCATATCACTCATTACGGCAAAATCTTTTAAATGAACGAGTTTCATTCTACCTTTCAATTTGTGTATCCATTCGATCGGATCTGCTCCTCCCGCTTGAACCCAGTATAAATCAAGCAAAAATCCGAAGGCTTCTGGGTCTGTTTCCTCCATGAGAATCTCCATTCCAGTTTTTCCATCAAATTTTGCAAACTCAAATGAATGGTTATGATAAAAAAATTGCAAACCTGCATGTTTCAATTTCCTTCCAATTTCTGATGCTTCTTTGGCAAAAGCCACATATCCTTCTTTGCTGCTGCGATTTGCTAGCGGCATACCTCCTAATCCCACATATTTGCAATCCCATATCTGATGCTTTTCAATAACAGCATCTAAATTATTTGTTAAATCCGCATATGGAATATGGGTGGCACAAATCGTCAATTGCTCTCTGTCTACAATCTCCTTTAATTCCTTATTATCGATGTTGCCTATTCCTGATACTTGAATGGCAGTATAACCAATTTCTTTGACCTTTCTAAGACTGATTGAAATATCTTCGGCCGTTTTCAGAAAATCCCTTACGGTATAGAGCTGTGCTGCTATCTTCATAAAAATCACTCGCTTTCTTTGATAATAAATCAACTATAAGGGAATTCCTTCCCCTTACGCTAAGAATGATTCTGTCCAACCTGTGCAGTATTTTGACCTTGTCATCCTTTAGCAATACGCATTGTCCATACAGAAGCGGAGACAGCGTGCATGGTCTTTAAAGTGATTCTATACAAATAATCGCCCCAGACCGCCCGCAGCTTCTCATCTCTTAGCTTGATTGCCTCGCTTGATGCTAGAAGAGTGCTTCCGTCATAGTAAATATGCACCCCCTCACCAACCATATTCTGTAACAATATGCTCCCACTGCTCTCAATTTGAGGCATACAAGGAGTCATCATGTGGATTTTAATATCGTCAGTCACTTGAAAAAGTTTGAAATCGTCCCTAATCTCGATAAATGCTTCGATGTTTAAACCTACGTTTCGATAAAGGGTATAAGTTCGTTGCCACGAGCTGATCCCCGCTGTTTCTGGATAGGCGCGAGCCAGATTCATTGATATTTGCGCTTCTTCATGTTGGACCCTATACTTGACCTCACTTGCCTTATACGCAATGCCGGCCTTCTGCTGAATGCCATTCACCATAGGCACATTATGATACGCTGACTGCATTGTCCAAATATCGTACCGCTCTGGACTGAATGTTTTGGCTGTATACGTTTCGACACCGATATCAATCAAAAAAGGGCTCCCGTCTGAGTATACAAGGAAATTACCGATATCATTATGATTATGGCTCTCATCGTTATGGCCCCCTTTAACCGCCAAATACATACCACGACTGGTGCCTTCTTGATCCCTTGCAGTCATTAATTCAATACTATTCAGCCATACATCGCGAACAAATGGCGGTGATTCTCTTTTCTCCTTAATCTCCTCATCTAGAAAAAAGGAAGGTATCATACGATGAAGCGTCAACCATCTTGAGAGCGGCAGCTTGTTCGTTTGGTAGGTAGACGACGCTAATCTCACCATTTGCCGATCTCTAATCCGGGATCCGTATCTATATACGATATCTGCTGCTATTTCAAATTTTGCACTGCTATCGGCACAGTTGACAAAGTTGGTACCGTCAATGTGAACTCTGTATATGTAGCGACCGATATCCTGAATCAATGGTTCATTATATAAGTTGATCTTGCCTTGGGAAGCTTCGTAAAGCATTTCCAAACAGTCAAACAATGCCCCGCCGGCACGATCCCAGTAAACTGGACCTTCATCGCATCCTCCGTCCGTACTGCAATCGCTCATATACCGATCCAGCGTTTGCATAACCTTTTTAATTCCGCAATAACGACGCTCATCACTTCTCTCCAGCAAAAGGAAAGCAGACAAACAGTTGGAGTTGATCCATGGATTCCAGTTATTCATCTTACGGCTTGTCTCCAACCCCATCCACCATAAATCACTGCGTTCCAGATATGGATCGAAAATCCGGCGCTTCATTTCCATACGAATTCGACCGCATATATTGGGACTGACCGCATCCAGTGGTTTTTGCAAAAGATAATGGGTCGTTGCCATCAAGCTTGCCGTCTCACCGGCACACAAATCTATGTATTGGTCGGAAATATTAGGAATAGAGTCTTTGGAGCTATTCTGGGATATAACCATATGAGGTGGAATTACCCATGAAGATTCTTCACAAATGGCCCAGATCCCATTCATAATCTGATCGATATACCGGCCATTTCCTTCCATACATTCGGCAAGAACTAAGGAAGCCAATGCAGTCCTGCGTTCCTCGTATTTGCTTTGAAAATGAATGACGTTACCATTTCTTGCGTATTGCATATAATCTACGGCCGTCAGTGCTGGCCAAGAATAGTCAAGGTACATGTCCCCTCTTGAAATCCAATAATTTCGAATCGTATCAGGAATGGTTTCCCATGTTGCCCTTTTTTCAATTTTCGGATATGGATGATAGTTTTCATATGGAGGGATTAGTTCAGAAACAACATCCAAATAAGAATTTATCAGCAAATTTATCACTTCTCCTGCTTAGGTTTGAATTAAAAAACAGGCAGGCACGGACATCGCCGTACCTGCCGCTACACAGCATAAATCTTTTATAACGTGGTTACTATCATTATTTGTTCTGGATCAAATTCAGGATTGCCTGTGCCGTTTCCGCACGAAGCGCTTCTGCGCTCGGATCGAAGACAGCATCTCCCTTGCCATGCATCATCCCTGCAGCAATCGCCTTATTTACTTCGTCTTTAGCCCAATCAGACACATTCGTCCCGTCCTTGAAGGCCTGCAGTTCGTTGCTTGAGTTAATGATGTGTCCATGCTTGTACTCATACGCTCTCACCAACAAAACAGCCATTTGTTCACGAGTAATCTCTTCGTTCGGAGCAAACTCTTTGTCTGATATACCTTGAATTAATCCCGAGGCATAGGCTTCCGCAACATCCTTGGCATACCAGTCATCAGATCCGACATCGGTAAACGAAGGTGTTTGACTGCTTGGTTTTAAATCCAATGCTCTATTAAGAAGTGCCGTAAATTCCGCGCGGGTCGTCTTCCCTTTAGGGTTAAACATGTTGGCCGTCACTCCGCTGACGATATGCTTGGCGGAAAGCACTTGTAAAGTACGGTACGCCCAGTTATCAGCGGGTATGTCCGTAAATGTTTTGTTGTACTCAAATACCGCGAATTTCCCCAAATGTGAAATGTTGGCGCTAACTGCATTCGTATTGTAGTCTACGGTACTTCTTACATACTCCCACTGTTTCGTCATCTCATTCAAGAAGTACACACCCAGAAGTTCTTTATCGACATCGGTCGATTTAACAAGCAGAGAGATGTGAGTGCCTTCCATAACATCTCTGATATCTATTTCATTGCCGTCTGCCTCTTTCAATTTGATTACGATGTCGTATATCATCCCGGCTGCTTTCAGCTGCGCCAGATTGTTCTGTCCCGTTGTAGATACAGAAGAGCTTTGCTGTGGAACAATCTGCACATGGAACGATGCTCCTTCGATATTGCTGGTTAAAGCTGTTAGAGCGTTAATATTTAATTTATCGAATGCAATCGACACTTCATCTGCCTGCACCACAAGCGAATTCCCCGCAATTTGCTCAAGCGGAATGTCGGCTTTCATCTGCTCGCTGTTAAGATTTACACGTACCACTCCATCCTTAACATCGACTGCGGATGGATTGTTATTGGTATTATTGTTACTGTTGTTATTCCCACCTGTATCGACTGTTTTTGCAGAAACTTCGATCGAAATACTCACATCTGAACTTTGTTCACTATAAGTTTGATTAGAGGTACCCAGTATTACTTTTCCAAGCGATATAAAGGCAGTACCTTGGCTAATCGCTTTAAACGTCATCGAACAAAGCGTCACACTCCCGTTATCTCCAGGGACTTGTCCAGTCTTCGTATTCGCGAACTGAACATGGTTTCCTTGCACCCTCGGAGAGATTGCAAATCCCTTAATTGCGCTTGTTGCGCGCTTAAACTCCAGTTTACTCGAGTCGAAATCCAAGTTCACTTCATAACCATATACGTCAGTAAGGTTGTCTCCCTTTACGATAACCGTTATTTCATCATCGACGATAGTCGCGCTAGTTGAACTTGATAGTGAATAAACGGTTACGCTGTCTGCCATAGCAGCTTGCGGAATGAACCAACAAACACTCAGCATAAGTATTAGTCCGAACGAAAGCCATTTACGGATCATCATATATCGTCCCTTCAACCATGTTAGAGAGGGAAGGCTCATTAGCCAACCCTCTCCACGAAGTTTCGTTAATTGAGAATGAATTGTGCGATGGCCACAAGATCTTTAATATCAATCTTGCCATCATGGTAAAAATCAGCTTTCTTATATTGATTCCAATCTAAATTGCCAGCAGACTTACCGTAAGCTATCGCTACAAAAGCTAAATCTCCTACATTTAGTTGAACATCTCCGTTCAAGTCTCCCGAAATTGGGATAATAATCAACGCATCGAATGCCTCTACTGCTGCATGCAAGGCAGTGACGGCTTGATCAACTTGCTGCTGTGATGCTGACGAATTGTCGGTCACCGCTTTAGCTGAATCGATTGCACTCTGCAGCTCCGCTCTCGAGCCAAATGGGTACTGGCCGAGCCTCGTTCCTTCCACTGCAACGTCTTTTTTCGTCTGTGCGCTTGCAATCGCTGCATGCAATGGTGCTTTATCTATTGATATAGTAATGAGTACCTCATGGGAAGCTCCGTTCACCTGCAACACATTGGTGGCATTGTTTGCGATCATAATGCTGCTGACGGAAACGGTTGATTGCGTATCTTGAGTCAATTGTTTGGCAGTGAAAGATAACTTCAGTGAGTTTCCATTTGCAGGGATCGCATACTCCACTCCTTGCGCTGCAGCCAGGATTCGAATTCGTCCCGGCGCGATTTGACTTTGAGATGCAATCTCGAATCCAGGATTTACGGATGTAATCGAGATCAGATCAAACTTAGCAGGATCATAATTGAGTGTAAGATCTTGTGCATAGACGCTTTGATACACGCTATTCGTCACATTACTCAATCCAAACATAAGATTGAACGACTGACCTGAAACAACTGTATTGTCGCCACTCAATAGGGCAGTTGGAGCCGAAGTCTGGCGATTCACGGTCAAGGTATAGGCCTTCGTTGTAGAGTCTTGTGCCGTTACCACTACGGTAATCGTATTGCTGCCTTCATTTAGGCCGATCGGTCCGCTTGCCTGACCGCTGGTCGCGTGTTGTCCGCCTACCTTTACCGTCGAAGAGCTATCGTAGACCGATGCCGTAACGGTAATACTGCTCACATCGTTAGCCACATTCGCCGTGTACGATGTCGTATCCGCTGCGAATGCCGGATTCAATTGGCCGCTCGACAGGCTCAACCCTTCCAGATCTGCGTTGTTAGACGGCAGGCTGATCGGTGATGTAAGTATCATATCAATGATAGAGATATCCCCCATTGGTACAATAACATTCGAGCGCGTCGTGTCCATGTATCCCGTTTTACTTGCCGTTACGGTATAGCCAGAACCAGACGGTATGTTTGTGATGACATATGTTCCGTCAACTGCAGTAACGACTGAACCATATACGGAATTGGTTACAGATGCGGTCACGGTTGCGCCTGAAACCGGCGTATTACTGCTGTCTACAATCTTGCCTCTAATAGTTCCTGGAGCCGTATATTCCACCACTGGCCAGTATTGCGAAATACTATTTTCCTTAGTCGCAAACTGACTATCCGAAGATCCGCCTCTCAGGAGCGCATTGGTTACTTTTATTGATATGTTTTTATCTTGGCTAGCAAGTGCACTCATTGCAATATTCGTCACATCAATAACCAACGCCGTGTTAAGCACAGGCATGATAGGACTTGCATTCAATTTGGTTCCTATTACCGAAGGCTTGTTGTTCCAGTTTAGGGTAGACTCGCCCCAAGTATTCTGAACAAGTTCTATATTCACCCCCGGCGATGTTGCGCCAGCTGTCGTTGGATATAACCTAATCTTTGCACTGGTCATATTTGCTGGTATACTCTCCAAGTTAAATTTGTAGAAGGCCTCACGGATATAGCCTGCTGCATCCCACTTAACAAAAGTAGTTGGATCAGCTCCATAGTTCGTAGTCGCTGACGCACCGTCTCGTACAAATGCATCCGCTGCTGCAACGATTGAAATCGCATTTAATGACGCAACGCTCACTGGTGCGCTCCAATCTGTTGTCTCTGTAGCATTCTTTGCCCTTACCCTGTAGTTATGAGTAGAATTTAGAGCCAGCCCAGAATGAATATAAGGGTACATGGCAGATGAAACTACTTGGCCGTCTACTTCCAAGTCATATCCGGTTGCTAAATCCGTTTCATCCCAGCTTACGCTTATCTGGGATGGGCTTAAAGCAGTCCCTTTTAATCCTGAAGGTACTGTTAGCGGAGGCGGTGTAGGTACAACGTCAATCGCAAAGTCATCGATGACGAAGTCAATCATTCCTCCCCCGTTCTTTATAAATGAAACGAAGGTATCATCGTTGTTACCTGTTAAAAATGTCTTTGTAAATGTTGAATAGACGGTGTTGCTAACGGATGAAGGAATAGTCACATTGGACAAAGTATTTGCACCATTGTTTCCTTTAACAGCAACAGAGTAGGCTCCATTATTTGTCAGACCAAGCAGATAATTAAAACTCATCTTATACATCGTATTGGGCTGCAACTTGACGTTGTAAGGCACAGTCCTCATAAATTCCCCTGTTTCAGTTCCCGCTTGTGATTCTCTCATTTTCAATGAGTAGTTTCCGTTGATGGTGTCTGTCGTATAACCCGTATGAAGCTCCGATCTATGAATTCGACTGACCAGCTTCGTTTGTACAAATGGTCCTAAGCCTTCATCATTGCTCTCAAAATCCTCGAAGAAATAATGGCTTCCAAATGGCGTGGTATTCATTTCTACAATACGCACGTCATCAAGGTACATATAAGATGAAGCAGTCCCTGCATTTGCCTTGAAGTAAATGTTTGCGCTAGTTTGATTCACTGGTACGGTAAATTCCAGCTTGATTCTCTGCATTTTATTGTTAGACGTATACCTTAAGGTGTTATAGATTTGATTGCCCAGCTCTGATTTAACCATGGTATTTGTAATTTCTGCTCCACCATAGTTATTAACACCAATTATTCCCGTTCTATCATTAACTTCCATCCATGCAGAGAGCTGATAGGTCTTACCTGGGGTTAGCCCTGTGATGGTCTGGCTCACTACTGCATCAGCGCCGTTGTTTCCGTTCACTGCCACATAGGTCTCACCAAGACTGCTGTTCACTATGTTTATATGGCTTGTGCTGCCGCCAGTAGACGATAGGGTCCATGCCGAAGTTGCAGGAGATAAGTCGTGGCTGTCAAACCCCGGGTCCATCACATATCCGCCTGCTCCCCAATTCATGACAGGGTTGGTTTGTTCACCTTTGTAGACAACATATGGGGTATTGGCAGTTGCTTGAATCGTTACCTTACCGTTAGTTACACTGAGATCCGTTACAAAAGCTTTGCCTGTATCGGATAGCTGGTAAAGCTTCACGGTGCTCAAACCGTTCCAACTGTTAGGAAGATCCCAGGTTGTACTTCCTCCGCTCGTGTTGTAGTGGTAGATTTTAGTCTCATTCTGAGGGTCCCACGGGATGAACAGTTGTGTACTTACGTTATTTACGTTAAAGGTTGAAGGATCATAATTGTTCTGATACGTGGCGAGCTTTTTATTGTCCTTGTATAACTCAACTACCGGGTTAGGCTCAGATGTAGTTTGTTGCACATAGACATTGTTAGTGAGATCAATTCTGTTATTTGTCCACTTCATAATGTCAAAGTTCTGCATGTACTTCATAAGCAAATTGTTGGTGTAGAATATCTTCATTTGGTCAGTTAAGCTGACAGAATAAGACTGATCGTCGTTTCTATCGTTACCGTACCCCATGGAGCCTGCATGCCTTGATTTCAGAAGCATAGGGTTAAAACCGAAGGAATCTGCAACCCCGTTCTTCATGAATCTTACGACCTGGCTCTTCATCTGTGGAACATGGTTCCATACCGCATAATCCTCAAGTGCGCCTTGGAACTCCGTACCTACCATCCAACCGTTCTTGTTTAATTCTGTTCCTAGCTTCCATTCTGGGTATCCCTGAAAATAATACACATCAACATAAACCCACTTCAGCCCAGGTACATTTGCTTTCAGCTCTGCGAGCCTGTCAGCCAAGCCTTGACTCCCATGATTAGTCGCATCCTTGTACTGGTCAATAAGGTATGACTGGTCCAGTGAATTCCAACCGCCCGCGTGCGGCTGTCTGAGCAGATCTTCACTGTAGTAGCGCGCTTCCGGATAAGCCTCGGTTTCATTGATATGCACGCCTACACTAGTATTATATTGAGCCGCTTGATTGACAAAATAATTAAGATCAGTCAGCCCTCCTGCTCGCTTATTGATGTTGATCCCGTAGTCAGGGTGGTTTGAATCATGACCTTCAGCCTGATGTCCCTTATATTCCAGGAATTGTCCGAAGCCGTCGGTATATAGGTATGTCTTCTTGACCATATCGAGTGTTCTCAAGAAGGGCCACTGGGCAAGGCTTCCACGACTATATGTTATACTAGCAAAGCTCTTTTTAATTGTGTCTGCACCATATGGCGTTTTCATAATCTGCCTGTATGCAATGGCACCATCCTGCCAGTCTACAGTACCGTCAGTGTTTGCATCGGGTGTAATGGCAATTTTGGCGTATGGCAATTCCATGATCTCCGTTGCCACTTCCCTGTAAGTCCAAGCATTGTTCCATGCCCCCATCCTCTTGTACCCGGTCTTATTCACCGTCTGGTAATAGTATCTGGTTTCATACTTGTCGCCGAGAATTTTGCTCCCTGTGGTCGGCGTCGTATTAATGGCATTATTATACAGAGTTGCCGCAAGTTTATCGGTATTCAAAATAAGATAAGATTTGGCTACCGGGTTTGCGTCAACTGCCTTGGTAGTTAATGTGTTGTATTCTTCCTTGGAATTGTCTGTATAATTGACAGAGCCCTTGACGTCAACCCCCGTTTCCATTGCATTGCTCTGATTATCACGGATGGCTATCAGGTTTTGGTTCGGAATTTCAAAAGTCATTACTTTCGTTGCGCCGCTTTCGGCAATATCGCTTACCTTGAATTCGACGATGTTGTCAGTAACCTTGAAATACATCGTCATGGTTACCCCTATACTTGAAATGGTAAGTGTATAGGTTATCGTATCCCCAGTAATAACATTAGTTACAACTGGTGTGTACGCCGTACCGTTGATTTTAACCTGACTCAGCGTGTCTTCATTTCCGTAAAATACAGCACCGTTAGACGCTCCGCCCCCCATCCACTGGTATTGGATAATTCTAGGAAAAGCGTCATCCACTGTCACGCTCAAATTAGTTGACTGAATGGTGGTCTGATTTGCTGCCAGTACTGTCGTCTCGCCAAAAAATGATTGATTGCCGATTGAGAAAAACTGTGCTAAAAGAAACAGAAGCGCCAGCATGATCTTAAATTTTCTACCTAAACTCTTTTGAAATAATTTACTCATGTTTGACACAATTAAATACCCCCTTGCTCCCCATTATTTTTGAAAACGCTTTCATTATGGATCGATGAATTGGGATTTCCCCCACTTCAGTCATACCCAGCGATTAGCTTCCAGGCTGAATCGCTGTTTGTTTCTTGTTCTAAGTATACTAAGCGATAGGCTCTCACGAATAAGTAAAATTTTGATTTGTTTGTGCACTATTTTAGCTATCTCTGAGGATTACACGTCATTATTCAACATTTTTCCAAAAGAGAGTCTAAGCCTACTCTTTGCCAAGCTTTGATTTGAATTCACCTGGTGTGACACCAAAGTATTTTTTAAATACCTTAGAGAAGTAAGTCCTGTCGGAATAGCCAAGCTTGAGCGCAACCTGCTCGATTGAATCATCCGAGTTCGGCAACATTTTAGAAGCAAGCTTGATTTTATAAGAGTGAACGTAATCCGTGAAATTTTCACCTGTTAGTTTTTTAAAATAGCGGGAGAAATAACTGGGACTCAAGAATAAATGATTCGCTACATCAACTGATGTAATGGTTTCAGTCAAATTTTGCTTAATATATTGATCAATCACTTGTAACTTGGGCTCATTCGTCCTTGTCTCACTAGCCATTTTCGTCGCAACGACGAACTGTTCAAGCTTCCACCGCATCAATCCAACGGTATCAACAGCATGGATCGTATCCAGAAAGCTAGCATAAAATGATTCCAAAGTGCTGGATTTCGACTGCTGCAGTTCTATCATGCGAAGAATCCCCGTGCAGATATTCACAAACTCTGAGGGCTCTACCCGAAAAGATTTTGCTGTATCTAATAAATGTTGTAGTTGTTCCTCGATTATCTTCATGTCGGCCTGATTAACGGCCTCCATCAATTCAACTTTAATTTTGTCAAAGAGGGATGCAGCTGGGCTGTACTCGTTCTGAGACACAGTATTCCAATCAACCGTTTTGGGATCCAAATAATACATTGCACTTAATATATTATCCATTTGACGGAATGYCCCGCCGATCTCTAACAATGCCTGTTTATTAGGACCACATATAACTCCAATTTCGACCCCTAGAAACTGTCTGCATTTCTGCTGCACTTCCTGCATATAGGTCCGCATGTATTGACGCTCGCCCAGTTTAAGAGATGACTGATAGTTGAAAATTACGGCTAGAAAACCTTTTTCATGAAATACAGATATGCCAGCATATTCCTTCGTCAACTCATCTGCGATATTATACACGCAATATTCGATCAATGAAAAATCTTCACATTCGTATTTGGTTATGACTGAGGAATACATAACGTAACATACGCCAACCATAAAGGAAGGCTTGTCCCACTGAATCCCAAGTCTGTTTGCAAAAGCTAGCAGTGTTTCGGGGGCTTCCCCTTTAGCCACTTGTTTGAAAAACGACTTTTTGAGCAAATCCAGATTACGGTGTAACACCTCAACATACGAGTCACGCTCTTTATTCAAATTAGTTGTTTGCAACTGGTTCAAAGCTTTCGTTAGACTTTCCGTAAGTCTATCCACTGTTAATTCGTACTTAATTAGATAGGAATCGGCATTCAGATTGATCGCTTGTTTGGCATAATCAAAGTCTTGGTGACATGTCAAAAAGATAAGACGAATCTCCGGCTTGATACTTCTAAAATGTGCAGCAAGCTCTAGACCGTTCATTTGTGGAAGTCCAATATCTGTGATGACAATGTCTGGCATTTGTTCTTGGAACATTTTCAATGCTTTCGTCGCGGAGTACGTATCCCCCACCAGTTTCACACCTAGCTGATCCCAATCGATCAGTTGGCGCAAGAATTTCAGCATCGGCACATCATCATCGATAAGCATGACTTTATACATAGAAAGATCCGCCTCTCATAGACTCATTCAATATTTGGTTTGTTTCCACTTGGTGAGGAATGTTTATTACGACCGTTACTCCTCCATCAGAATTCGATTGCATTGTGATAGAAGACGTAGGACCAAAGGTTAATCTAAGGCGCTGAACGACRTTGACTAAGCCTACTCTATTGGTAGGTGATGGGCCGTCAGAATCATGTCTGTTCAGAATCCCGCTTAAGGTATTCAGTTGATCTTCAGGTACTCCCTCACCATTATTCGCTATGCTGATTTCAACCCGTTCCTCTAACCTAATGGCGCTGACAACAATTCTTGCATCAATCACCTGATCTTCAAAGCCATGAATAATGGCGTTTTCTACAATCGGCTGTAAAAGTAGTCTTGGAAAACCAAAATTTTCAAGCCCAGCTTCCAATTGTATGACTAGCTCCACTTGTAAATCATTTCGCATCTTCATAATATCGACATAGTTCCCAAGAAGGGTACATTCCGTACCGAGTGTTGACATCTCCTCTATTCTTAAATAGGAATGTAACAAACTCATGAGGGAATCGATTTGCCTGCTGTGAAGTTTGTCTTGTGTGAGTATCAAGCTGCATTTAATTGAATTCAGCGTATTCATTAAGAAATGAGGACTTATTTGGGCAAATAACGCTCGCAGCTCCAATACGCGTTTATGCTCCTGCTCCAAGCTGATATCTGCTATTAGTTCGTCTATACGATCCAGCATCTGGTTGACTGAGCTTCCGAGCTTGGACACTTCGTCTGTGCCTCTTACTTGAAAACGTATCGTACGATTTCCTTCTCCGTACTGCTTGGCCATCGATTGTAGTTTGAAAATCGGCAAATGAAACCTGCGAGCAAAAACGAGTGATAAGATTAAAAATAGAGCAAAGAAAGGGAGAATGGAAAATACGGCTATATAAAACATGCGTGAAATTTGTCCAGTTACTTCCTTTTGCGGTGTTTCATAGACAAGTTTCCAACCCGTTTTTGGCAATGTCGCCTCACTCCGCACTTCACCATTCGAGCTTGACGTATTTTCGAATCGTATTTCACTACTTCCAGCGATCAATTGATGATTGTTATCGAACAACGCGAATTCACCGCTAGAAACCTGATGAAATAACTTCTCGAAATACACACCTTGCATGCCTATATATAAAGTTGCCAAAAACTTATCGTCCGCAGGGTCACGAATGACTCTTGCTACATAATAAGTTGAGTTCCCTTCTTTCCCATCGTTTCGTACATTCCCTAACCACTGCAGTTCTTTAGGGCGTTCTGGATCGTATAATTGTTGGATACCTTTCATTTGCTCGCGGAACAAATCTATAGAAGAGATGTCTGTTGACGGGATGATGAACGACTTTGCGCTGACAAGCCACATGACAATATCTGTATTAAGGGTTTTGGCAGAGACTAAACGAAAGAAATCCATCAATTGCTGTTGTCGTTGATAATCCGCATAACTTGTTATAGAGGAAGTTTCACTGAATGCACGAAGTTGTAACCTAACATTAGCATCTTGAACGAAAAAGTTAGACGCATATGTCAAATCATCGATGGTTTTCGTCATATCTTTCACCATAACTTCTAGAAATGATTTGTTCGTCAACCGAATCTTGTCCATGACAGTTTCACGAGTCATGGTAAGCAGTAAGCCTGAAATAATCAATACTGGCACCATAATTAACAAAATAAAGGAAACCTGGATGCGTCGATAATAGGAAAAACGAAATAAATGACCCATTGAATGATGTCTCCTTTACTACATACTTGTTGATTGCCATGGCGCTTATTCATCATCTATGATCATTTTACATCATAGCCCAAATCATGTCATTGATGTGCCTTAACAGCGCTTAAACAAAGAGGACGCCTTACGGCGTCCCAATGCTCTTATTTTTTGTTCTCTTGAATAATTTTATTTGCTTGATCGACCAAGTACTTTTGAGCCTCTTCCGCAGATGTGTTATCTAGGATGAACTTACTAAAGCCGTCCAACATCAAGTTCTTCAACTGTTGTCCATAAGGTGCAGCAATTTCGGAAGCTTGCGGTGCATGAATTTTTTTATCAAACAACGCTTTATCAAGTGAGTCCACATTAATAAATTGCTTCTGCGGTTCAATTAAAGCATCAATGACTTTCTTATCATCTGCCTTTTTCCAACCAGCAAGTCCATTCGTATAGTTTGTTGACATGTAACGAATGAATTTGTAAGACTCTTCTTTGTGCTTCGAGTTGTTGGCCACTGCCATAAATTGGCCGTCAATATTAGTCAATCCGAGTTCAGCACTCGTTGAAGAACGCGGGACTGGTGCGAAAGCAACCTTAAAATTATGTGGATTTTTGGTTACATCAACAGAGTCAGCAACCATCCAACTGCCGGATACAATCATTGCTGCTTTTTCATTAAAGAACTCTGAACGGTATGCAAGCTTTGCACTTACAACATCAGCGAAAGGTTTTACTGTCTTATCATCTTTCTCCATCGCTTTACGAAGATTAAAGAAAGATTTCACGGAAGGATCATCAAATTGTGTCGTACCATCTTCTTTCAAGAACGTATTGCGCTTTTCGATAAACAAAATAGGATCCGTGTAGTCACTCCAGTTGTGGAAATAAGAACCATAGCGCTTCGCATTCCCTTCACCCTTGGTTAGCTTTTTCGCATATTCACGGTAGTCATCCCATGTCCAGCCAATTTCTGGAACCTTGAGACCAGCTTCGTCCAATGCATTTTGGTTAAACAGTACAAACCAGTTTGCACGGTTATACATGGTTGCGTAGTTTTTCCCTTTGAAGTTCGGACTTACGTAATACTCATCTGCAGGCTTCACATTATCTTTAGCGTAGTAGTCGTCAAGAGGTGCAAAAACGCCTTGAGCTGTACGTGCCATCGTCTCCGAAATACCTGGCATTAACATAACATCCATTTGCTCGCCAGAGGAAATCGTAACATCCAGTTTTTTAAGAGATTCCACTGAGTTACCAGGCACAAGAGCAATTGATTCTACTTTGATATTTGGGTTGTTCTGTTGAAATTTATCGATTAGCGCTTTAGTAACCTTCGCCTCGCCTTCAGAATCCCAGTTATAGTATTTCAATGTAACGTTCTCGACAGGTTTGGTCGTCGATGCTGCTGCTGTAGTTCCTTGGGCTGTGGGTGTAGCTTCTTTCGCGCAGCCTGTTAAAACGGAAATAGAAAGTACCGTACCGCACATTAAAATGGCTAACTTCTTTTTCATTTCGATTCCCCCGTTTGTTCGTTAATTTGTTATGTAACTAGCTTACAGACTGAATTGTAGCACTGGAAATACCTGATTTATGTGTACGATTTTGTTCACTTTGTGCATAATTTTATCCTACCCTTTTACCCCGCCAAGTGCGATTCCGTCAATAACCTGCTTTTGTAAAATGATGAAAATAACAAGTAAAGGGACGATTGCGGATAACGATGCCATCATAATAAGGGCATAATTATCTGCAAATTCTTCTTTAAACATCTGCATGCCTAGTGTAATCGGGTACAATTTTTTGTTAAGTAGGAAAATAAGCGGACTTTGGTAATCGTTCCAAGTCCATATGAATTTAATAATGCCCACCGTGGCCAAAATCGGCTTACAAAGCGGCAACATGATTCGCCAATAGGTCATGAAATGACTTGCTCCGTCGATCTTGGCTGCTTCGATATATTCATTATGAATACCCATCATAAACTGACGCAATAAGAAAGTGAAATAGACGGAGAACATGCCCATGATAATGAGCGACCAATGTGTATTGTATAATCCAAACCATTTCATTAGTAAAAAGCGAGGGACAAGCGTTGCTTGTTCTGGAATGATCATAAATGTTAATAAAATACCAAAAGCAAAATCTCTCCCTCTAAATCGCAATTTCGTAAATGAATAAGCTGCCATCGAGGAGAAAAGGATCGTGCATACCGTCATGATCGTTGCCAGTTTAATCGAATTCAAATAGAACAAATAGAAAGGTATTTTCCCCAACCACACAGCTTGGAAATTGGAAATAAAATTCCAATCCTTTGGTACCCATCGGATCGGGAATTCCAACACATCTTTCTCAAACTTGGCAGATGCAGATGCCATCCAAATGAGTGGAACTAAGAAAAATAAAGAAAATCCACCCAAGATGACCGTTGTGATCAGCTTTGATATATCAAGTTTCTGTGATTTCATCTATCCCCATACTCCCTTCTTTTAATAATGTACTTTACGCTTCTGTACCTGCCATGAAACGAAGGTAACCAGACCCACAATCGCGAACAAGAGCCAGGAAATCGCTGAAGCATAGCCCATTTTAAAGTTACGGAAGCCTTCAATATAAATGCGATACACGATGACGGTAGAAGAATTGTTCGGCCCCCCCTCCGTCATAAACGCGACTAAATCGAACACTTTAAATGAAGCCATCATTAACGTGATAAATAGAAACGAGTTTGTTGGCCCGAGAAGAGGAAACGTAATTTTCATAAATTTCTGAAATGGTGATGCACCGTCTATACTAGCTGCCTCATACATTTCCTCCGGTATATTGGTCAGACCTGCCAAATAGATAATGATCTGATAACCAATCCCTGCCCAGATCGCAATAATCATAATGGCATAAAGGGAAAAATGTGTGTCTGCTAGCCATTTCGGAGGCATGGTTACCCCAATACTCATAAGGAACTGATTAATTGGCCCTTGAGAAGGATGATACAAGGCACTCCATACCGCCCCAAGCGCGATAATGGACGAAATGTAGGGAATAAAAAACGCAACTTTGAAATAACTCTTCAAGAACACTCTCGAATGAATAATAATAGCCAGTATCAAGGCGAGAAACATACCCACAGGTACGGTAATTGCCGTATAGAGAAGATTGTTTTTTAACGCCATCATAACTTTATCATCTTGAAAAAGCTTTTCAAAATTACCTAGACCCACAAATTTAATGGATGACAAACCACCAACTAAATTCCAGTCACAAAAACTCAGATACAACGAAAACACCACAGGAAACACATAGAGCAGAGCAAGCCCGATTAATTCTGGCGCTAAAAACAGCCATCCGAACAAAGACTCTTTTCGTTCATTATTCCAATACGTTTTTTGGGGTTGCTCGCTTCTTTCCGGCAAAACTGATTCTATTACAGGTATACCTAGTTTGCTATTCTCCAATTGTTTCACCTCAATATATTGTGCATTCTTTATGCTAGACTAACTATACCTCAGGCTAATACCCTGAAACTAAGGATGATTCTGTCTTATGTGTGCAATATTTTGACCTTCATAGCATAACAAGGTTTCGTTTAGAGAAACGCAAAAAAGGAGCTCTGCCGCGAAGCAGACTCCTCTTTTATTTACACTCATTTATGTTACGTTTGGCGTGCAACCTGTAACGGCTTGCTTAGACCAAGTGTCCGCGTTGTTGACGTATGAATTTCGCGGATCAGCTCTGGGTTTTTCATGAGCGAAACGCCATACGACGGAATCATTTCTTTTATTTTCGGTTCCCACTCTTTAATATGTTGCGGGAAGCATTTTTTTACTAACTCGAGCATGACGGATACCGCGGTAGAAGCGCCCGGTGAAGCGCCGAGTAATGCAGCAATCGAGCCATCAGCGGAGCTAATAACTTCCGTACCAAATTGAAGCGTCCCTTTGCCAGCATCTGTATCTTTGATAACTTGCACACGTTGGCCCGCTACGACTAAATCCCAATCCGCGGTTTTGGCGCTCGGGATAAATTCTCGTAACTCATCCATGCGCTTTTCCTTCGATAACATAACTTGCTCGATCAGGTATTTGGTCAAAGACATGTTCTTGGCACCTGCCGACAACATCGTTACTAAATTATTTGGTTTAACGGAGGTTACCAAATCAAACATAGAACCTGTTTTCAAAAACTTTGGAGAGAAGCCGGCAAACGGTCCGAATAACAATGATTTTTTATTATCGATAAATCGGGTGTCCAGATGCGGAACAGACATTGGCGGAGCTCCAAGCTTAGCTTTGCCGTATACTTTGGCATGATGCTGCGCTACAACCTCAGGATTATTACATACCATAAAGATTCCGCTCACCGGGAATCCGCCAATATTTCGCCCTTCAGGAATACCGGATTTTTGTAACAAGTGCAAGCTTCCGCCACCGCCTCCGATGAAGACGAATTTGGCCGTATGGCGTTGGACGATACCGTTGTCGTTACGCACTTTCAATTCCCATGAGCCGTCGCTTGTACGTCTCATATTGTCAACGCTATGCTTGTATTGAATATCGACGTTTTTACTCTTCAAGTGGTCAAACAAGATGCGCGTTAAAGCACCAAAGTTAACATCCGTGCCGGAGTCAATCTTTGTTGCCGCAATGAGTTCATTCGATGGACGATCTTGTATAATTAGCGGAATCCATTCCATCAGCTTTTGAGGATCATCGGAAAATTCCATCCCTTGAAACAGCGAGTTATTGGACATCGCTTCATACCGTTTCTTTAGAAACGATACATTTTGTTTCCCTTGTACCATACTCATATGAGGCAATGGCATGATAAAGTCTTGCGGATTACTGATTAGCTTGCTGTTTACAAGATAAGACCAAAACTGCATGGAATGCTGAAACTGTTCATTAATTTGAATAGCTTTGCTAATATCTATGGAACCGTCTGGTTTTTCGACCGTGTAGTTAAGCTCGCACAGTGCCGCGTGTCCTGTTCCTGCATTATTCCATTCGTTAGAGCTTTCTTCTCCTGCACTTTCGAGCTTCTCAAACACTTTGATTTCCCATTCCGGTACTAATTCTTTCAAAAGCGTCCCCAAAGTCGCACTCATGATTCCGGCACCAATCAAGATGACGTCTGTCTTAGTTTCTCTGTTGCTCATTATTACCATCCTTATACCCTAAAATTTGCAGAAAGGATGTAGGCGCTCCTGCTTAACGCTACAGCAAGCCATGGCGCGACCTAGTCTCACACCTTTCCTTTTCTGGATCCCTATATGCTTATCGATTAAAATATTTATTTACTATTATATGATAGTTATAAGCTCTAGGACAAGAAGTGCAGCAAATAAGTCTTATCGGATTTATGAATAATTACTAATAAAGACCTGCAGCACTCAGCTGTAGGTCCATAAATTGTTAATTCCAGACAAATTTCACTCCGTCAATTGGGTAAGTCGGTTATTTTTCAACTGGACCGATCTCATCAAATCGACATTCACGTCCTTATCCTCAGCCATGCTGATGAGTGCGTGAACATCCTTGGGCAGGCATTTGCCCCCATAGCCGCGGTTATCCTCATAGACAAACGTATGACTTCTCCCGATTCGAGGATCCTCCAGCCAAACTTCGCGCAGCTCATTATAATCAATGCCGTGAGCACCAGCAATATCATAGAATTCATTGCAAAACGACACTTTCAAAGCAAGGAAACAATTCTCCATATACTTCGCCATTTCGGCTGTACGGGCATCGGTCAGCCTAATCCTCACTTCAGCGTTATACACCTGTTGATACGCACGTATGACAAGGCTAGCGTCTGCAGACGCACCGCCCAAAGTGAGCCATGTCCGATGACGCAAATCCGCAAAGTGATGATCCACAGTTTCCCCGTAATATTCCGGTTGGAACACGATTCTCTTCCCTGTTCGTTCCTTCATAGCATCGGTGAAGCCAACGGGAATCGTCGAACGAATGACAAGCACTTTCGCCGTCAGCCAACCGATAACTTCTTCTACAATGGAGGTATCGCATTTCCCACTAGGCAGCGATGGAGTCGGAACACAGACGAATACCATATCACATGCGTTCACCTCATCTTGACTGCCCATCTGAAGAGGTGCATCATATACAGCAGCCTTGGGAAATAAAGCATGAATCGCTTTGCCTACATGGCCATATCCAACAATGCCAATGTTCATCATTATCCTGCTCCTCAAGTTGATAATCCATTCATAACCAATTCTACATCTGTTAAGCTGCCACTTTCTCTTCTTGGAGCTGCTCCTGTGCCTGACGCTTCTTCTGAACGGCCAGAAGGATGAACACTAAGAAGTAGTATCCCCAGTAACCAACAAATTCTTCCAGAGAAGGATTCTGCGTATACCCCAGGAAAGCTTTGAAGAAAATTCCGACTTGGCCGTTAATCAGCGGCTCTTTCCCATAATCACGAAGATATTGTACACCATCGATAGGATGCTCCGGCATCAAAGCTGTAATATTGTAGATTTCACCAATCTGGTGGCCTGCTGTGCGATATAAACTACCCATAATGCCTAAATCCTGCATAATGCCAATAGCCTGTACGAACAGACCTGCTGAAATCATCATCAGGAAGACAGTGGTGATACGGAAGAACGTACCCAAACGAATTTTCTTTGTACTCTTGAAAAACAGAAGTCCCACCACTACTGCTAAAACAAGCCCAAATAGCGCGCCCCAGCTTTCGAGTGCCTTCTGAATGTTGCCGCCTGTAATGGCTGCGAAGAAGAATACCGTCTCTACCCCTTCACGCACAACAACGAGGAAGGAATGAACAACCATATTAATGGCTCCACCAATGGTCAAAATATGAGCGACCTTGCTCTGAACCTTGCCTTGCAGCTCACTGCTTTGCTTACCCATGAACATAATCATATGTGTCAACAGACCGGAAGAAACGAGCATGATTCCGATTTTCATATAATTCTGGCTACCCATACTAGCAAATCCGGTTAGAAACACTTGGAATGCAAGGGCTAGACCGTAACTAACGATTAAAGCGAAAAATACACCAACCCATACCCATTTATGCCAGTGGATCGCATCAATTCGCGTTAAATAGGTAAGAATAACACCAACAATGAGAATGGCTTCCAGCGCTTCGCGAAACGTAATGAGAAATGCCTGTAAATCCATGATATACCCCCCTATTCTCTACCTTACATATCTGAACATTGAAAGACACTTGCGCTCAAGCAGCACAAGTGTCTCCCATATAAACGAAATGATTAGCGAAGGATAATGATCTCACCGTTTTGGTAGAATACGCCATAACTGAACAACTCAGCTACTGCACGCAATGGAATGAAAGATCTGCCGTTTTGAAGAACAACTGGCTGATCCAATTTGACCTTCTCATTCAATTTACCATTCTCAACAACTTGATCGGAACCTGCCACGATTTCTGTTTTCTTACCATCTTTCGTGATCACAATAGTTCTAGTTGCTTCTACCCACTCAACTTGCGCATTGATTGCTTGAGCAATCAAACGAACTGGCACTAGTGTACGACCGCTTTCTTGGTTGATGAAAGGAGCATTCTCAGCAGTGAAAGCAGCGCCATTTACTTTATATCCTTTGTCGCCAACTTTTAGGCTGGAACCATCTTTGTCAACGAGGAATTTTACGATTTCAAAAATAGACGCATTCGTAGCAGCAACATCGGATTTATCAACAGCTTCAGTTAATTTCGTAGCCGCAACACTAGCAGCCGCAAATTTCTCTTTACCCAAGAAAACTTCTTGGCTAGCAAGGAACATCGTACCTTCAGCTACATAACCACGAGCGCCTTGCAGATCGCTAGCTGCTTGTTTAACTAGAATTTGGTTAAGGTATTCGGATACTTTACCGATCATTGTGCGTTGAAGCGCGTCACCAATTTCGTCTTTTTTGATTTTGCTTGCATCGCCTGAAGCGAAGGCATTCTTCACGAAGTCAGCGTCAACTGGGCTTCCACCTTTAAGGTACGTGTACACAGGCATGAAGAGGAAGTAACCTTCTGTGATCGCTTTTGATTGGTCAGCTGGTGCTGCCAAACCAACATTTTCTGCGTATGTATACGTAGCAAGTGCGTAATTTTTGATCAAAGTTTTGTCAAGAATTTGACGGTGGAAGTTAAAGTCATTCAAGTTGTTGTCTTTAATATCTTTTTGGATAAATTCAATCGTTGTTTTCAATAGTGGAACCATGTTCAAGCTAAACTTGGTATCACGTTTCACAACATTAGGTTGAAGCGCACCTTCATAGATTTGAACGACTTTATCGAAAGCGGCTGTTGCTCCAGCAATATCACCTTTCGTCAAAGCAGTTTTTACTTGGTTGGTCATCAGATCGCGAAGTGCGAAGAAGAAATACCACTGCAATCCTTTGTCGATAGCTTCTTTCGCTTGACCCACTTGCAAGTCACCGTTAATGGCAGCGTCCAAAACGAGTGTAATGTTTGCATCCATCTTAGGATCATCTGCTTTGATATTCACATCAAGACGTTTGACATCCGTTTGGAATTTATCTACATATAATTGCTTAACATCTGTAAGAACGGTTTTGTCGGTAAAAAGTGCTTTAATGTCCGTGAAGGATTGAAGTTTAGTAGCAATCGTTTGATCTTCGGTGATTTGGAATTTACTTTCCGCAAAAGCAACGGATGTAACGGTAACAACACTAGATAAAGCGATTGAAGTACTTAGTACTACAGATAAAAATTTACGCATAAATTTCTCCTCTATTCTTATCAATTTATTGGTTGACCTAACGGTTAGATCCACTTTCTTTTGCGAGCGAACCATACAGCCCCGCCGAGTACAACGATAACCCCACCGATGACAGCAACGCTGACCCACGGATTCGTTTTGTCCGAACGCTGCATAGGCGCATGGACTGATGACGCTTCTTTCACAGGCTCTACCTTCGCAGTTGCACTCGCTGCCTCTGTAGCTTTAGCAGTTGCTTCCACTGTTGCAGTTGGCTTAGCAACTTCAGCAGTCAGTGTTGGACTTGGACTTGCCGATGCGGATGCAGACGGCTCAGGTGCCTTCGTCTCCACAGCAGCTGCTGTATCAGGTGCCTTCGTTTCTGCTGGTTTGGCATCTTTCGTTACAGCAGGTTGTTCTTGCTTAGGGCTAACCTCTGCCTTTACAACAGGTTCTGTCTTTGGCGTCTCTTCCGGCTTAACGACTGGCGTCGGCGCACTTGTAGCCGCTGGTGCAGTGAAAGCTTTATAAGGGAAAAGCGGCTTTACCTTACTATAGATAAAATCAACCTTTTCCTTAAATATATCCGGCTGCACAGGCTTCTTCCCAAATCCGAACAATCCCGGATTACCCAGTGCATCGAGCGCAGTAACAAACGCCTTGCCAATCTCTGCTGTACCAGATCCCATATAAGGCTGTAAGGTTTCGTAGGTCGCTTTGGCTTTGGCTAATAATAGCGTGGCACCCGCATAGTCATCAATTCCCTGTTGTGCATACGTGAATCGACGATCCAAGTTCATGACAAGGACAGCTTTGAAATTAGCAATGACTAATTTATTGTCTTTTGCCTGGAAATTAGCGTCTAATGTGGTGCCTACTGCTTCACCAAAGTGTGCTACAATTTCAGCTCTCCGCTCTTTGTAGGCACCTTCAGCTGCTCCCCAATCATTCGCTCCGTCTCCAATGCTGGTTTGTATCAGCTTAAAGGTTTCTGCGACATCCTCGGTATTAGCATCACCGTAAGAATAGGCCAGCGCGGAAGTCGGCAGGATTAATAATGCCGCGAGAACAAATGTCAATCCGGCTAGTAGCCATCGTTTCATAACTTCACCCCTGTAATGAATTTGATTCTCAATGTCATTGATAATGATAATCATTGTCCGACGTGCTGTCAACCATTTTTTAACATGGTAATGATTGTGTAGTACAAATTGTTCACAATTTTCACATAATGATTGCAATGACAACTACCGAACCCACTCATATACAATGACGTGTCCATACGCGGGGTCAAACAGTGGATCCGATGTAAACTCAGCAACCTTCTTCAGATGCTCTTCCACTAATTTACCTTGCGTTGCAAAGCCTCGAACGACGTGATCTGTTAGGAAGACCCGACGTTCCGAATTCGCACTCGCCAATGCTTGAAAATACCCATACGTATAAATGCGCTCATGTTCATAGTCAGCCTGCAAGTACTGAAGGACTCTCGTTTCTTCCCACGTAAACAGGATGAGAGGCTCATGTAAGCTGCTTAGATAGTCATGCAACTGATAGACCGCCGGCTCATCTACCGCTTGCCGTTTCAAGAGCTGAGAGCCATAGACAGCTTGTACAGTTATGAAGCCTATGAGGAGAAGATACATAAGATTCGGCGCTATTTTTAGCAGCCGCGTCTTAGGACCCGATGCCTTCACAGCATCTGCCATTCGTATCATATAAACAAAAAAGAAAATCAAAATTGGCGCAACGACAGGAACGATATGTCGTGGTTTTTCAATATTTTGACCCATTAACGCCCATACGGTATATAAGGCAGCACAGCCTGCCAACCAGATTAGATAGTGCTTGTTCTCTTTCTCAAGCTTTGAAGTGTGAGCGGCAAATCTCCGAACCATCAACGTAAGTACAACCATAACGGCAAAACACACACCAATGATAATGGAACCGCCAAAAAGGGCCGAACCTAGTAAATTATGCCCGATGAGCTGGATGATTCGGTCTCCCATCGGCATAGGCGTTGAGATCACACCACCTCCCCATTCAGAGAAATGGCCTTCTACGAAAGCTAAGGACAGCTTCCAAAAGCCAGCTGCGTTGCCTTCAGAAAGCACCAAGCCAGCTACCCAAATCAACTGAAACAACCCTGCAGTCAGAGCGGATCCTCCTAAACGGAGCCACCTATTCCAACCTATCGCCCCCTGCCGCCATACGGAATACCAGAGCGGAACTAAAGCTAAACCGAATGGAAAGAAGGATAGGCGTGTGCCCATTAAAAAGCTGAACATGAGCAGCGCTAGTCCATGGCGAAGCGCTGAACTCGGGCGATCCATCGCAAAGCGGATACTCCAAAGAAACCACCACAGCAAGGCCATGCCTGCGCATTCCGACATAGGACGCGAGGACATCAGCCAAATGTAGGGGCTGCTTAATACGAGTGCGGGCAGTAAAAGACTCTTGATGCCGCTGCCCGTCAGTCGATGTGCTAATAAAAACATAGGAATCGCGGAGCTTATCGCCGCTAGGGTGTTGAAAACGGATAAAGCCATTACAGCATTATTTATCCACTGGTTAATAAACCAGCCGCCCAGAATAAAGTAGGGATATCCAGGAAAATGAGGCTGCATGGCGAGTAAATCATACCGATGCAGCGCCAGCGTAAAATCTACCTCGTCCCACGTACGCACATAGGGGCTCGCGTATAGCAGACTAAGGCAGGTCACACCGGCAATAACCGCAGCTGCGAAAAGGGCCAATAACACCGCATTACGTGTCATATGCTTGATTCATCTCGACGCATCTGGAGAGTGACCTGGCGCTTTTTGGAGACAGGACGTCTCATTTCTTTATAAATCGCTGGAAGTACAGAAGACACATACTGTCTGAACTTGATGAAGGATTGGCCTTTGGTCCGAACTTGGTACGAGATCGGAATCTCCTCCAACCGATAGCCCTGGCGAACCAGATTAATCGTGAGCACCTGGGCGTAGTTGTAGTCATGAATAATGACGGCATTCTCCATAGCGTCGCGCGAGAAGCCGCGCATCCCCGACTGGCCGTCATAAATCCATCTGCGCAGCAGGATCGCCTGCAGCAGGGTAAAGGTATAGTTGCCTAGGCGGCGATGCAGCTTCATCCCTTGTATTTGGCCTTTGAAGCGTGAGCCAAAGGTGTAGTCGGCGCGCTCGATAATGATGGGCGCAAGGACGTCCGGAATTTGTTCCGGCGGATACTCATTATCCGCATCGATCATGATGCCAATGTCGCCGCCGAGCAGGCAGCATTGCTTCAGCCCTTCGCGAACGGCAGCGCCGAGCCCTCGATTGTGCGGGAACGACACAATGTGGTCGGCCCCCGCTTCGCGAGCTACTTGGACGGTGCGGTCCTTGGACCCATCGTCGATCACGAGCACCTCCACCTCATACTGCGGGTGGAAATCTCTCGGAACGCGGGCAATGACCCCGCTGATATTGTCTTCTTCATTATGTGCAGGCATGAATACGATGATTTTTTTCTTAGTCATGATGTTTGATAGCCTCCGTTAGAACAGGTCCGCGACTATGGCTTGGGAACGGTGCTCCCAGCAGATAAGCCAGCGTCGGCGCCATGGATACAAGTGAATGCTTCTCATCAATACGACGGCCCGCTTCGATGGTTGGACCATGCAGGAAGAATGGCACATAACGCTCGCCTTCGTCGAGATGCCCATGTCCGCCAATGCCGTCTGCCTGCCCGTGATCCGCACAGATAATCAGTGTTGTATTAGCCATCATACCGCGCTCTTCGAGCCAGCCGACGAACTCTTCAATTAATTGATCCGCTTCAGCAATCTTCTGCGTGTAATCATCATAAAGAACGCCTCGGCTATGACCTGTTTGGTCAACCCCGATTAATTGAGCTACGAGTAAGTCTGGATTTTGCTCCGCCATAATCTTCTTGGCTCGTTCAATAATGTTACGATCCGCAACATCGTTGTGCATGACGGCCGTCACACTCTCTACATCGTCTCCCATGGAGTCGATTAAGTGTGCGATCCCCAGCAAACGCCCTTTTTTCCCTACTTTACGCAGTGAATCGAAAATACTTTCAACCCGAATGCCCAGCCTCCACACCATATTGGAGCGAATGCCGTGCTCGCTTGGATATGTACCTGTGAACATTGAAGAGAAGCAAACCACCGTACGTGCCGGATATACCGTCTCCATTTGGGCATATTCGGTGCCTTCTGCTCGCAGTTTCTTCATAAATGGTGCATGGGCTTCCTCAAAACGCTCTTTGCGCATGCCGTCTACAACAATGACGATGACCTTTTGATTCAAAGCTTCACCGCCAGCTTGTACAGCGCTTGAATCGCGTGTATAGGTAGGGATTTCAGCTGGCTTCCAGTCGAATAAATAGCGGTGAAGAATGAAGGCGTAAATCAACAAGCCACCTGCAAACAGCAGCCCTGTTCCCACATCAGCAGAAACACCCGCTTCAAACTGACGATAATAATGACTCCATACAAACAACAGCAGCAAAAACTTAGGCATCTGCTCCTGCGCATTGCCGCTCGTCGAATCACTATTTTTCAGAACAAGCTTCCAGAAGCGAGTGAAATTCCACCATGTCGTACCAATTCTTAAGTGATAGTAAAACGTGCCCCAGAAATAAATCGTAAAGAAGAAAAACAGCCCTAGTGCCAGCAAATACAGAGAGAAATCATTTCGTTCCCAAATGAGAAGTGCAGCAATAAGCGGCATCCATAAATAATTGCGTAAAAAAAGCGGGAAATCGAAGCAATAATACAGCACAAATATAGGAAGTGTTACGAGCAGCCCTAGACCAGCCGCACTCCAAAAGCTAGGATCGGACCATACGCCGATATGGTAAAGCAGGAAAACCCCAACAACGAAGATCGGTGTAAACGGTTTTCCCTCATTTAACAAGTTCCAGCAGCGAGCTGCAACGATTTCAAAGGATGAAGCTTTTTTCATTTTAATCTTCCTTCCGTTCTATGCTATGTGATGGTGACTTGGTTTGCCCCGTAACACGGCTAATCCAAGCTTTCATTTCTCGCCAATGTAAAGGCATCCGCAGCAGCGAATAGCCGCCTATCGAATAGGCAAAAAGAAATTTGAACGTATGTGACAATAGCGCCGCTCTATACGCATCTTTCCCATCTACACCCAGTAAGGCCAGCGAACCGCTCATCGTACTTTCATAAGTACCAATGCCCCCAGGCGTGATATGAAAAATTTGCCCTGCAATCGTCATGCTATTTGCCCATACGAGTGAAATAGTGCCTAGCTGCAAGCCAATCATTTGGACCACAGCGAAGATAACCCCCGCTTCCAGCACCCAGCTTAGCGTGATTAAGCCCAGAATGACGAGCCCTTTGCCCGAAAGCATTTTCATCTGAAAATAGGCCGAGTGTTTGACGATAAATGGGATTTTTCTTATTAAAGGCAAGTAATGAGCAGTTGCGAGAATCACTGTGCCAGAAGCCAGCAGAGTCACCCACATCCATGAAGATGGCAACCCCATCCGGATGATACCTATGCCCCCAATGGCCGCAAGCACAAGCATATCCAGCAAGCGCATAACCGCTACGGAATGGAGTGCGTCCTCCCATGATTTCCCGCCATTTTTCATAAGTAAACCCGTGCGCACGCCATCGCCCACCTTGATCGGCAGCACATGGTTCACGAGCAAACTGTAGCTAATGGCGTGAAAATAGACCGCGAATTTAACCTCTTGTCCCGCATATATGCGCCAAGCTGCCGCTTTGAGGAGAAAGGAAGCTAAATAGACGATGACCATGAAAACCAGCCACTTCGGTTGATGGAAAAGCAGCCCTACATCGTGGAGCCATTCCTTTGAATCAAACCATTGCCACGTTAAGTAAATCGAATAAACGACCAGAACGATCGCGATCAAACGAACAACTTGTTTCTTCTTTAACATATCTTTTCTACCCTCTTTGGGTTTATATCTAGCATAATTTGAGAATGAGAATCATGGTCAGTATAGGGGGTTTATGCCGTTACGTCAATGAAAGAATGCAAAAAATAGGCCAACCAGTAGTATGGCTGACCTAATCATACGGAATAGCCGCCGTCTCCGGCGGCTTCATCCCATTTTATTTCTTCTCTTGTTTATTAAACATCGACTGTGTATGATCGACGAAATCTTCAACTTCCTTCAGCACAGCTTGCTTCTTCTGATCTGCTTGTTCCTGTGTAATGTCGCCTTTTGTTTTTACATCGTCGATTTTGGTAGTGAAGTCTGACATAAGTGTTTCGATTAGCTTCTGACGGGCTACCCCACGATCTATAGCAATGTCAGCGAACGATTTGCCTGCTTGCACTTGTTCAGCGAAAGTCGCTTTGTCAATGCCGAGCAATGCGAAAGCAGCTTGCACGTTAAATGGACCAACGCCCTTCTCCATCTCTTGCTCCTTGTTAAGCGGAGTGGTGAAGACGCGCTCCGATTCCATCGCGGCCTTTTTCTTCACGTTCTCCTTCTCCTCAGCTGTAAGATCCTTAGCACTGAGCTTCACCTGAATTTCATCACTGATTTCCTTCGTTAGCCCATCAATCAACGGCTGTAGCTCGATGCCTTTTTCTTTTGCGATATCTGCGAGCGACTTGCCATCTTTCACAGCTTGTTGGAAGGCTGCTTTGTCCAGACCAAGCTTAGAAGCAGCGATTTGTTGAAAATCAAGTTTTATCCCTTTGTCTAGGTTTCCTTTAACATCCTTGCCCTGTGCGATTACAAAGCTCTCTTTCTTCATAAACAGCGTCTGTGTATGATCGACGAAATCTTCAACTTCCTTAAGTACTGCCTGCTTCTTCTGATCTGCTTGCTCTTGTGTAATATTCCCGCTCGCCTTAACTTCATCGAGTTTCGTATTTATATCGGACAACAGCGCATCAATCAATTGCTGGCGGGTTACACCATGTTCCTTGGCGATGTCGGTGAACGATTTGTCACTGTGTACCTGCTCAGCGAAAGTAGCCTTGTCGATCCCGATTAATTCAAGAGCCGCTGCTAGATTCCAGTCGTTACCCTGCTGCTTATCACTCTCCTTGTTGAGAGGTATTGTGAAAATGCGCTCTGCCTCCATAGCAGCCTTCTTTTTCACATTCTCCTTCTGTTCAGCTGTAAGCTCCTTAGGGCCGAGATTCGCCTGAATCATATCACTAATTTCATTTGTTAGCGCATCAATCAGTGGTTGAAGTTCTTTGCCTTTTTCTTTGGCGATGTCTGCGAGCGACTTGCCTTCTTTCTGTGCTTGTTCGAAGGCTGCTTGATCTAGACCGAGCTTTGATGAACCGATTGTTTGCAAATCCAAGTTAATCCCTTTGTTTTTGTCTGGATTTGGCCTCTCTCCTTGTTTACCAGCTGGCTTTGTCTTTTGATCAACTGCATAGCTATCCTTCTTCTTGTCCTCCGGCGATTTGTTGTTCAGATTATCCGCCGCATAAGCAGTTACCGGCACAGCAATCGCGATTAGCAGCGCTGCGCCTGCGAGTTTCCAATTTTTCTTCATCGTTTAACTCCTTCCTTGTTTGAGTTTGCCCTCCTTTTATTCCGAAGGCTACATGGTTTAAGATACGGGAACATTCTGAAAAGAATCTGAAACATTCGGAAGAGTTACACGAAAAGTTGTACCAATCTGCGGCTCACTCCACACTTCAATCTTTGCGCGGTGCGCATCAACAATTTGTTGGGCAATCGCAAGCCCGAGGCCGTTGCCCTCCGACCGCCGAGTCCGTGCTTTATCCATCCGGTAAAAGCGTTCGAATATCCGCGGCAGATGCTCCTCTTCGATGCCAATACCTGTATCGCTAACCGTGAAGGATATCTTCTGCAGACTCACTTCCAACGAGATGGTAACTTTGCCGCCTTCCCGGTTGTACTGAATCGCATTCTCGATCAAAATCAGGATGAGCTGCCGAATGCGAACCTCATCCGCCTGGATCATCGCTTCATCCTCACTAAGTGCGCCTTGACCGCTCTTCCATTCCAGCTTCACCTGCTTCGATGCCGCAATCGGCTCCAATTGCTCTATCACTTGGCGAATCGTATACCGCAGCGAGAATCGCGAGATGACCAGGTCAAGCCGTCCGCTGTCACTTCGCGCAAGCACAAGCAAATTATCGACTAGCCGGCTCATATGATGAATCTCCCGGCCTGACTTTGTCAATACATTGCGATGGAAGTCCGGCAGCTTATCACTTTGTTCATCCAGCACCTCATAGGCGGATTTCAAAATACTAAGCGGCGTCCGCAGCTCATGCGACGCATCGGACGTGAACTGCTCCTGCCTGCGGAAAGCTTGCACAATCGGTCCCATCGCTCGTCCCGCCAATAGGAATCCTGCTGCTCCACCAGCGGCAAGCATGAGCAAGGCGAACCCTGCAAACGCCCATCGCAGCTGTGTCATGAGCGCGGTATCGCTCGTCACTTCTTGCGCGACGATAATCCGGTAATCTTTAATTTCTCCCGATTGGATGACAATCCCGCCAATTCGAAAGGTTCTGCCATTGAAGCGTTCATTATGGTACTCATTGTTGACTCGTTCCGCGAGTAGACTAGGCAAGAGCGCCGTCAGGGGGAAGTTCACTTCTGTTGGAGCAAGTTTGCTTGCCGGCGCAGATTGGAATATCATCTCCCCTTTCGGGTCGAGCAGCCATGCCATTTGGTTCAGCTGCAAACCGCTCGGTGCATAGGTCGAATTAATCTTCTCCCTTCCCATCGCGGAGTCGAACACGATCTTCCCCTTTGGAGAATCGACCAGCTTTTGCAGCTCTGCCTCATATTGTTTGCTTAACGACTTGAGCTGATTGTCCTCGGTCGTCGTCAGCATATGCTGCACCATCCATAAGGAGAAAACCGCCGAAATCATCAATATAACGCCAATGGTAAGCGAAAATTCTCGCGTTAATCGGGTCCTTGTCCGTTTGAACATGGCTCTCATTCCTCCCCCATCGTGAGCCGGTAGCCTGCCCCATAGACGCTTTGGATGCATTTTGCCTTATAGGGCCCGTCCACTTTCTTGCGGAGTAATTTGATCGTGACATCGACGACATTCAGTGTCACATCCGACCCGATCCCCCACACCTGATCGAGCAGTTGCTCTCTGGAGAGCACTTGTCCCGCGTGACGTATCAAACAGACGAGCAATTGAAACTCACGCCGTTTCAGCTCGATTGCAGTGCCTCCCTTCGTTACCTCGAACCGGTTTAGATGCACCGTAATATCTCCTAGGCTGAGTGTATCCGACGACTGGTAGCTCCGATCTTGACGCCGGAACAAGGCGAATAACCGCGCTTCCAGCTCCTCGAATGCAAAAGGCTTAATCATATAATCATCCGCCCCAGCGCGAAGCCCTTCTACTCGGTCTTGAACGGCATCTCTCGCCGTCAGCAGCAGAATGGGGGTATGATCCTCGTTGCTGCGGATCTCTCGAACGAGCTCCAAACCGGTCATCTCGGGCATCATCCAATCAAGCACATATACGTCATAACGCCCCGCTGCTATAGCTTCTTTTGCCTGCAGGCCATCTTTCATCCAATCGACAACATGATATTGCCGTTTCAGCTGATGCTCGGTGAGCTCACCAAGTGTCTCATCGTCCTCAGCCAGCAAAATACGCATAATCCCCTTACCTCCTGTGACGAATCCATAGAACTTAAATATACCATTGAAATCTGAAATAAACATGAAATGAAAAACCAGCTATAACCCCAACAAATGGGGCTTTGTAACCGCTCCAATTGATAGAGTGGCTTCTTTCATTGATACTTCTCAACTATTCAAACTAAACCTTAGTTTATTACAAGGATAAGATAGGTCATTTTAACCGTATTATTAGTGGAAAAGTGAAACCAATAGTATAAACAACTAGTCCCCCCTATGTAGTTTGTACATATTATGCTAATGAAACTATAAGACAACTATCATGGAAGGAGAAACAACTAGAAAACCGTAACTCAACATGTGGTTCGTTCAGTGAACTAGAGAGATAGTAGACAAGATCATTAAGATCTAAATTAAGATCTTAATTTACTTTATCGAAAAGAGGTTGAATTAAGATGCTGCAAGAATTTATGATTCCTATCACCATTTTGTCTTTTCTATGCACCCTTACGTTCATTATCTTTCGTCCTAATGTAAATGAATCTATTCCAGCATCAGTTGGCGCCATATTTGTCCTCCTTAGCGGCAGTGTTACTATATCTGATTTAGGTAAAATAACTGAAACGATAGGTGGAGCAGCCGTAACCATTATGGCGACGATTGTCATGGCAATTGTTTTAGAAAGTTTCGGATTTTTCAATTGGTCTGCTGAGAAGCTTCTAGAACGAGCAAGAGGATCAGGAATACGTCTCTTCTGGTACACAAACTTATTTTGTTTTCTGATGACCCTGTTTGTAAACAACGACGGTAGTATTTTAATTACTACACCGATCTTACTTATGCTACTTCATCGATTAGGCCTTAAAAACCACCAAAAAATTCCTTACCTACTGTCCGGAGCACTAATTGCAACAGCTTCTAGCGCACCGATTGGCGTTAGTAACATTGTAAATTTAATTGCTTTAAAAATTGTTCATATGGACCTGTATATGCACACAGCGATGATGTTTGTCCCTGCTTCACTCGGCCTAGTGCTACTTACAGTCCTTTTATATTTCAGTTTTTATCGTGTATTACCTCGAAGCCTACCACCAATTAAAGTAGTACCCTTACATCAAACACATCCGCTTAAGGACATCTCGTCACCGATTCCGAAAGAAAATCAAACCAAAATCATGCGAAATATCTTAATTTTTGTGTTCAGCGTTCGAATAAGCCTATTTGTTGCCTCATTCATTCATTTTCCAGTTCCATTAATGGCGGTTATCGGTTCTGCATTTCTGTTGGGATGGCGTTGGTATTATTTGAAAATTGCACCTACAGACATGATTAGAAAAACTCCCTGGTATATACTCGTGTTTGCCTTCAGTATGTATGTGATTATATATGGTCTGCATAATATCGGATTAACTCAAATGCTCATCCATCTTATGCAACCACTCGTTTCTGGCAGTTTAGTTCATGCAAGTGTAATGATGGGAATTTTGCTTTCTATTTTATCGAATTTATTCAACAATCATCCAGCATTAATGGTAGGAACATTAACTTTGACGAATATGGGGCTTGATCCCCTTACATTAAAAATTTCTTATCTGGCGAGTGTGATTGGGAGTGATATCGGTTCCCTTCTTCTACCAATAGGAACGCTTGCAACCATCATGTGGATGCATATTATCAAAAAAGGAAAAGTAAAATTAAGTTGGGGCCAATACTTGAAGGTAACTTCTACCGTCATCCCCATCACTGTTATTTTCACATTAGTCATTCTAGCATTTTGGGTATCCTGGATATTTTAATTCGGCAGATATGATTAAAAATGGAGGTTATTCGTATGCGTGTGCTTCAACAATTTGTTGGTCAACAAGTGATCGTTGAAATTTCAGGAAATAATATTTGTACAGGTAAAATAATTGATTTAGGGTTGGATATTATGGTCATGGCTAATAAACAACAGTTCTACTATATCCCCTTAGTCAACATCCAGAATGTCAGATTGAATTCAGAGTCTAGTACGGAACCTGAGCAATTATCTGATGAAATGCCAATCGATTATCAGGATGACAGCCTTTCATTTCGAAAGATATTAAATAATGCAAAAGGGAGATTTGTAGAGATTTATGTAACTGGCAATAAAACAATCCATGGCTATTTAACCAGCATTATGAATGATTATTTTGTCTTCTACTCGCCGGTCTATAAAACTATGTTTGTGTCTATGAATCATCTAAAATGGTTAATTCCTTATCACGCTCATCTCACACCGTATTCGCTTAATAGTCAATCACTTCCATTGAGTCCTTTCAATGTTACCTTATCAAGAACTTTTGAAGGACAGTGTAAAAAATTAGAAGGAAACCTAGTTGTTTTTGACCTTGGAGATAACACGAATAAAATAGGTTTACTTCACAAAGCGGATAGTGGTTCAGTAGAGCTGATAAATGCAAGTGGAGATAAAGTAATTTGGAATTTACAGCATTTAAAAACGGTATATACGCCATGATTGATGTTGAGTAGAATGCATCTTTTAGACTCCTTCGTTTGTTTTTGGATCCGACGCTGACCAGTATCTGGGACCCATGAACATCATACCAAGGAGTCTTTTTGTTCTACAAACCTCGTATTTCTTCTGGGTTGAATAGTCGCTTGATCATCCATCAGCATTCTTTGATCAATTCGCATAAAAGGAATCCCTTGCAACCTGCATTCTTTCACAAATTCCCTCAACGCTTCTAACATAAACATTGGCGCATGCTGATTCGCACCGAATGTCTGCCCACTGTCGTGCAGCAGGATGATGGCGTTGCTTTGCATCCTAGCAAACAACTTTCTCTTGATCCTTTCTGTTCCCCCGCTACAGCGCCAATCGCCAACCATTAGGGACCATAATACTAGTCGGAATTGTTTCATAAGCAGAAAGTCAAATATATTAATAATTCCCCATGGCGGTCGATAATGGATGGGTGTGACGCCAATCATTTTCTCGATGACCGTTACGGTATCATGTAATTGCTTCCTGACCTTCTTCGGTGTTAGAAAAGCATTTGTCCAATGGTTATAATTATGAATGCCGATTAAATGTCCCTCTGCATGCATCCTTTTGATGAGTTCGGGATATTTCTCTGCTTTGGAGCCAAGCACAAAAAAAGTCGCTTGAATACCATGTGATTTTAAAATATCTAAGAGTTGCGGTGTGAATACGGGATCCGGACCATCATCAAACGTCAGCGCAATCCCCGCTGCATATTTCCCTTTACGATAGGCCCCAAATCCACCTAAGCGAACAATGACTGTAGGTATGATTGTATAAACTAGAAGTCCGATAAGTATCGACCATACGATATGCGATCCATAATGGCTGTCATGTAGATGTATCCTCATCTAGAGCCCCCCAATTCACTTCTAAATCGATAATGGGATCGACTCCCTAGCTAATCTATGCGTAATATCACTGACGATATGAGCAGCTGCTTGACTTCGTTGCATGTCTGCCATGCGTCTTCTTATTTCTTCATACAGACTGGGACGTTGAAAAAAATAATCCATGTTCGAGATTAATTCTTCCAAGCTATTCGAGATTGAGGCAACCCCGCGACTCGAGAGGTATAAAGCATTCTCCTTTTCCTGTCCTGCATGCGGTTTATAAATGAAAAGTGGCAGTCGAAGGACAATCGCTTCCGTTATTGTTAATCCTCCTGCTTTCGTTATGATACAGGCCGCCTGTGACATCCATTCATGCACGTTGTCCACATATCCAAATATACAGACATTTCTGTTAAAACCGAATATTTCAAGAAGTCTATGACGTAATTTCTCATTGTGCCCACAAATCACGATAATACGGAATTGAGGAAATATGGCTAAAGCACTAAGCATGTCCTCCATATAGCTATTTACGCTGCTATCGGTTGCCATAATGAGAATGAGATTTCCTTTTCGACCTCGGGCTAGTGTGCTTTCCGTTGCAAATTCTTGACGAATTGGAATACCGCTTACCTCGACGCAATCTTTACTAACACCTTTAAAAACGATTTGCTGCTTTAATTCTTCTGTAGCTACATAATATTTATCGACATTCTTATGTAGCCAACTTGCATGCAAAGCGTAATCCGTAAGTACTGTGAAGTTCGGAACCCCCATTGAGCTGCAAACTTCAGGGGAAGCTCCAAATGGAAACGTATTAACAACGACATCGGGTTGCTCTTGCTCGATGAGCTCTCTTAATTTACGCTGGCCTAGATAGGTCATCGATTTCTGGAAGAGCGCTGTTTGTTTCGTTTCACGTGTTAAATAATAACACCAGCCATAGTAATCAAGACCGAAGCGTGAGCTTCTTATACTGGTGTTAATCAGCGTGGACGTAATTAAGTTGATGAACGGGTGCCCCTCTTTCATGAGGTTAACGATTTTCACATGTTCGATTCCTTGCTCTTTGAATTGCTGATATAAGGCTTTTGAAGCCTGTAGATGACCATTCCCGTAGCTAGCCGTAAGAATTAATACACGAGGATTCGTTTTCATGCAAGCAGAAACCACCTTTCATCACCAAGATCTCAAGGTATCCCCTTATTTCGTCAATGTTTCGTGTGTGACTTCACGATTCCAAACTCTAGACTCTATCGCTTCATACAGGTGAATGATCGCTTTCAAACACTTCAGTGCCCATGTAGAACGCCCAAAAAGTTGATGAACAGCAACCGCGGCAATGATACCAATTCCGGCACCAGCTAGTACATCTAAAGGATAATGTACACCGGTCCATACCCGCGAGAACGCGATGCAGGATGCTAATAGAAGCCACACGGTTCCTTCTTTTCGACGAAATAACCAAATCGATGTCGCAATCACAAAAGCCCCAATAGCATGATCACTTGGAAATGAAGCATTCGCGGGGTGTGCAAGCAATTGCAGCACGGAATGTGTCACGAAGGGACGATCGCGATAGAAATAATGACCGATCAACCCACTGAAGCTTAATGCAATTGAAGCAGACAAGAGTGATTCTGCAACCATTTGCCGTTTGACCGCATGCCTCGTAAACCAATACACAATAACACCGAGGTAAAACACATACTCCGCATAGGAAGCAAACATACGCATGATGGGATTAAGAGCGGACAAGGTGTGCCCAAGCTCATTAATCTGTTGAAACCATTGATAATCCAAATCTGAGATACTCACAATCATCATCCTCTTTCGTTACTGAATGCCTCGTGCTGACTTACAGTAACTTTACTTGATGAAAATGAGAGGAAGATGAGAAACTAAGTATCCACTATTTGGTGAAGAGGGAAAGTCAGTTGTACACGGGTACCCTCACCTTCCGCACTTGCTATCGTCAGGCCTCCCTGGTAATTGAGTACGAGTTGCTTCGCTATCGCAAGACCAAGTCCCGTGCCTGCAATCTCACGATTTCTCGCTTTATCGACCCGATAGAAGCGATCAAATACGAAAGGTAAATCAGCTTCAGGAATCCCGATACCATGATCTTGTACAATGATTTGCACCTCATTTTTCAGGCGGATCCCTTCGATAACGATCCGTTTCGTCACACTCGAGTATTTGACTGCGTTATCCAGGATGATCATCAGCATTTGCTCCAAATGTAACGGATTCATGAGCAGCATGACTTCTCTAATGGTTTCCGTATGCGCAATAAATTCGAAATCAGCATTCATGACTTCAAACCGTTTCAACGTCTCCTGTATGAGCGGCTCCAATTGGATAGGTGTGATGTCACTAATCAAGTTGGCCTCTACTTTCGTTAAGGTTAACAGCTCTTGAACCAACTTTTTCAAACGCCTAACTTCTTGTAGTGAAGCTTCCAAGGATTCATCAAGAACAGCAGGATCAGATTTCCCCCATCGATTCAATAAGGACAAATGGCCCTCCACGATCGTAATCGGTGTCCTCAGTTCGTGTGAGGCATCTTCTACAAATTGTTTTTGCTGAAGAAAAGAAAATTCAAGTTGATTCATTAATTCATTAAATAGCTTGGCTAAGCTAGATAATTCATCTCCATTTTGAATATCGGTAACACGTTCGGATAATCCTTTCTCTTTCACGCTGCGAATCGTTGATGCCAGTGCTCGTATCGGCCGCATAAACTGCCTCGAAATGGCTAAACCGCTGATCCCGCTTATAAAAACCGCTAAAATCCCGCCGATCAACATCACCCATAGCAAGGTCTCACTGAAATGATCAAAGGTTTCCAAGTTACTCGCTAGCTCTATGGTTCCAACGAAACTTCCTGCGACTAACGGACTCCGGTAAATGAGAATATGATCCTCTTTGTGCGTCATCGTGTCGTAAAGCTCTGGAACAACGACTGACTTTGGCACCACCCAATTCACGACAAAATGGTTCGCAACGGTTACTAGCGGCTTGCCCTCCTTGTCGAGGATACGCACCAATTGGTTTTTACCCGTCATTTTCTCGATATAGAGTTGGCTTTCCGCAATTGGCAAGTCTTTGGTTGCAGCCAATTTATCTTGGAAATAGTCTTGGAACTGTACCATATTGACTTGGATTTTATCTTCCTCTTGTTTCATCATCCACTGCTTCAGTACTAAATATTGTGCAAAATTGTAGGAGGCAAATAGCAGGAAGATTAGCACTGCGGCGCCCAACATGAGCTTCCATTTGATAGGAAGACTTTGAATAGATCTCGTTAAACGTCCTCTCATCTCATCACGTATCCTATTCCACGTACAGTTTGAATACAGCTATTCTCCCCAGTTTGATCCAATTTGTTTCGTAAGTATCTCACATACACATCCACTACATTCGTTTCCACGAGCGAATCAAACCCCCAAACTTGGTCCAGCAGCATATCTCGCGTAAGAACTAGATGATGGTTTTTCATGAACATCACTAATAAATCAAACTCCCGCTTCGTTAGCTCAACGAGCAGCTTATCTTTATAAACCAACCTCGCATCCAAATCCACTGTGATATGTTGAAAAGAAAGCTGTGCATGCTGCGCATTTCCTTCAAGCTCCATACGACGAAACACAGCTCGTATCCGAGCTAATAACTCCTCGATGGCAAAAGGCTTTGGTATATAATCATCTGCCCCGCTATCTAAGCCAGAAACACGATCCTCTACACTATCTCTCGCTGTCAGCATTAAGATGGGTGTCTTTTTGGCAGCACGAATACGACGGCAGACCTCAATTCCGTTCATTTGAGGCAGCATGATATCCAGAAGAATCAGATCCCAATCTTCTTGAAGGGCTAGTTCTAGGCCCGTTTTCCCGTCGTAAGCAGCTTTCACTACAAAAGCTTCGTGTTCGAGCTCCAATTGGATAAACCGGACGAGATTTTTTTCATCTTCTATAAGTAATATGCGCTTCATCGGCGACATCTCCCTTCATGTACTATTCTCCTTACTATAAGGGAAGTATATGAGAAAACAAATTGGAGCTAACTTCGCAATGAATTCTAAATTAAAAGTCACTATTTTCCTTATTCTAAGCATTATTTCTGTTCTTTGTTTTGCAGTGGTGGCATCTCTATTAAAAGGGCAGTCGATTGCACATTTTGACAGCAACGTGATCTCTTCAATTCAAGGAATGGAAAGACCCTGGCTGACTTCCGTTATGAAAGTTTTTACGTTCATCGGTTCTACGCCCGTTGTTATTGTCATTTCAATAGGGTGCTTATTCCTCTTCTTCAAATTCCTTAATCACCGACTAGAATTAGTTCTATTTCTAGTCCTTGTGGCGGGTACAGCAATCCTGAATCTGATCTTGAAAATGATTTTTCAAAGGGAGCGCCCTTCTCTTCACAGGCTAATTCAAGAGACCGGGTACAGCTTTCCGAGCGGTCATTCCATGGAGGCTTTTGCGCTGTATGCCGCACTTGCTTTTCTATTGTGGCGACACGTCCCTACAAAACGAGGCCGAACGGCGGTCATTTTGATCAGTATACTGATGATGCTCATGATTGGTATTAGCCGGATCTATCTCGGTGTCCATTACCCGAGTGATATTGTTGGCGCCTATTTCGCTAGCGGCTTCTGGTTCACCTTCTGCGTTTGGATCTTCCAATGGTATATGGAGAACCGCGCTCAAAGGGCTTCCCTAGCTTTTCAAAGAAATGCATGAATCAAAAATAGAATTGCAAAGCTAAGCCCAAATCGCATATGCCATTTCCGATCCAGTCTTCGGTAACGAAACACCCCTGCGATAGGTACAGGTAATAAAGCAACTCCAGCTACAAGACCGCTAATGTGGGCAAAGTCTAACTTGAATTCATAAAGAAAAGCTCCAATAATATGCAGTACGATAAGTCCGATTGCAAGAATAGCGAGCGGCGAATGCCATTTTCTAGTGATTCCATTTAGGAAAATCACACCTTTTTTTAAGAGTGAGCCATGACTCATCCATCGTTTTTGGAGTAATATCTTCAAAATATAATAAGCCAATACAGCGAATAAAATGATTCTTGCTTGAGATCCATAATTTTTATATAGACCCTTGAATGCGCGATCGTGCCATTGTGTAGAAGTTAAATGAAACATATTCCATACGCCGTAAATAACGAAGACAAGTGTAATTGCGCAACTTAATAAAACCCACTTTTCATCATTTTTCCATAATGTCCTCAATTTCTGTTTCACTCCCTATTTCATATATTTCAGTGCACATGAGGAACAAACGCATCCTCATCATCTGTTATATACATTACGTGATGAAGATGAGAAAACAGTGAGAATCATATTATTTGAATATGATAATTGGAATAGCGGTTCAAAGCTCTGCATTTTGCGCGAGCAAACGGCCGGTTCTTACGGCTGCGACGTAAGTAAAGTAAAACTCCAATCCGTCTTTAACATGGGATTGKAGTTTTTTTGTAATCGTATTAGATTAAGATAAATCTAAGAATTTGGCGAATGAAAAGAAATCTAAAAACGATAAAACCTCTTGAGTTCATGAATTTAATTCTTATTCTAGTTAACCCTCTTGCCACAACTCGCGCATTAAAAACGGTTGTTGTTCCGTTGGTGTTTCTGTAAACTATCCCATAAAACTGGTTCACCATAAGCATCATATATCAACTCCTTTCAATTGAGTTAATATATGATATTCTCATAATTCATAGATGCGAGGGCAAGTTTCATAGATTAAACTTTTCTAACGCTGCTTAACTACTTCTCTCTTGAACTTCGTCAAAATAACTAATTCTCATCATCTTCTCATGTGACACATGTACAATAACCAAGTCGATGCTGAAAGGAGATAGCTAAATGGAAACGAACAAATCAAATGAGACGAAAAGCTTGTTAAGTAAAGTCCCAGAGGTCACCATTTATTTTTGGATTATAAAAATCTTATGTACCACAGTCGGGGAAACGGCTGCTGATTTCCTCAACGTAAATCTCAATTTTGGATTGACGGGTACCTCCATTGTAACTGGAGTCCTGTTGCTTGCAGCCATTTATGCTCAGTTTAAGTCTACGACGTATATACCAAGAATCTATTGGTTGACGGTATTCTTGATCAGCATCTTCGGTACACTTGTTACGGATAATTTGACAGACAACTTGGGTCTCCCCCTTGAGGTGAGGTAACAGGTACCATCGTTTGTGCGGTTATTGCCATCATGACTGTCGCGTGGCGATTAGGGCTTGATGCTGTGCTGGCTTTCTGGATTGCCTATATCATGACGCGTCCATTGGGTGCTTCAATCGGGGATTTCCTATCACAATCACAAGATAATGGCGGGTTAGGCTTAGGTGCTACGGTTACAAGTGCAGTATTCATTGCAGCGATTCTGCTATTGGTCATTTACCTTTCTGTCACGAAGCGAGATTTGATACCAACATCCGCAGCGACAGCATCAGCAACGAAAGAGCATTGGTCTCCTCTGGCGAAGTATTCGCCGATCTGACCTATGGCGTCGTAGGGCGCCCCGAGAGAGTGTATCGTAAACGGGAGTCGTGACGTAATCTCACACCAAAGAAAAAAGGCAACCGATCCATTATGGACGGCTGCCTTTCTTTGTTTTTCCTAAAATCCATAGGGTTAAGATACCAATGGAAAACACCAGTATCCCCACATAAAGAATAACCCCGACTAGAGGAATATTCATGAGTGAAACCAATAGAATCGAACCGGTTAACGAAATAACCCAGTTAGAACGTCCAAACATCCCTTGAACTTTTTCACCTACTATCATACTTAATGCCGCCATTCCGATTATGTTAGCCAATAAAACGGCAATGAGTAACACAATGGCAAATGGAATTCCAATAATCGTAACAAGTAGAAGCACGGTAAGTGCAATCAGGATGAGACTGCTGAAAAAACCAATAACTAATAATCGGCCAGATGCTTGCCGGGCATGAACGACAAATGGATCTATACGCTTTTTGAGGATCAGAATCGTCAATACAGGCAATACAATCAAAACGATACTGATTGCTAATTGCAGTAACCATGTTCCAATGACGAGTCCTCCGCCGATCAACAGACTATTTTGAGTAGCCTTATCAAAGGATAGATTGATAATCTCATCTGCAATGAACGCACCTTCCTCTTGTTGGATCTGCCCACCAACAACTAAAACAAAACCATTTACCTTTGCAGATGCTTTTAACTGTAGGTTTCCGTTAAAAACTATGACCGAATCGTTCACGGTTCCCCAAATCGTTGTATCTGCACCGACAACCACAACATCATCAACCACCTGATTGGCAGGCACAACCGTATCTTGATGTTCAAAAATCCCTTTTGCCATTGCACTCGTGGGTATCATAAGCAAAAGGGCGCAAAACATGATTGCTATGAAAATAAACCCCTTCCTTTTCACCGATTAGCCCCCTTATACTCATTCGGTTTGAGCAAGTGTTTGAGTGAAAGGCTCGATGTAACAATGAGAACGACCGAAAACCCAATCAAACCTACAATTAAATACGTGTTTGAACCCAGGATGTCTCCGAATACACTCATTAAATTATAAGTAACTTTGAGCAAGATAGATCCTAATTTAAATAGGAAAGGCCCCATAACAACCAAAACAATCGTTACGAAACACAAGGCACTAACCAGTGGAACCAACAGCCACTTGCTCCCTTTAGAAGCATTTTCGGGCGACAAATTCCAGTCAATTGCGTGTATCACGTTATCTTCAAATCCTTCTGGTGCCTCTATCGCATGAATGGCGTTAAAAACTTGATTTTTATATTCCGATAAATCACTGAGCAACGCCCGGCATTGCGAACATGTCTGCAAATGCCCTTCGACTTGTTGTCGGTCCAAATCATTCAATTCATTATCCATGTATTCAGATAACAGATCTTCTATATGGTCTGACATTTTATTCCTCCATTTCACGAAGCATTTCTTTACGTAACAACAGTCTTGCTGCACTAATACGTGATTTTACAGTTCCGAGCGGAATGTTTAGCATCCCCGCAAGCTCATCATAGGAATAACCTTCAACATCTCTTAGGATAATGACTTCTCTATGTTCCGGACTTAATTTGTTCATCGCTTCTTCAATCGTCATATGGAGATCCGTTTGTTCCATTTCTTGGTTTGAATGTTGTGTTTCGATGAACTCACCCGATACGAAATTCTTTTTCTTTTGCTTTTGAATGCGGTCATAGCACAAATTAGATACGATGCGTTTTAACCAAGAAGTGAAGGCATAACTATTCTCTAGCTTGGAGAGTGAATAAAAGGCTTTAATAAAAGCCTCCTGAGAGACATCCTCCGCTTCCATACGATCTCCAAGCATCCCAAAGGAATAACGAAAAACACTATCTTTATATCGTTTCACAAGTAAGGCAAAGGCTTCTTTGTCACCACTTCGCGCCTTATCGATTAAGTTAAATAATTCTTGATCCACGCATATTCTTCCCCCCAGATTGCGGTGTTAGGATTTCTTCTTTACCAGCCACTCATAGAATGTTGGAATGACCAGGAAGCTATTTAAAGTTGAAGTAATCATACCACCAATCACGACAATACCAAGTGTTTGCGAAATAACAGTATCTGCGCTATGCGTCAATGCCAATGGCAAAAGAGTTAAAATGGTCGTGCCTGCGGTCATGAAGATCGGTCTTACCCGAGAGAGGCTGCCTTGCATAATCGCATCATTAAATGCGAGCCCCTCTCTACGGTTTCTCTCGATTTTATCAATCAATACGATCCCGTTCGTGACGACAATCCCTGTAAGCATCAAGACACCAATTAACGCGGCTAAGTTCCATTCGCCACCAAAGAGTATAAGTGCAAGCACAACACCACTTAGGGCAAGCGGAATGCTTAACAGAACTGCTAGTGGGGCTCTCCACCCCTTAAAAACTCCGCTGATAATTAGTAATACAAGCAATATGGAAAAAGCAACGGCAATGGACATATCCATAATCATTTGCTTTACCTGCTCTGTAATACCCCCCGTAGAGTATGTTACGCCACTTGGTAAAGAGATACTCTTAAGCTTTTGGTCAACAGCAGCTGAAACTTTGCTGATATCCTTAGAAGTGATTTGTAAGGTAACTGTTGAAAATAATTGCCCATCACGTTCCTGAATGGATGATGGCGCTTGGTTAGGCGCAATCGTCGCCAATTGATCGATTCTGATTTTTTGCCCGTCTGTTCCACTTACCGTTTCAGCAGCAAGTGCTGCAAGCACATCGGTTGAAGTTGCATTTTCTTTAGCCGCCCGAGTGATGTACATATCCACCGGAATCAACTTATGATCTACCTGGATATCGAAGTCTTTTCCACCTATCATATACTGCCCGATTACTTTTTTAACATCGTCAACTTTTACGCCCGCTTGTTCTATTTTCACCCTATCAAGGGTAATTGCATATTTAGGCGTTCCGTTTGTTAGATCCGTTGCCCCTTGCACGCTAAGACCTTGCACTTCAACTAACTTGCTTCTAACGAGCTGCGCTGCGTCATCAAGTGTTTTCTGACCTGCTCCAGAAAGCATGATTTTCATCTGCTTATCATCACCAGCAATACTTTGATTCGATACGGTATAAACCACTTGTTGATTCAATGATGGTAATGATTTTTGTAAATCGGAAATGACCGCATCAACCTTATTTTTATCCTTTAATGCGACAGACATATTAGCTATATTCGGCAGCTGAATAAATCCGCCCCCAGCGTCAAACACATCATCTGCTTGCGGCATCATGGTTGATCCGAAATTAGCTGAAAATGAGGAAACATTCGGATTTCCCTTCAGCACGTTTTCAACTTTTTGGACTTCTGTATCAACCTCAGGCAGTGCGCTACCCTTCGGGAGCTCAATTTGGATGGCTACATCGCCTGAATTTGCCGTAGGCAACAGGCTAATAGGAAGTGTGGCAGCCAATATCCCTGCAACGATGAAAATAAGAAGCGAAATGGAAGTAATCCATTTTTTATGCCGAAAGGCAAAACCCAGGACTGGTTTCATCATCCGTTCAAGCGTCACTGCCTTCGATGTGTCATTTCTCCAACCCATAAATGCAAAAGTTGGAACGACCAGCATCGCAACAAAGAAAGATACAATAAGAGCAATGACGACGGACCATGCAAAGCCAGAATAAGATGCGCTGATAACGCCGCCAACCATGGCAATTGGTACATAAACAGCGATGGTTGTTGCGGTCGAGGCGAAAATAGCAGGCAGCATTTCCTTTACAGCAGACGAAAGGACATGTAAGGTGGATTGCTCCTTTTTCTCCTGATATTTGCGATACATATTATCAAGAACGACAATGGAATCATCAACAATTCGACCCATTGCAACAATTAGTCCGGACACAGTCAAAATATTAAGTGTTATCCCCATTGATTTCAAAACAGCCGTCGTGGCAAGCAGTGAAATTGGCAGCGATACAACAATGAGCAGCGTTGAACGTACATTACGGAAAAAGAAGAAAACGCACAGCATGGAGAAAAGACAACCCAAAAGTCCTTCGCGTACAAGCCCCAATAGGGAAGCATTCAATTCATGTTCGCGGTCAAGCATCACGTTTAACGAAACATCATTATTTTGAATTGACGATATTTGCGTGACGCGCTCCTTGACTAGTTTGGCCACATCCGTAATATTCGAAGACGGTGTTTTTAGTACATCTAGAAGTATGCTTGCTTTCCCATTTGTACGTGAGACTGTTTTAATATCTGTCAAAGAGTGGGATAGATCAGCCACGCTGGCTAACGAGACGCTTGTGCCTTGTTTGTTTTTTATCGGTATATTGCTTAGCTCTTGGTCCGATAAGTTCCAACCATTCACCGTTAATGGAAATGCGTCTTTATTGTTTGATACTTTTCCAGTGGACCAATTCGGCAGTGCGGCGGCTAGAGATTGATTCATATCATCCATCGTTAATCTACTTTTGATTAGATCCTGCATGCGAATATTTAATACGTATCCATTGTTTGCTGCACCCGTAACACGCACATCTGCTACGCCTGGAACGGATTTCAGTTGCTTAACAATATCGGCTTCAACCGAAGATCGAAGTGCAGTATCGTCAATTTTGACATTGTTCGAAGTTAAACTATAGCTCAATATTGGAAATGTACTTGTCGTTACACGAGTGACTACGGGAGCACCAACGTCAGACGGCAGGACAGCACTTGTTAGTGCTTGTTTAATCTCACTTTCCGCTTGTTTCATATTAAAATCCATTGGATAGTACAAATTCATTAAAAGTCCGCCGTCATATGAATTTGTTTCTACATCCATTAAACCATCCGATGACCGAATGGCATCTTCTAGTTTGGGTGTTACCATTTGTTTGACTTGATCTGCCTGGTAAGCTGAGGCGCGCACCGAAACAAGCAGAGTCGTATTATTAATGCCTGGTAAATAATCACGCTGCATTTGAAAGGCGGAGACGCCTCCCCATGCCAAAATAAGCAACATACAAACTATCACTAGAATCGCCCTTTGCATTGAGCCTTCGATTATTTTCTTCATTGTGCATCTCTCCCTCTTTGTGTTTACAAAGTAAAAGGACTGGGCTAATGCTAGTAATGTTCAGATTGGATATAAAATAAAAAAACCTGCTCAAATGTGCAGGTCAGTTCGTGCTAATCACTTCGTCCAGCTATGTCCTCAATCCGGCAAATTACCAGACGTTTTCCCTACGCTGTATGGAGTCGTCACGCCCACATAATTCACCATCATATCCATCCCGTTGGACGCATGACCGAGGATGTGGCAGTGCAGCATCCAAATGCCTGGGTTGTTAGCAACAAAGGCGATATCATAGGTCTCATTTGCTTTGACAAGTATCGTACTTAAGGTGATAGGACTACCCGTAAGGGGCTGACCATTATGCGAGATCACTTGAAAGGAATGACCATGCAGATGAATAGGATGATCATTATCTGCCGATTGATTATCGATATGGATCTTAACGAGATCACCGGTTTTGACGGTCAACATGGGAATATCAGGAAATACTTGATCATTGATTGTAAATCTCATCGTAAAACCGCCATAGAAGAAAACAAGCTTGTTTCCTAAAGTCATATCATAGGACGCTGTGAACTTCGAATTCAATGAAAGCAGATTCGTGTCATTTGTGACTGGGCTGCCGTACGTATTCATATCGAACAGAGGATTCTTAGATAACATCGTGAGATCGACTGCAGGCACTTCTCCATCGCCAAAAGTAGCCTTCAAAGCCTGATTCTTCGCCGCAGATGAAGGGGTAAAGAATAATTTTTTCACGATATTGGATGTCTTCCTGCTTGTATCCACATTGACCAGCTGTACAGCACCGTGTTCGGGCATTGTGAATGCAATGTCGAAACGCTGTCCAGATCCAATCGCAAACGGTATACCATCCATTGATGTGGGCTTGTTAATATCATGTGCATCCATCGCTATAATTTTAAATGGACTGCCAACTAGCGCCATATGATAGGTAGAATCTCCGCTATTAATCAGACGTAGGCGAACCATCTCACCTGGTTTAGCGTCATAGTGCTGCCCAACACTTGTTCCATCTAAGGTATAGGTGCTGTCATCCCATTGATGTAGAACGGATACAATGTCTCTCGCATAGATGTTCTCTTGCTGCTTCGGCTCAACAATCAGGGTGCCGTAAAGTCCTTTGCCCGTTTGTTTTTCGCTTTCTTGGTGTGAATGGTACCAATAGGTGCCTGGCTGCTTGGCAATAAAATTATACGTATAGTCGCCATTGACTGGAATCGCATCTTGCGTCACCCCAGCAACACCATCCTCCGCATTCGGAAGCTCAACACCATGCCAATGAATCGACACGCCTCCTTGGAGAAGATTTGTCACATGGACAACCACACGATCTCCCTCTTGCACACGAATCTCTGGCCCTGGTGCCGTTCCATTAAAGGTCCATGCCTGCACCTTTTTCCCATTACCAATGTCCAGTTCTTTCTCCTCGGCCGTTAAATCAAAAGATTTCACGGGGGCATCACTATTGCCCTCTTTTAGCGTTGCTACACTGATCCCTGTTGAATGTTCCATCCCCGCCATCGCACTCATGTCATGTCCCATGGAGCCCATGTTCATGCTGGAAGGTAGTGCTGAAGATCGAGCAAGGATATAGACACCTCCACCGCCTATCAAAAGTAAACCCACGATCGTAATCAACAAATTTTTTACCCATTTGCGCATAATAACCGTTTCCCCTTCAATCTTCCATTTCGATGAGTCTCATTCTAACACCCAATCTTAATTCCTTATAAACAATATATGAAAGTTTTCTGCATAAAAAAAACAGTAAATCAAAAATCTGATTTACTGGGATTTGCTAATGTTATCGATACCCTATTTCTTCTCAAGTTCTATTCCATCGGAAGCCACCCCAACTACTACCCAACTAGGATCGGAATTGAGAATGATCGTGATGACATCTTCTAAAGCCCAATAATCATCAGCTACAATTAGGATTCTCATACGTTCACCTCACATGAATGAAAAGAGGAGCCGCTATGAAAGCAAGCTCCCCCGAATTGCTATTTGGTGTTACCGTTCCTACTTGGAACTAAAGCACTAATTCCATTTAGCGTACAGCGTCGTATTTACAGTTACAACATCGGTGGAGAAATTCCACACGTTTTTGAAATTCGAGTTTTTGTACCAACCGCCGAACGTTTTACCAGCCTTCGTTGGAGGAGTCGGTGCGATAATTTTCGATCCGACAGGTACGGTCATTGGAGCGACTACGCTGCCTCCGTTGCTGTTAAACGTTACCGTAACAACTTGGACCCACTTCGCATACAGCGTGATATTCGACCCTACCGTATCTACGCTGAAATTCCATACTTGAGTGAGTGCCGTATCTTTATACCATCCAGCGAATTGATAGCCCGATTTCGTCGGATTTGCCGGTTGTGGAATTATAGTTCCCGGTACGCCGGTAAAGGATGCGACTGCGCTGCCTCCGTTGCTGTTGTAAGTTACCGTTACACTTGCCGACGCGTTCCATCTCGCATATAGCGTAGTGTCCGCTGCCGTTACCGTATCGCTTGCAAAATTCCATGCTTGGGTAAGCGCAGCGTCTTTGTACCAACCGCCAAACGTATACCCGGATTTGGTCGGAGCAGTAGGTGCGGTTATCGTCGATCCGGCAGCCAAGCCGCGAACGGTGCTTACCGCAGTGCCCCCGTTGCTGTTGAACTTCACGTTCGTGCCGGTTTTGAGCACGGACATATTCCACTCGTCATGCCAGCTAATCGAAATCGTTTGGTTCTGCGTATTCAAATCGATCGGGAGCCAAATATATCTCGAATCACTCAGATTTTCCGGTTTCCACCGATCGCCCATGAAGATGAATTTATTCGGCACGAGCTCGCCATTGCCGTCCCGGTAAGGAAGCACATGCGTGCTTTGGCTCCAGAACGTCGTTCCCGACCAGTCATTTACGCTCGGATCGCCTTTATCCCACCATGGACCAAACATGCCGTTCATCGAAATGTGATATTTGGCTGGGTTTGGATTCCACCCCGTCAAGCCCGACGTAATCATATAATGGACGCCGTTTTGCTTGAAGATCGTTGGCGCTTCCCTCCAGCCGGTGAATGCTCTGACATAGTGAACGCCTTCCACCGCCTGGCCGTCCGCATTCTTGGCTGCATCGGTGTAATCGTCATTAAGCATCGTGATGACCGTCGTGGCGTTCTCTTCGGATGCGTACACTAGATACGCTTTGTCATTCGTCGCGTCGTTGCCGTCGTCGTCGACGTACAGCGTCATATCGCGCAGCATGCCTTCGTTGCCGTTGCTTGAACCTACATTCGGCAAGCGGAACGTGCCGAGGTACTTGAACGGTCCGTTTGGAGAATTGCTGACTGCAACTCCGCCTTCCGCCGTCCAGTAAGAACCGGCGATCGGGCCGTCTTGGTGCCACCACATGACGTAGTTATCGTTTTTCTGGTTGTAGACGACTTTCGGACGTTCCATGACTTTATCCCAGTTGAAGTCTTTGTACATCGCTTGCTTCTGAGCGTTTGTCTTATCCGCGTAAAGCGCATTCAGCTCGGCGATGCGTGTCGGAGAGTTGAATTTGCTCAGCGAATTCACTGGCGATTTCATGTTTTTCGTATAGTCGGCATTTCTATCAGTAACCGTTATTGAACGGTTTGGATCGAATGGTACCCCGCTGTTCTGGTACGTCGTGGAATTTTCATCCAAGTACAGCGGCAGATTACCGGCAGGCAAAGTAACTTCGCCAAGTTGCGGGTTGTTAAATACCGGCAATGCGATGCCTTCGTCTTTCCAGTTGTACAGGTCCTTAGACGAATATGCGTGTACTCCCGTTACCGGTACATATCCCGAGCCGACGTTTTTCTCGGACTTATCTTCTCCGTACCAATAGTACGTTTTCGTTTTCTCGTCGTACATGATGCCGCCGCCATGCGCTTGAATCGGCATACCGCCTTTATCCAGCCATACTTCTCCGGTCTTGAAGGAGTTGAGATGACCTACGCTCGAGTACAAGTCGTACATATCCTCAAGAACGGTCGTGTAGTATACAGCGCCTTCTACCGTGAGCAGCGAAACATCGCCGATATTCGCAATGAGTGTGTCAATCGACGCTACGACTTGCGGATTCAATCCGGTTTTAACCGAATTGAGCTGAGCGATCGCCGCCGTCACACTGCTTGCATCGATGCTTGTGACCGCTTGTTGACGGACGGCCAGCTCTGCAATGGCAAGGGTGTTGGCGTCGCTACCTGTCGAGATCGCCTGAATGGCGACATAACGGGCGGTTTTCGATTTGAATGTGGCCGATTGTTCGGTTGTCTGCGACGTATCGAATGAACCTGTGCCTGCGAGCGTAAAGTTCGCGTCCAGGTAAGCTTGCGTACCGTTAACTGTAGTACCAGTCAAATCTTGATTGCTTGTATAGATCTTGTATTGTTTGATCCGGCCGTTGTCATCGTCTTGTCTAGGCGTATAGACGATCTTGCCGATGTCGGCTTTGCTTGCGCCCAGATCCAGGATAATATAGTCGCCCGGTTGATAATTTCTTCCCCCGCTGGCCCAGTTTGTTTCATAGAAGGTAGAGCTGTTGCCATCCTTCACATTGCTGACCGGGGTAGTCGAATGCGCTTCTGGTGCATAGAACACATTGAATCCGTTCGATTGGGATTGAACGCTTTCAATTTCAGCAGCCAATTGATTCGCCACATTCGCCATCTCTTCTTCTGTAGCCGTAGGGCTTACAATAAGTGCGTCGGCATTAGCTTTAAGCGCTTCCAATGCCACCAAAGAAGAAGGAGCTCCCGTAAATCCGTTGATGAACGCCGTTGTTCCCGTAATAGCATTCGTCAGCGTAGTCTTGTTAATTGTAAATCCAGTCGAATTATACAGCTTGATCTCAGAAGCAGATCCAAATTGCTTGCCTTCGTCGCTTACCGATGCCAGCGCTGTAAATTTCACATGCGTAGCGCCGTGTGCATTGAAGGTTGCCGTTTTTTCCGTTTTGTCTCCAGCCCAGTTGCCTTCAGCCACTTTCGTGAAGTTCGTTCCATCTGTGCTGACCGAAATTTCATACTTCGTAATGACGCCGTTCCAATCCGCGTCTTGTCTTGGCAAGTATTTCAGCTTGTACACACCATCATAGGATTTGCCCAGATCATACGTGATGGAATGCGGAAGAGCTGTGTAGCTGCCGTCCCAAGCCGTATGCCACATCGTGCCGTTATTGCCGTCGAGCGTCTTGTCAGGACCTTCACCGGATGCGGAGCTAGTTGCTGTTGCCGTAATCTCGTCTTGAGGAATAACATTGTTGTCGGCACCATCAATAACGAATGTCGTAATCGATTTTGCTGGAACGCTTGTGTTCAATGTTTTGTTCACAACAGTAATGGCTGCTTTCTGTGCCACGTTTTCCGTTGCGGACGAAACGTAAGGTGTTGCTGTTCCGTTAACCGCATCAAACTTGGACATATCCAAAGAAATCGCTTTGCTGCTCGAATCGTTGTTCTTGTATACAACGATAATTTTGCCGTTAGCATCGTCATAAGCCGCCAGCGTATTGTCATCGTTGTCGCCGATGAAGCGCGAGCCTTGCGGAATGAACTTACTGAATTGAGCCATCGCGTAATACTTCTTCGAATAGAACCACTCCTGAGTATCGAAGTCAGCATGGAGCAAGCCCCAGTTCATATTTTCTTTGTCCGCTTGCATATTTTTCTCGCTCTCAATAGCCTGCCAGATCACCCATGCTTGCGGCTCCAGCCACGTAATATCCGTCATGATTCTTTCTGCAAGCGCAAGACCCGGTTCGATATCGTTATGGTTGTGGGCAATGCCGGATGGTCCCAAATCGACTTCGGACATCCACAGCGTCTTGCCAGCTTCCTTAGCACGATCTCTTACCCAGTGACGGTTGTTGCCGCTGTACGTGTGAGTGTTCATTTGGCCGACGTTTGCTTTCGTCGCTGCATCGTAGGAATCCCAGTTGATTGCGAATGTGTCGACGCTCGTTTCATCCATCGCGGCAATTTTAGTAGATTGAAGTCCTTTGGTGTCAAGCGCCGCGCGAGCCGCATTGATCATATGCGCTTGCGAAGCTTGATCCCAGTGAGAGCCTTCTTGGCCGCCGCCGAATCCCCAATAGTTCGTATTCGGTTCATTGATTGGGGATAGCGTTCTGAAGTTAATGCCCCAGTCGTCCTTGAAATGTTTGACCACTTCAGCTAAGTATCCTCCGAAATTATCATATTCCGTAGATTTCAAGTTATCTTGCCACGCATTCGCATTCCCTGTTGTGCTTCCACTTACTGTCATATAGTAAGGAGCGGAGTTGGAGAATGCTTCGAACAGGTTAGCGCCTCTTTCCTTAGCCGCTTGCAGCCACCAACGTTGATTGGCATCTTGTGTCCAATCGTATTGAAGAGGTTGGCCAGGTGCCGGAGGATTCGGAGCGAATCCAGGCACTTCCCCGCCTTGACGCATCGTATCGTAAGCCGGATTTTCGCCGCCGCCGATATTATATCTGACAATATTGAAATCGAGACCTTCTGGCGAATACAGCGCATCTGCAAGCGCTTTCCTATTTGCGTCTGCAAACCCGCCCGTGACGTTACCGAACCAGGCTAATGCTGTCCCCCAACCTTCCCATGGCTTATGCATAATGTCTGGATTCAATTCTATGGATGCAGCCGCTTGCGCTTTCTGACCAGTTACCCCAAAGAACATTGTAACGATCAAGCTAAAAACGAGGACCGAAGACAATATTCTTCTACTGTTACTTCTAATCAATACGAAAACCCCCCTCTAAGATGTTAAATAACTCTTACTCTTGTGTAAGCGCTAACAATAAACACATTTTCTGCTAGTCCTGTATTTCGTTTAAATTAGTCCTCTGGCAGCGTGCTGCCAGAGGCTTTTCACAAAATGTACCGCCGTTACTTGCTAGCTCTTGCTTTCGTCCAATTGCTGTTTAGTTCGTTCGTAATTTTATCCAGCGCTTTACCGCCCATCATATCTTGTCCAAGCTTTTTCCAATCCAACTGAATCGAATTGACATACTTATTGAAATTCTCTCCGCCTGGGCGATAGTTGAATTCTTCGATTTTGTTCGTTTTATAGAAGTCATTTAAGAAAGGGACATCCGCTTTAACGCCTTCCATCACGGAATTCGATTGCTTTTTATTTACGTAGAAGGAGTAAGCATCTGAGCTGAACATCCACTCTTGGAATTTCTTTGCTGCTTCTTTATTTTTGGATTTATTGTTAATCCCGAAGAAGTTATCCGTAAACGTCATCACCTTCAACGGCTCTGTCTCCGAATGACGCGTCGGCAGTGGGAAAGCTGCCAAATCATCAATATTGCCCACTTTTGTTTTATATTGCGGTAAGTACCACAAGCCTGCAGCGATTACAGCAGCCTTTTTCGCTTCAAACAATCCAGTTGCTTGATCATTACTTAAACCAAGTGGATCAGCCCCCATGACTTTGGCATCATATAGCATCTGAATATCACTATAGGCTTGATAGAATGGTGTACCTTTATCAAACGGCTTGTCCATTGCGGCAATTTTGTCATAATAGTTCTCATCGCTAGATGCCAACATTGGCATGAACTCATTAAATGGATAATTCGGCCAGGAGTCCTTTCCACCCATTGCATATGGCTGATACTTCCCACCTTGTTTAATGGCTGATAAAACGCTTACAAACTGTTCCCAGGTCGTCGGTACATTCAAGCCCAATTCTTTGAACACACTTGGATGATAGTACACAAGCTCAGGGAAAGAGATCATCGGCAGCGCAAGGATTTTGCCATCTACAGCAAATTGCTTTGCTTTCGTATTTTTGGCCGTAACACTTAAATCTTCCAGCGGAAGGAGTTCAGCTTTAAAGTCATTGATGAAATTCGGTTTCAACTCAATGATATCTGGAAGTTCGTTAGCGGCTAGTCTTACTTTCATCGCTTGCAGATAGTCGCCATCACTCTTGAATGTTTCGACTTCCATTTTCACGTTAGGCATGATCGTTGAAAACTCTTTTACTTTTTTCGTCCAGCTATCGAGGAACTCACTGTCGCTATCCCACATCGCCAGCTTTAATGTAATGGCATTCTCTTTAGAGCCACCTGCGGTTGTTGGTGCTGCCGAAGAACTACTGCCAGTAGTTGCCGTATTCCCGCTGCATCCAGCTAACCCAAATGTTAAGGCAATAGAAAGTACGGATGTTACTAATTTTCTCTTCATGATCTTTCTTGACCCCCTTGAAGTTCGTAAGTTGTTTACACCCTTATCTTACAAAAGTCAGAATACGCTTTCATTGATATATTTAGTCATTGCTATGATATATTTTGGGGTCTACACTTTTTTCTTCGTATAACAATCCCGGTATTTCTGAGGGCTCATTCCTCGATATTTTTTGAAGACACGACTGAAATGTTCGGGGTTCTCATACCCCACTTTTACGGCAATCTCATACATTTTCATATCACTCTCAATTAGCCTGGTTGCCTCATTAATACGGAGTTTGGTGACATATTCAATRAAATGCTCACCCGTTTCTTTTACAAACTGTTTGCTGAGATGGCTCTCGGTTACCTGAGCCCATTCGCTCACCTGCCCCAGCGTGATGGCACTGCAATAATGCTTCTCAACGTATCGTTTAACCTTCTCGACTAAGCGTTGCGGGTTTTCCTCGCGTATTTTATCCGGATGAAGTAACTCTGCAAATCGGAGTACAAGCTGCTCAATCCACTCATGCAGATCATCACGAAACGTAAATTGTTCAACAATCTCATAGGGTCTACGTCGTGTCTCGATGACATGTGTCCAATTCATCGCCTTGGCGTGCAACAATGCGCCAATATTCCAAATTAACTCCTCGTACACAGGGAGTGAGCTTTCCAAAGTTACATGCGATACACCACTTAATTGGCGTATGCCAGCGTACAGCTGCTGCTGCCACTGGATATCTCCATTCTCCATGCGTTGCATCATCAAGGCGTGATCCCACGGCACCAGATGCGAATTCTCGTTCATAGAGATCGTTTCCGGGTAATACACGCGCGCTGGCCCTTCGGAGAATCTCAAACAAGCCAATTTTCTTGCCTGGCTGTACTTGAGATGCCAGTTTCTCCAATCCTTACACGAATCGGATACACCGATTGAAAGCGATACGTTTAGAAAGTTTTTGACCGTATTACGTAAAGAGTCAAGGAGTTCCATTACACTCCCCCGCAAATTTAAATAGCTGGTCGAGGACTCAAAACAGAGAAGAAGCGAAATTTCATCCTCTCGAACGACAATTAGCTCAAAAGGATGCTTAACCATCTCCATCCCTTGGTTGATGATTCTTGCTAAATGCTCATAATTGCCCGTCTCCACAGCATCCGACATCTGCACGCAATGATTTGGTTTATCCGGCAGTAAAGATATGAGGACAACCTGATAGCTGGCGTATTGGGTTACCCATTGTTGAAAGGCATCGTCTTGCGCAACATTATGGCTATAAAGATAATCCTTATCGCAGATCAGACCTCGAAGCCAGGTTTCTCGCTGCTTACTATCTAACTCATAATGGTGTTTATGCAAATTAGCCGATGTCACGGATTTTTCTTTCAACAGACTGACGGTTTTTCCAATCACAGGCATAATATGCTCCGGATCCAGATCCGCTTTCATAATGTAATCGACAGCACCTAGTAGAAATGCTTTCCGTACAAATTCAAAGTCCGAATAGGCACTTAGCACAATGCTCATCGGCGTATGAGGCAGATTTGCTTCCTGCAGTTTAGCTAACAGCATGAGCGCATCCATAACCGGCATACTCATATCGACAATCATGATATCTATGTCCTGATGGATGGAAATTCTTTCCCAAGCTCCGTGACCGTCCGCTGCTTCGGCTACAACTACACATTCCAAATCACGCCACGGAATAATCGCATTCAGGGCTAGTCTCACTAGCGGCTCATCATCGACGATCATCACTCTAAACATGCGCTTCCCCCTTTTCATCTATTTATCTGTCTGTAAGGCTTTATGAAAGCTGGTCAGGATCCTTGAATAGCAGTGGCAACGTCACGACAACTTCCGTGCCCAAACCGAGCTCGCTTTTAATAATTAATCCGTAAGCTTCCCCGTAATTCAATCGAATGCGATCATTCACATTCGCAATCCCAATCCCGCATAAGGACTCCACTTTCTTCTCATGCAACAACGCTTCCATCGTCCGCTGCTCCATTCCTTTCCCATTGTCCGTAACGGTAAGGATCAGTTGATTATTGTACTGTTTACCGGTAATTTTGACGATCCCCATCGCTTCCTTGCCGTAAAATCCATGAATAATCGCATTCTCAACAATAGGCTGCAGAAGAAGCTTGAGAATGTATGTCTTGGTTATCTCCTCATCAAAATCGTATTCGACTTTAAAACGGTCACCATAGCGAACTTTCATAATATGAATATATTTTTCTAAGCTTTGCATTTCATCAAATAGCTGGATATAAGATCCACCGCGATGAAACGTAGAAGATAGCAATTTTATGAGAGAATCTGTCATTTCTACTAAATTCGTCGCCTTCGATAGCATGGCCATGATCTTGATCGCATTGAGCGTATTGACCAGAAAGTGCGGATTAATTTGAGATTGAAGTGCGTCGATCTCTGCACGGTTTTTCAATTTTTCTTGTTCTTGCCTTTCGATAATGAGCTCTTGCATGCGCACTGCCATATTCTGAAATGTTTTCCCGAGTGAATAAATTTCTAATGGACCTTGAAGATCTAAATCTACTTGGAAGGAGCCGCTTTTCATTTTATTCATTTGATAGATTAATGATTTGATAGGCCCAACAATACTTCGAACAAGGAAGAACGACACAATGAGAAATAAGACAAGCCCTGCGGCAGACACATTTATAATAAACGAATATATTTGCTTAACCTGTGCAGTCATCTGATCATAGGGCGTAATGTAGATAATTTTCCACGCGGTTCGTTCCATCGTCATAAAGGTTACAAACATCTTGCCATCTTGTTCGATCGTTTCAAAATGACCATTTTTCTGATTTCGCGCCCCTTCAATCGTTTGCTTTTCAATCGTATTATTTTTATCTTCGCTCGTATCCAGCATGATATTTCCATTGCCGTCGAGGATGATGTAGCTGCCGTTTTGGTTGGAGCTGGACTCGGCCAGATTCTCGAACATCTTGGCTTGAATCACGAAATAGATCATTTCAACATCATTAAATGACTTCTCAAATTGCGGGGCAATGGCAGCGGATACGATATATTTATCGCCCGATTGAATCAGTTCATTCTCTTCGGAACCGAACAACATCACACGTCCTTGGTTCTTGAGCGCTTGCTTATAGAGAGACGTGCTTTTCAATAAATTTTCGTCAATGCGCGTGTTAATGTTATGAAAATGGGTTCCCTCAAAGAAATAAGCGCCTCCATCACGATAAACAAACATCGCTGAAACGATGTCAGGCATATCGTGCAAATAGCTCTTTATTTGATTTTCAATTTGGCTGGAATAGCTGAATTGCTCGTTAGATTGGCTGCTGCGATGGAAAGCGGTGGCAAGGGAGATGAGATTTTTATCCGTGGCAATGGCGGCACTTGTCCTAATATATCTACTCTGCTCTTGGTCGATGGAATACGATACTTGCTCCAGCGTTTGCATCGTGCGTGAAGTGATGTTGGTCAGCAAAATATCTGTGTAAGCCCGTAATGATAAAGAAGTAACCAAAGCGATCGGCATGACAATTACACAAAAGAACATGACATACAGAATCGATGTGATTGGCCATCTTTTTTTTATCATACGCATGTAAGCGCCCCCATTTTATAAAGCTCCTGTTGTTCGACAATATTCTACAATAACTATCGTCATTTTAGAATGGATCATAGGTGGCGTCAATTCCACAAAAAATCCCAAATATCTCCTTCTAGCACAAGAGGAAGACAACATGTCTTCCCCCAAATGTATCTACACAACTTATTCCTTCATTGCACCGTCCATTAATCCAGCGAAAATGAATTTACGCAAGATCAAATACATCAAAATTGTCGGTAGCATGACCACAATAATAGCCGCTGAGAGCTCATTCCAATACGTCGCTCGTTCACCTACGAACGTCATCAGAGCCGTCGATAACGTGCTTAATTTCTTGGAAGGCATATATAAGTAAGGGATGTACATGTCATTCATGATATCTACCGCTTTAATAATGGCTAACGTGGCCGTGGCCGGAAGCATGAGCGGAAATAAAATAGAGCGGAAAATTCGGAAATACGATGCCCCATCCAGTAAAGCACTTTCGTCGAGCTGTTTGGATATTTTCTCAATAAACTGTAAGTAAATGAAAATTTGCATCAAATCGGTTCCCGCATAAATAATGAGCGGGGCAAAGAGTGTGTTATAGACGCCCAATGACTTAATGGTTTGAAAACGAGCCACTTCCGTCGTATAGGTAGGCACAACAGACGCTACGATAAATAACAGGAATATCGTTTTCTTGAAACGGAAATTGAACCGATTGAGAACGAAAGCTGTCATCGCCCCCAGGATGGCATTGATAACCACACTTGAGACGGTGATGCTGATGGAATTCAGAAATCCGACGAGCATATTCGTCATCTCGAAGACAACCTTGAAATTTTGGAATGACCAGCTGTTCGGAAGGGAGAATGGCGAACCTGAGGCCAGCTCCGGCGCTGATTTGAAGGCTGCGAAAACAACGACAAGCAGGGGTATGAAGATACTCAGCGTGATCCCGGATAACATGACGTAATACAAGATTTTGCCGAGGTTAGCGAAAAAAACGGCTTTTTCCAGCTTTTGCGATTTGGTTGCGATTTGTAGGTGGGACTTGCTCATTATTCTTTTTCTCCCTTCTCACGGATCAATAAGTTTTGAATGAACGTAAACACAATAATCATCACCATTAACATAATGGCCATCGCGGAAGCCAAGCCGTAGCTATTGAATTTGAACGCGGTATTGATGGTGAAAATCGTAAACGTACTGCTTGCATTTCCCGGTCCTCCTTGTGTAACGAGAAACGGAATATCGAATACCTGGAGTGCGCCGCGAATATTTAGGAACAAAATAATTTCAATGACGCGTCGAATCCCCGGCAGCACGATAAAGCGAATTTGCTGCATTTTGTTCGCCCCGTCAATGGTCGCAGCCTCGTAAAGATCGTTTGGAATCGACTGTACCCCTGCCAGAAATAAAATGATATGAAAGCCTGCAAACCGCCATAGCGAAATGGCGACAAGTGAATAATTAACAATGTTAACGTCACTGAGCCAGTTATGAATCCAGCCCTCCAAACCTACGGCAGTCAACAGCTCATTCACGGGACCGTTCACGGGGTTATACAAATAACTAAAAATATAAGCCACAGCTACACCATTAATAATGTAGGGCAGCAAAACAATTGAGCGAAAAAATTCGCTCGCCCGCATTTTCGCATTCAACATGACAGCAAGTAAAATCTCAAACGGAATAAGCGCGGCGTGGATAATAAAATAAAGCCAGTTATTCGAAAGCGATTGCCAGACTTGCGACATTTTGAACGCTTTCAAGTAATTATCCCATCCTACAAAATGTAAGTCTCTGCTGATCCCATTCCAATCGGTCATACTGTATTGAAACAGTTTCACTGTAGGATAAATCAAAAATAACAGTAGCAATCCTATCGGCAATGCCAGAAAAGAAAAAATAAGTACTCTCTTTTGCATGATGTTATTCATGTATCTCCCTCATTCCATCCTAATTTAAAGCTAATTCTAGAGAGATTGGACACGCTTTCACATGATAATTTTTGTGCTTTCGATTGATAATTTTTGTGTACATACAGCAAAAACCGACTTAGCCACTTTTCCACAGTGACTAAGTCGGTTTTTTTAGCTATATTCCAGAAAAATGCACCCTTTTCAAAATATTTTTGACGTTCGACAGTAGACAACATTTATTGCTATATACAGGTGAATTTCACCTACACTATAATAATAAAACAGCAATGAAAAGGGCAAATCATTGGAAACAATGAGACGCAAAGCCATGGCCTAACGCATTCCGAATGGGATGCTATGGTTGACAGGTTGCCGGATATGAAGGGGATGATCCTTTATTCGGGATGATCCTTTTTTTATTTCGTGAAAATCGTAGGAGGGCTCTCTTTTGCCAATTGCAAGTATCTCCGTTCTTATAGCCGTTTGCGGTGCACTGGTCGGTCTTCTAGTAGGTCTTCTTGTCGCATTCCGAACGAGAGCCATCCGTTCGAGGTTCCTTATTGGGGCTTCCATTTATGAATCAGCCATCGATTGTATTCTCATGTTTACATCTAAGGGCAAGATTATTGAATTTAATCCTGCAGCAGAAGCCATATTCGGATACAAGCGTGAAGAGGCGCTTAAACGTACTTTATTCAATTTCCTATTTCCGATCGATCAGGATGGACAAGCTGCTGCTAGTTTATATCAACTGCTGCATCAGAAGTCTGATTCCATCGTGGGCAAACGCATCGAAATTACGGCTTACCGGGCAGACCGCAGCACATTTCCGGCCGAAATTATCATAACGGATATGGTTTATGGGAGAAATAAGATGTATACAGCCAGCCTGCGTGACTTATCCGAAATCAGGAAATCCGAAGAACAAATGCATCAATTAGCGTACTTTGATCATTTAACAGGATTGCCTAATCGCAATCAATTTAATGAGCTTTTTGAGCGTGCTCTATCTCGTGCTCAACATAACAATGAGACCCTAGGCGTTATGTTTCTGGATGTTTATCGGTTCAAATGGATTAATGACTCCTTCGGTCATTTGATTGGGGATCACGCGCTTCAAAGATTTGCTGCTTTACTTGCTAATTGTTTACCCTTGCATGGATCCGTCTCCCGATTGAGCGGGGATGAATTTGTCATCTTACTTCCCCAAGGGGATCAACACTCGATGATGGAGCAAGCCCAGAACATCATCGCCTTGCTGGAGATTCCTTTTCATATGGAAATTGGCGACATTTATGTGTCTACGAATATTGGGATTTCCATGTATCCCTTCGATGGAGATACGCAGCAGCTTTTGCTTAATCATGCAGACCAAGCCATGTATGCAGCTAAAGAGCAGGGGCGAAACAATTACCAATTTTTCCAACCAGGTATGCAAATGAAATGTTCCCAGAGAATTGTTTTTGAACAATATTTGCAAGGTTAGCTGAACCCTGCCTTCGGAAAAGTCGATTAATCCGAGCACTGGACGCCATTGTAGTTCATGTCTACCGAAACGAAGTGCAACGGAAATCCTCGGAAATCGGACCACCAGGACCTCTGTGTACCGTTTAGCCCCAGAACTAGCCGAGCTTGGTAAAATTGCGCACCCACGGTACCCATCACGCCTTCTATCGAGTTAGTCGATTTTTTCGACTAATTCCATTCGCAGGGCCACTTCTCTACGCTTTCCTCTATGAACTAACGCGTCCACGGAGGAATTTAGCCGACTTATTAAGCCAAACAAGAAAAGGCCTTCCCCTCACCTCAATGAGATGTGGGAAGCCCCTCTGGGTATTCATATATATTTGATCAAAATACTCTCTACATGCTCCAAATGCTCACGCATCGCCTCAGAAGCCAGCACCGGATCTCCGCTTAGGATCGCTTCATAAATGACCTTATGTTCCTTCAAAAGCTGGACAGCCACTTCCTGATTCGCATATAGCTCCGCACGGCGGATGTCGCGAATCATCATTTCCATCGCATTGCGGATCGAGTCACATGTCTGCACCATAATCGCGTTATGTGTCGCTTGCACGAGCAGCTCATGGAAGGCAAGATCGGTTCGTTCACCCTCAGCGTCGTCGCCTACGGAGTTCTCCATGTCTTGCATGATGAGCTGAAGCTGCGCTAAGTCCTCAGCCGTTCGTTTTCGCGCAGCAATGGATGCGATTGAGATTTCTAGAGATTGTCTCACTTCCATGAGCTCGAGGAGCGTCGTGCGATTCATGCGAAGAGACGTCCACTCCGGTAGGGAAACCTCGGCAGGTGCTTGCCGAATGACGCGACATGCGCCGCCTTGCCGGATCTCTATGAGACCCATCGCCTTCAAGGCGCTGAGTGCTTCCCTCATTGTGGAACGCCCGACGCCGAAGCGTTCGGACAACTCCTTCGTCGAAGGAAGCTTATCCCCCATCTTCAATTGTCCCTGCACGATCATCTCTTTGATCTGTTGGGCGATCTCGTCATAGTGATTCTGTTTCTGCAGCTTCATAACTTCCATATGAGTACCTCTTCTATCCGATAAGTAGCACGTGCACAATCCCTGGACCATGAACACCGATCGTCAAATCGTTCTCAATGTCCGCCGAACGGCTCGGACCGGATATGAAATGGATGCCGGCAGGCAGGTCTTTCCTTGCTATCTGATCGAGTGGGGCGAGTATTTCGCCTAGTCTCGTTCGCAATCGTTCAATCGGCAGCAGGACGATCAAAGCCGTAGGAAGCAGGCTCACCGATCTGCCCTTTTCTTTCGATGATAACACAGTTAGTGATCCCGTGTAAGCCGCCGCATGATCCGCTAGGACAATGCCCAGATCAGCATTCGCTGCGCTGGCCTTCCAGTTCGTATCCTCATCGGTATTCCAAACGGAGAGATCGACTTGTGGCAGCGCATCGGCTAGTTCCAGCGCATGCAGCTCCGCTTGATCCTGGTGGATAACACGCTTCACACTTAACGTGTTGACGAGTTCTTGGATGGTTGCTTTCGCGGCTTCCATCGAAGGTACTCTGACGACGTACCCGCCTGCGGCATGGAAGTTCGTCGTGAAGTTCTCTATGCGCTCCTCAGGTGACCAGTTAAAAGATTTCCAGCTATCCGAAGCCCCTTGGAAAGGATGCGCAGGCTTCTCGATTACCCGTGCACGCCCTAACTTCTGGGCGATGCCTTCGATGAAACGTTCCTGCTCAGCTAGGGATTGCTGATCCAGCTCATTTAACTTCTCCTGCCATTCTGGCGTAATGTCTCGTTTAGCCATGATGATGTCCTCCCTTTTTGCCCCGTGCTGCCAATGCCTCAGCCATTCTTGCTTGGATTGCAGGATCGGCCTCCGTTAGTCCATGGCGAATTTCTTGCTCGAGTGTTTTCCAGCCGTCACGGAAAGATGCCTTCGGCAGGCTTGGCGTCACACGATACGAATTCCACCCCTTGAGCGGCCCTACTTTCAGTCGGATGCCACCGTCACGAACGACTAGCTTTTGGCCGATTCTACCCAGTTTGAGCACGGCGTTAAAACGCTTCGAGTTCCCCATCACCGCAGCAAAGCCCTTCATACCCGCTGCCTCGATCTTGTCGCCGTGACCTGCTTCGACCTTGCGTCTGCGCAGTGAGACGAGCATGTCGTGAAGCGGAATCTTCACCGGGCAGGCCTCATAGCAGGCTCCGCAAAGGCTTGAAGCGTTGGCGATGTCGTCCCATTCCGCCACGTTTTTCTTGAGCGCCGGCGTGAGCACCGCGCCGATCGGGCCGCTGTACGTGCCGCCGTAAGCATGGCCGCCAATATGGCGGTAAACCGGGCAAGCGTTCAGACATGCGCCGCAACGGATGCAGTTAAGCAGCTCTTGAAACTCAGGATCGCCGAGTTGCTGCGAGCGACCGTTGTCTACAATGATGATATGCATCTCTTCCGGACCATCCGCATCTACGTCTCTGCGCGGGCCCGTGATACCGGACATGTACACGGTTAGCTTTTGCCCTGTTGCCGAACGTGGGAGCAAGGTCGCCATGACCTCGAGGTCCGCCCACGTAGGAATAATGCGCTCCATCCCCATAAGCGTGATTTGCGTCTTGGGCACCGTTGTGACCATGCGGGCGTTGCCTTCATTTTCGAACAGGACCATCGATCCGCTCTCCGCAATGGCAAAATTACAGCCCGTCATCCCAATATCTGCTTCCAAGAATTTCTCTCTTAATTTCTTACGAACATAACCCGCCAGAATCGTCGTATCCGGAGCCAACGTCTCCCCAGCATCCTTCGACAGCAGCTCGGCGATTTGATATCTATTTTTATGAATAGCAGGAATGATGATGTGGGATGGCGTTTCATCCGCTAGCTGAATGATGTACTCGCCTAGATCCGTTTCAATCGCTTCAACGTTAATGGAGGCCAGCGCCTTATTCAAATGCAGCTCCTCGGTCACCATCGACTTAGATTTGACGACGGTTTTTGCTTCCTTCGCGGCTGCAATCTGGAGTGAAATCTGTACAGCTTCAACATCCGTATCGGCAAAATGCACATGAACCCCATTCGCTCTCGCATTGTTCGCAAACGTCGTTAAGTAATAATCCAAATGCGCGATCGTATGCAGCCGAATCTGTCTGCCGCGCTCACGCCAGTCGTCCCAGTTCCCGTGATCTGCTGCTGCCTTAAGCTTACCGCCGCGCAGTCGCTCCGTTGTAAACTTAACGGCCTTGCGCAGAAACTCATCATTTAGCGCTAGATCTGCCCGCTCCTTAACCGTTGACTTTCCCGTCGCTTGACTCATGCGCGCTTCACCCCTTCATATAGCAGCTCAGCTAGATGCATAACTCTCACTGGCTCGTTTCGATAGCGCAAATTGCCCGCAATATTCATCAAGCAAGCCAAGTCCAGTCCAACCAGCACCTCTGCCTCGGTTTCTTTCACATGATCGACTTTCTCCTGCACCATCGCACCGGAAATATCGGCCATTTTCACCGAAAACGTCCCTCCAAATCCACAGCAATCATCGGCAAAAGGAAGCGGCACTAGCTCCATTTCTTTTACATTTTGCAAAAGGGCAAGCGGCTCTGACTTGACGCCGAGCAGCCTGCTTCCGTGGCAGGAGGGGTGATACGTCACTTTATGTGGAAAAACAGCACCCATATCCGTGATATTAAGGACACTTACAAGGAACTGCGTAAATTCGTACGTTTTGTTCTGAAGCTGCGTGGCTTTCTCCATCCATTCCGGCTCATCCTTAAATAGATTCGCGTAGTGATGAATCATATACGTGCAAGAGCCTGAAGGTGAAATCACAAAATCACTATCTTCAAAAGCAGTAAGAATCGTCTTCGCTGTCGCACGCGCCTCATCCCAGTAGCCACTGTTATAAGCAGGCTGGCCGCAGCAGGTTTGTACCGTTGGCAATTCCAACAGGACACCGTAATGACCGAGCAGACGTGCAATCGCTTCGCCCACCTTCGGATATAGTGCATCACTTAAACACGTAATAAATAAGGAAACCTTCATGAGAAGCCCCACTTTCTTTCGTAAACTTATCAGGTTGTCAGACAAGTTGAGTGTAACATAAACCCCCTTGTCTTGAGAAGGGGTATATGTGGGATCTGTAAAATAATCTTCTACTATGCTTAACTATGCTTTTGGGTCCTTATCGAGCTTGGTAGGCAGAAGATATGCCTGATTATATTCCTTACAATACAGGAAATGAACAGTGAAGCTATGCTTTGCCGCGATCATAACCGGATTATTAATCCCGCGATTGTAAGGAAATGCTGCAAAAATCGAAATAAAACGGGATCCACAGTTACGGATCCCGTTTCAATACTTTGAACTATTATTCCTTCACCTTCACCTTTATCTTAACTAAACTCGCGCCTGCGAGGCAAAGCAAACCAGAGTCCATCGAGCCAAGCTAGCTCCTGTTCCGTTTGAAGGTATCTATTAAGCAAATCTCCCGTTACTTGAATGAACAAAACTAGGGGATCGCCGCTGCATTATATTTTTCGCCTATAACAAACCATCCAACCAATCATAGGCCACTTGCCCAGAGATTTGATGGCCGCCCTCGAACAGATCCAGCTCTAGCCGATCTCTGACCTCCAGCAGGGAATAAACCGTACTGAGCGCTTCGTAAGCTTGTAGAGTACCGTGTTCAGGGAAAATGCGGTCGTCTTTACCGGCTTCGATAAGTAAAGGACGCGGCGCGATCAGGCTAAGTACGTCTGGCATCTCCGCCGCTAAGGAGAGTCCCGGCACATAATTGTCGATACAATGGCGGACCGAGAAAAGGCTGGCCTGAAACGTGTTCGCGAACCCGCTGACGACAGCCGCTGAAATCCGCTCGTCAACGGCGGCCATATACGAGCAGACCAATCCGCCGCCTGAGATGCCCATGCAGCCGATCCGATCCGCATCGACATCGTCACGAGTCAACAGATAGTCCACACAACGCATGGTTTCAAACACACGGTAAGATGCAATCGTTTTGCCGACCGCCAGTAAAAAGCTTGAGATCCGATTGCACGAGTTCGGTTCATTTTTGTCCTCCGTCAACCTCCGGTCTCCAAATCCGAGCAGCTCCGGCGCTGCAACGAGGAACCCTTTCTTCACCAGCTCAACGGCAAAATTGTTCTGGTAGCCGGCTTCGCCCATTTTGTCGGACCCGTCGGGATTCAGTCCAACGATATCCCTGCTGCCGTAACCGTGACCGTGCAAGGCAATGACAGCCCGCCGCTTCCGATCGGCCTGCTTGGGGATAAGCACATACACCGGCATAAATAGCCGCTCGAACGTTTGAATTTGAATCCGTTGTCTCGTGTATTCTCCGCAATCCACCGATTCCAATAGTTCAAGGGAGAGCGCTGGAGACTGCTCTGGGAAACCGCCTAACAGCGTGACAAAATGCTCCCTAAATTCGTTCCGCCATTGCTGCCAATCGGCCCTCGACTGTCCTTTGAAGCTGTGGGAAGGTTGAATGCCTTCGTATACATGCTTCAAATAATCGTCTGGATTCCACATGATTTCCACCCCTTCAGCTAATCTTACCCGAAAAAGACAAGCGCTACGTCAAGCTCGCCTCGATGCTTCAGCTTTGTGGACAAGGCGGCCTGCAGCAGCGGTGTACGATCGTATTGTAAGCTCTTCATTTCGATGCGGCCGTCCGTAATCGTCATATAATGCGCTTTCTTGCATGGATCGTCAGGTCTTCGATACGAAACACTTCCCGGATTCATCCAGAGCTCGTGGTTGTCCAGGTAATGGATGGCTCTCCGATGCGTATGACCGAAAATCATTCGCTTCTGCTGCATGCTCCTGATCGGCTCCTCAGTCTGCTTTTTCCAGAAGCTGTAATACTGATCGAGACTGGGGATGGTCTCGTAATTGTTGTACATATGCTGCATGCTGTACCCGATGGCATCCATCGTGAACGCCAAGGAACAAGGCAGCTTTTCCAAAAATTCGATTTCCGTCTCGCTGAGCTTCTGCGCATTGTCATGCGCCCAGGTTCGGTCCTCAACCGGGACATTCCACAATTGATCTTGGTTTCGATATAAGGCAGCTACACGCTCATCATGGTTCCCTTTTACACACAAGGCTTTGTGCTCCCTGACCCACTGCAGCACTTCCTTCGGATAAGGCCCATAATCGACTAAATCGCCTGCACAATAAATGACCTCGCTGTCTTTCTCTTGTTTCCAAATGGCTTCTAAAGCATAAATATTAGCATGGATATCGGAAATAATCAGTGCCTTCAATGACGGGCCTCCTCACACCAATCGCACGATTCGAACACAGCCTTCATAACCTGGCATTGTTACATATTGCTTTACTTCTCCGGATACGCGTTCTTCGTGTTCGAAGTGCACATGCCCGCTGAAAATACCATGCAGCGATTTGGCCGCATTGGCCTTAATCAAATCATAAAACGCTTGTGTAGAAGCATCGGTGTCACGCACTTGCCATTTCACCTTTTTGGGTTCGCTCCAGCCTGGCGCCGCCATCAGAATAGGTGCTTGCCATTTCGCAATGCTTTTCTCCACCAATTCGGGAAGGTAGATCGGAATATGCATGAACAGCAGACAAGGAACCGGCGAGGCCAGCAGTTCGTTGAGTGTGCTCAACTGTTCGGCATCGATCTGGTAATTACTGTTGTCGACCGCAATGAGTCGCATGCCCGCTATGTCTTTCACCTGCACCGCAGGATGGCCATGCGAGAACGGCATAAAGCTGGGGTAGAACTGTGAGCGTGTATCTTCATTCCATGGGCAATGAGGAAAATGCCAGTCATGATTTCCCATCGTATACAAATAAGGAGCCCGGAGGTTCTTTAGACCGTCGGCCAGTGCCTCCAGATTGGCTGCACTTGGATAGTGAATAATATCGCCTGTGAAGACGACGGCATCTACATTACGCTGATTAGCGAGCTGCACAATGTGATCCAGATACATTTTACGCGAAACAGGATAGGGTGAATCCTTCGGAAGGTACTGATCGAACAAATTGCGGTACTCATCCGCATATTGCAATGCTTCCGGATCGCGCCCATCCGCCTCAGTCAAATGGAGATCCGTCACATGAAGCACGGTAATCGCCTGGTTCAACCCCTTGACGCCTACGACAGTTTCGGTTGGATGCAGAATGTTATTCATCGATATTGAAGGACAATTCACAGCCAGATTCGGTTTCATACCGGTTTGTTACGGGATTGAATACTTGCAGATTTATCGTTTTTTCATGCCTATTATAATTCACCACTCTGATGCGGCCCTCCCCTCCGTTTTCCTTGCTCTGCCAGTTTTGAAAGCATTGGATCACGGTGTTCCCGTGTATCCCTTGATCGGTCCGGTGACTTAGATTTCCATCCACATGATGACCAGAGAAAACCGCCGTAACGTTCTTATGATGGCGCAAAACCCCCTGCCACATATCTTCCCCGTCGTTGGCATCTGGTATCGCTGCGTATATTTTAGGATTATGGTCGTCGCCCGGCTTTGTTCGCTCTCCATGCATATACATGTAGGAATGGGTAATAATGATGGCCTTCCGCTCCTCATGCTGCCTTAACAGTTGTCCTGCCCATTCCATCACACAATCTCTCGGACCAAACTCCAATATGAGGATGATGAAGGAAACTCCTTCTGCATCGAACAAAGCGTACGTGTTCTCGGCCTTCCCTTCCTCAAACACACCGCCGAACCACGGCTTATGCTGAAACCGGTGAACGCCGACATACTTATTGAACATGCTCAAGCTTCTGCTGGGATCTACAGGAAGACTGGCCAGCGAGGAGATGCGCATATCGTAATCATGATTTCCTGGCGCGATGAGCAGCGGAATATCGGCATCATAAATCAATTGCAATGCTTGAACTGCATTCTCATACTCATATTCATATTCAGCGCCTCGATCGACTAGATCGCCTAAATGCAAGACGAACTTGATGTTCAGCTCGCTCGCACGGTCAACGATGCACCTTGTCATGGTGGTGAAAACCTCCGGATACGACTTAGCTAATGTTTGGGTATCCGGAATAATGATAAAGCTAAATTCTTCATTCGCTGACATAAAGATATGCACCTCCATTTCGATAAAGCGCCAACAATTCATCCATCGAATCAACGATTATATTCGGTTTGGGGGCCGGTTTAAGCTTCTACATTCGTATCTCTAAAAAAGACAGAACCAACAAGCAGTTCTGTCTTTCTTCATTTGTGCCTCGGATCTGATCTACAAATCAATGCCTTCCGTAATCATATCTTGCGGCATGTGCCCCACATAGTTGACCATCCGCAGGCTAACGGAACCGTCATCCTCAACGTCGACCCGAGTGATCGCGGCATGCGAGAAGCTGAAGCGATTATGATCGCACGGCTCACATCCCATTAGTTCGTTCAGAAAGACCGAACCGAACGCAGCGTGACAAACAACGGCGATGCGGACGTCGGCACCTGCGTATGTCTGCCGAATAGCGTCAATCGCCTGTCTGGCGCGACCATAGGTTTTCTCCCTCGTTTCCGCTTCCAACCCTGGCTGCCAGACGTCCGGGCAATCGAATTGCTGACTTGGCTGAGCTCCCTTGAATACTTCTCCAAGCTGCGACAGCCTTGGATAATGCTCGCTTTGGGACGCTCTTATAGCAGCCTTTTCTGCAGCGTGGGCCTCATATTTCCCTTCGAGCTCCAATTGGCGAATCGCCGGCCAGCCTCTGCGGTCCGTTTCACAAAGGATAGACCATACGTGCCAGGGCACGTTTATCCTGCGGTAAATGGCTTCTGCCGTTTGCAGCGCCCGCTGCAACGAACTGGAGTAAATCGCATCCAGACGTCCCCAGCTTGCAAATTGTTCTCCTACACATGCCGCCTGCGCTTGTCCGCGCACACCAAGCGGAGCATTTGGGTGACCGGGGTAGCCCGGCTCCTGATCCGCAGGTTGGGCATGTCTAACCACATAGATTCTTATTGTCATCGGTACTCACAAACCTCCCATGTGTTACTGCTTGATGTGTGTCCTAAAATTGATTTCGGTACTCACCGGCGACTTCCCTTAGCTGCTCTATTTCTCGTTTCATGGCAACGGTTAATCCATTTGCAGAGTTTGAGCGTGTTGTTAAGCCAATAGGCAAGCCTTCTAATTGTAAATGATACTTTGCGTTAACCGGATATAGCTGACGTTCGAGAGCTGAAGCAAGGCCAAGGAAACCTTGCAATCGCCTTGCAGCTGCCGGATTCTCTACACTCAACTCCAACAATTTCACATATAAATCTGGGTGAAAGTTGGCCATCACGCCGCTGAACCCAGCAGCCCCGAGCTTAAGCGATTCAAGTATGGTTGCAGCATTTGCATTAAATAACTTCAGCCTGCTTCTATCTACGGCATCTAATTTCGCCTTGATTTGGTCGGGGTCGCAGCTCGTATCCTTGAGGAACAGGAACCTTTCTGTGTCTGCACACCACTTCAGCAGCTCTGGCGACATTAGTCGTTTGTATGGAACAGGACATTCATAGATTCCAAATGCCATATCCGGGATTTGAGACAGGATGGTCTCCGCATTCCGCTTCCACACTTCTTCAGACTCACTCACTTGGGCAAGCCGATTGCTCACCATGACGAATGCATCGATTCCGACCGCTGAGATCCGTTTGATTTCCTCAATTTGATCCTGGGTCGTTTCCGATGTATGCCCGGACGCGATAACCTGAACGCGCCCTGCTACGGTTTCTGTTACAAATTGAGCCAGTTGCACCCGTTCCTTCAAGGAAAGAAAAAACATTTCACTCGATTGGCAAACTGCGAACAAACCGTGAACCCCTTTAGCAATATACCACTCAATCAAATACTCCAAAGCGTGATAATCAATCTCTTTATTTTCTTTGAAAGGCGTCACCATTGTTGGCCAAACGCCATTATTAATTGCTGCCTTCATCAGCTTCCGCTCCATTTCAAGATGTACGTTTGTCCAACTCCAAGTTATTTACCGCCAGCTTTATTGTATTCAGCGGTATATTCCTCAATAATTTTGTCGCCGCCGTTTTTACGCCATTGCTCAATCGCAGCACGCAACTCGGCCTCGCCGATTTTACCCATAACAAATTGGATCTGACTATCAGTGACGCCCTTCATTAGCTGCGCACCTTTTTCTATATCGGTTTGAGAAATGAACGAACCTGCCGCAGAACTAACCATCACATTCGGATTGGCATCGTTCTCTTTAAACATTTTCTGGTATTTTTCGACCGCAGGTGGAAGGGTGCCCTTCATCGATAAAGAGCCGTCATCGATTCTCATCTGCATCATTGGCGTGTAGACATCCGTATACAATTTTTCGTCGAGACGCACTGGCTTGCCGTTATCCAATTTGTAGTGGACTCCCTCGACTCCCCAATCAAACAAGTCCTGCATTTTTTTGTCCATCAGCTTATCATAAACCGATAAAATCTGCTTTAACTGTGCTTCTGTCTTTATGTTGGTCTTCGGAAAAGTGAAAATTCCGTTAAATCCAAGGTCTGACTGTATTTTCCGTCCCTTTGGACCTTCCACCGTATCGATCACATCGAGTTTAGCCTGCGGATTCGCCTTCATGAGCTCGCCGAATCGAGTCGCAACATCGTCAATTTTCCCGAAATATACCCCTGCTTTTCCTTGGTTGAACAAATCCGAACTTGCCTTCACCACAGGGAAATCCTGATTTACTACTTTTTCATCGAAAAACTGCTTATATAGCTTGATTGAAGTCATAAACTCATCGGTCATAAATTCAGGAATGACTTTACCGTCTTTCACCCCCCATCCGGACGGCCCTCCATTCCAAACGACAAACGTTCCAAGTCCGCTTGGGCCGCTTGCCATGCTGATCCCAATTGTATCTTTTTTACCATTGCGGTCAGGGTCATCATTAGCGAAAGCGCGGATGACCTTGATCATGTCATCAAGCGTTTTAGGTTCCTTTAGCCCCAACGTGTCAAGCCAGTCCTTCCGATATAAGAGACCATTTCGCGTAAGCGGACGTGAGCGAGGAAGAGCATATACTTTGCCATCGATGGACAAATTTTTCAATGCCGTCTGGTTAAGCTTGCTCAAATTCGGATAATCCTTTAAGTATGGACCAATTTCCCAGAACATGCCTGATCGAGTCGCATTCACTAATGCGGTAGATTTGCTATCCCTTGCAAGTAATACTTGCGGAAGATCGCCTCCAGCCATCGTCGCGGCGAATTTGTTATCGTAAGCAGTGGAAGGTACCCAGGTAATCTCGAACTGTGCATTCGCATACTTTTGAATTTCCTGGAATATCGGATTATCTTTGCTTGGCGGCTCCGTTGTGTAAGAGATGTTCATCATGCTGATTTTTACTGGTTCCGCCTTAGCAGTTGCTTGCGAGGTGCCCGCCACACTTTTATTATCACTCTCCGTGCCGCCGCAACCTGCTAGAATACTGGTTGTGCTCACAATGCAAGATAGGACTACTGTCATTTTCAAGTGGTTCAATTTCTTCATGGTTAATCTACCTCCAGTTATTTTTTCGTTTAACCTTTAACCGAACCTAGCATAACACCCTTTGCAAAATGCTTTTGCAAGAATGGATACACGCATAATATGGGGAGTGTAGATACAATAATGGTTGCCATCTTAATGGTCTGTGCAACAGGGATATAGGTTTCACTAACCGCCTGGGCATCGCCGATTCCCCCCTCAGACAGAATGACAATTTGCCGCAGAAGCACTTGAATCGGCCATTTGGAGTAATCGTTAATGTACAGAATGGCGCTGAAAAAAGAATTCCAATGTCCCACAGAATAAAATAAGGCAAAGGTAGCCATGACAGGCATGGAAAGTGGAAGTACAATTCGAAAAAATATCCCCAAGTCATTACAGCCATCAATCTTAGCCGACTCCTCCAGCCCGGCAGGCAGCTGTTGAAAGAAGCTTCTCATTACGATCAAATTGAAGGGATTGATTGCACCTACAAGAATGACGGACCAATACGAATTTAAGAGACCCAACTGCTTTACAACAAGAAACGTCGGAATCATCCCACCGCTGAACAACATCGTGAAGAGAACCATAAGTACAACTACTTTTCTGCCATCCAAGTCTTTACGGGCCAATGGATAAGCCATGAGCGAAGTCAGAAGCAGGTTAACGAATGTACCCGCTATTGTAATCCAGCCTGTAACCAATAAACTCCTGGTCAATGTCGGGGTGGAAAAGATGTAGCGGTATGCGTCAAATGAGAACTGGGTCGGAAAAAGCGTGAAGCGATGCTGCAGCATTTCCTCCGGCGCAGTGAATGATGCGGCTAGTACATAGATAAAGGGGACAACAGTAACGATAGAAAATAAGAAGAGAAAGCTATTGTTAAGCCAATTGAACAATCGACTTGCGAGCGATTTGTCTTGCAGCATATCATCACCCATTCCATTCTTGATGTCATCTCAAGGCGGGCTCTGGCCCCTAATAGATGCCTTCTTCGCCAAATTTCTTAGCCAGCCAATTTGAGCCTACGACTAGCAGCAAGCCTATGATGGATTTAAATAAACCAACCGCGGTACTGTAGCTATATAAAGCGTTTTCAATTCCAGTTGTATAAACATAGGTGTCGAACACTTCTCCAACTTGGCGGTTCATAGCGTTCAGCATCAGCCATATTTGCTCGAAACCACTATCCAGAAAAGAACCCAGCCTTAATATAAGCAAAATGATGATCGTACTGCGAATTGAAGGGAGGGTAATATGCCACATTTGCCGCCAACGGTTTGCCCCGTCAATTCGGGCAGCTTCATACAAATCCAAGTCGACGCCAGCCAACGCTGCAAGGAAGATAATCGTCCCCCAGCCTGTTTCCTTCCAAATGACTTCCGCTGTAATCATCGGCCGAAACCATTCGGCGCTGACGAGAAAGGGAGCTTTTTCAAGTCCTAAGGCTGCAATGGCTTCGTTGACAAGTCCTCCTTCTGTTGTAAAGAAGATATAGACAATACCAACGACAACGACCCAAGAAACGAAATGAGGAATATAAGTAAGCGTTTGCACAACTCGTTTAAAAACAGCTGACCTAACTTCATTTAACATGAGCGCAATAGCAATCGGAAGCGGAAAGAAGAAAACTAAGTTATAAAAGGCTAGTACGATTGTATTGATGAAAAGCTTAGAGAAGGAAGGCTCGCTAAAAAATCGTACAAAGTGCTTCATGCCTACCCATTTGCTTCCTGTCATACCGAGAAATGGCTGATAATCCATAAATGCTATAGTTATCCCCCACATCGGCCAATACTTAAAGAGGATGAAGTACAATACGCCGGGTAATAGCATCAAATATAACCACCGGTTTCGTACCATCCGTCCTCCCAGCTTGGATCTAACTACAATCAAGCACAGTCCCCCCTAAATTCCGCAACCCAGCATATGTCTGATGTTCGGTGATTGTTGTCGCACATTCATCGTAGCGGGGAATGCGATAACACTCTACAATCATTTAGGGAGGTGTTTAAATACCATATAAATAAAGCATTCACGCTTGCGAAATAATCAAGAGAGACTGTAGCTCATACTCATGATTATCCGGACTGGCCGGTTTGGCGATATTGTCCCGGTGTAACCCCCTCCGTTTTGCGGAAGGAGCGGATAAAGTTTTGCGAATTGGTATATCTCAGCTTTTCGGCAATATCGGAAATCTTCATGTCGGTTTCGAGCAGCCACTTCTTTGCCATATTCATTCGATACGACATTAGATAATCACTAAAATTCATCCCGATTTCTTTACGGAAGACCTGCTTAACATAGCTCGAATGATAATTGATCCGCGATGCGCATAATTCAAGGGACAAGTCCTGATCATATTCCTCCCGGATCAGCTCAATCACTTTCTCCGAAATCGATTTGTACATGGCCGCCTGGTGTCGCTCCATCAGTTGGGCTGCAGGTTTGATGACACTGCGGCTAAACCATAATTCCATTTCCTGTGCTGTCTTAAGCTCGAAGATCCGATCAAACAAAGATTCTTCGTCAGGGTAAACCGACTCTACAGATTCCCCGGCGTTTTGCACGACCCGCAGCACTTCCGTCAGCAGGTGTAGCAGAATCGTCTGATATTCACGGTGTGTCATCTCTTGGCTGCAAATCTCTTCAATAAAGCGGCTGAACAACGTCTCTGCCCGCTGTGTATCACCGATTTGCACCGCTTCGACCAATTCATCCTCCATCTGCTTCGAAACAAGCGGATGCTGACGACGGCCAGGCTCCACATCCTCGATAAAAAGGACAGCCCCCGGTCCCAACCGAAGCCGATATTTCAATGCCTCACAGCTTTCCTCGTATGCGGTCCCCGTATGCTGCAAGTGCTGATATGGCCGACTGATCCCAATGCTGAGATCGGTCGCCAGATGCCGCTTCATCTCCTTTTGGATGAGATCTGCCGTCCGATGTAAAAACACCTTAAACTCGTCTACCGAAGCCTGATGGCTGCCCAGCAGCACCGTTGGCATGTGATTGATCAGTACGGGGTTCAACCTCAAATGATCAGGGATCATCTCGGTTAGGTACCGATTCATGGACAAGACAGCCCAATCCTGATTCTGTTCACGCTCATCGGAGCCTTCCAACTTATCAATTTGCAATGACAAGATGCTCATCCATTTCCAGTTGGCAGAAAGATCGAGCGATCTGCATTTTTCCTCGATTTCTTCCGAGGATAAGGTGCCTTGAAGCAGCTTCATTGCAAACAGATCCTTTAATTGCCCTTGGTTGCTTTGCAATTGTTCAGCCATTTGCAGCTGCATCCGCTGGAATGAGAGAATGCGTTCCTCGATCAATCCGAGCTCATCACCTGCTGATTGTTCTTTGCCAGGCTTCCGTTCGCCTACGGTTATCGTGTACAGCTTGCGAATCGGGTTGTAGATCCCCCGGGAGCCTTGAAAGACGATCACGAACATTAAGGCCAGGATCAAAAGACCGTACAAAATGAGAATTTTCCCCATATCCCAAGATTCCTTGCTGATGACTTCAAAAGGAACGATGGTAAGGTAGGTCCACCCGTTGTAAGAAGATTTTCGATAAAGGATCTCGCTGCTTTGTCCATCGAGTTTCATGGAGAAATGTCCGCTGGAGGCGTTGGTTTGCAATAATGGTTCTACGTTCTGCATGGGAGACATCGATTGCCCGAGCATGGACTCCTCAGGATGAGCCAAGATGATTCCGGCTTCGTCCAAAACAATCGTCTCGCTCAACTCGTTTTGCGACAGCACTACCTGAATGGCACTGGGCGACAATTGAGCCACGATCAGCCCTTTCGGATGCAATGAATAGACAGGAAGCTTTTTTACCATATTTAAGCTTTGAATAAGTCCATTTGGTGTAGGTGAATCGTTCGGACCGCTTCGTTTTCCGACACTCCAAAACGAGCTTTTCGGATTCCCAATAAAATCCAAAAGCTCATGGGTATGATTCGAATCGTCTAATGGGGTCACGCCTTTGTTATGAAGCAGCCATCGATGCTCCATACTAAGCAGATACACATTGACCACGGGCAGCTCAAAGGACTGAAGACCCTGCATCCCCTCGAGCAACAGATCCGCTTGCTTATAATTATTCGGGGTCAAGTCTTGCTGCAGGGCATTATATACTTGAGTGGACATGCTAAACTGGGTCATCGAACTATCAAGCGCTTTCAAATCTTGCTCCAATCTCATTTGCGTTTGATGCAGCACCTGCATTTTTTCTTGAATGACCTTGTCTTCGATTCGGCCAGAGGCATCCATAAAGGAGATCCCGCCAAAGACGATGACAGGCAACGTGCAGATCGATAAACTGAATAAGATTAGTTTCATTAAATATTTGGATGGGCGCCAGTTAAGCATGTTTCCTCCTAGAATGCAAATGAAATGAGTGGAAAATGTTGGCATAGCTGTAATTCTAGAGTCTATATAATATGTCTGACGGATATACTTCCTTGTTCAAGTTAAGATATAATACTCAAGTCGGGGACGAAACCTATCCTAATTTATTACAGACCAAACTCTAAGCCACTGAATTGATTACTGATGTTAAGGGTGTTCAAATGGAACAAAATAAGAATACAATTTCAAACACAAAGATTGTTGCAAAACCTAGTGGATTCTCTTCTAAAATGAGAGCTGCGGACACATTTTCCTTTACACTAAACCATCCTTCCCCTGTGATTGCAGTAGATGGGGGACGGGTGCCAAGTGTTATTTCTATTTATGATGGCACTGCCAATATTAATTTGTATGATGCTAAAATGAGCGTGTTAAATGGTACTGATACAGTTACCTGTATCGTTACGAATTTACCCGCTCTTGACAGCGACAAATCCTACAGATTGTTAATCAATGATGCCAATATTACTGTAACTGATCGTGCATTTCAACCTAAAGATTCTGCCAATACGGACATTAAGGCATTAAACAATGGCATTCATATCTCTAGCATTGATACGCGATCCAGTTCTGTTTACATGGTTCCCCTTTACAAAGTTGAGCATTTGTTGGCAGAGATCGACTCAACGGACAGCTCAATGCAAACCTATGAAGTTGTGAACAGTGCCGGAGCTCAGAAGGCCCTATCCAACGACATCACTCAGGGTGATAAGCTTATTGTCACGGCTGAAAATGGAACGATTAGAGAGTACGCGCTCCATATATCCACGTTGAAGGCCAATCTGTCACACTATACGATTGGACAAACCCAAGATATTGTACTGGAATACTCAATTAACTTAGCTAATCCAAACAGACAATTTCTATATGGCACGTTGATCTTTACTTTACCTGACGGCATAACGGCCTCCCCGACAGATTGTTTTGACTTAATCGGGCGCGGCTTTGTAGACTTAAACAATGATGCTGTTACTGCCGCACCGAATTACAACCATTCTGGAAGGAATTGGGTAACTCATGTAGGCAACAATGATGATTTGCGTACTAAAGTGAAAATTACTAACGGCGGGCAAACGGTTGTAATTGAGAACACGGATTATAGTAATTACAATGGGGTTGATCTGACCCTTGTTTTGAAAAACAAGATCATTCCCTCTACAGGAGGGAGCTTTACTGCAACCTTTACTGGCTCAGGCTATCCTAGCACTACAGCAACAGCTGCAGAGGACTACACAGAAACAGGAACAACCAAGTTCAATGTGTCCACCGCGGTAAGCGATTTGGTGAGAATGGCTGAAGAAGTTTCCTATTCGACACCAACAATTGCTGTTTTGGAAGCTCTATCCTCACAAGCTGGCACTTTTGTGCATGCTAGCTTGGATAAGGGGCTGACCTGGGAAAATACAGATGTAGCTATATTTGCTCATAGGGCTGTATTGACCAATCTTCTGTCAGATACAACGTATTACTTTAAGCTGATGACGGACGGTGGTTCCTCCAATGTGGTCAGCTACTATACAGGCTTGTACGATGTAACTCAGTTTGGTGCTGTTGCTGATGCCACTATTACAGGCACATTAGATAATCAAAACATTTACAGCGGAACTGATAATACCGCCTCCATTAATGCAGCTATTGTAACAGCCAGTCGAAATGGCGGTGGAATCGTTTATTTCAAAGGTAACTCCAGTTTTGGAACAGGCACCTTGCATTTGAGAAGCAACGTACATCTTTATCTGGATGAGAACTCCCAGTTGGTTGTATTGCCTAACATTGACCCTACGGAGAGCAACTTGAATCTACCTTTTGTACTAGGTCAAGACGTTGGGCATTGTTATTGGCAAGACTCGCTTATGTGGGGCGTCCGCGTAGAAAACATTAAAATTATAGGTAACTCTGCCAAAATTTACGGAAACATGAATCTGCATATTGGTGACGATCCAACACCTGCGGGTGCTGGAACAAAAACCATTTCATTAAAATTGGCTAAAGATATTGTGATTGGTGGGATAGATGAAAGTCATTTGCTGATTATTGAGCAGGGTGGTTGGTTCGCTATATTGACAACGGGCTGCGATAATATTCGGGTTCAGAATATCCTTTTGCCTCACTCCACTGCTTTTCGTCAGCGGGATACTTTCAACTTTATGGCCAACAACAATGCCTCTGCTTATAATGTAACGACACTTAAATCAAGCAATGATATAGCAAAGTTGGGAAGTGACTTCTCTCTTGGATTCGTAAGGCATGTCTCCAACATACATATTGAGAAGATTGTTGCAGGAGATATTAGGGGCGGGAACGTATTCCAATTGGGTTCTGAAACGGTTGGTGATATGGAGAATATTACTGTAACTGACTTGACGCTGACTACCAATTCCAACAAAACAGGTGTTGCGATCTGGGTCAATGATGGCTCCAACATCCGTAATGTGTTCTTCTCCAAGTTAAACTTGGCCAATACATCAGGTGGTATCGCTTTTGGTGTGTTGCCCCGTTATGAGGCTCAAGTGAATGGCATTAGCGTAAGGCTTCCGAATGAGATCAGAAGACCAGGTTCTCTCTCTAACGTGACAGTAGATGGTGCAGTTCTGTCTAGAAATGCTGGAGGACACGGCGGCTTTCCTATTCTGATCCAAGGATATAAAAGATGTGCAGGCACCGGTGCAGATACCTGGGACTTTGGTTCTGTCGGAACCATGATTGAAGGAACCGTTTATCCAGTCAAAAATGTTACCTTAAAGAATGTTCAGTTAACAGCTTCGTATAACGCAGCCAAGTTTGTGCCCCAGTTATCAGATGCTTTCAGCGTAATAGCAGAAGCTAAAAATAATGGCAACTATCGGACATCAGCGTATACCAATGCCACCATCTTTCCTGCCTATGGCATCCTTATGAAATATGTTGATCAAGTAACCGTGTCTGACAGCAAGATTACGTATGACGATACTTTAAGGTATGACCGCTATGCCATTGTGATTGACAATGGCACTAACGTCAAATTGAACAATCTGGATATTTTGCTGGGCGGTCTGGTTGGCGGTGCTGTTCAGGTAAGAGGTGTCTCCAGCTATGAATTTAGCGGCATTCAATGCAGGACATTCATCAAAGATTATCTAACAAAGCCTCCATTGACCATGGAAAGTGTAACAGGTTCTACTCATTTTGATAGTGCTGTCCAGGAAAATCTGCTCGAATCTTATGTGTATCCAGTCTTTCTTCCTGCAAGCCTTCTTGGTTCTGTCGCGCTTCCCGATGCAGCGTTAGATCTTGCTTATACGAATAAAGTGCTAGATGTAGCGGAAAAGGGTGGTTTAGCTGTTATACCAGGTGCTCTGGTACAAGCTGTTCTAGATGGAATTATCTCACTGAAGCCTGTCAAAGCACTTTCGGTTGTAGATGCTTCGGGAACAGCAATAAGTCCTGATGCAGTTGTTGTAACAGGCTACAGACTGAAAGTCGCAGCACCTGACGGTTCAATCACGTATATGGAGTTGTCGTGCCATCTTGATTCGTGATGAAAAGTAAAATAATCGGGGATAAATCAAAAGTCGTTGTTTTATTGCTCTAGGCAACAAAACAACGACTTTTTCAGTGTTTGTAATCCATTCTACTGTTTATGAAGTGCGGGTGATCAAGTCCGCTACTCTCACCATGGCATAATCTAGTGTCCCTCGTACTGTAGACGTGTAGGCGATGTACTCATCATCAAGCACAAATTGCGGATGCGGGTGTGCATGGAAGAACCCGCGCTTAGTGACTTCTGGCGGATTAGGCATGCCACTCGCAATGGCAATTTCCTTTTTTGTTACAGTGTTATAGAACGCGACCAACGATAACGCTGGACCTTTATTCCACTGATACGTGCCTATATCGCCGACTAGATATCGATCATCAGTCGAGGCATGCGAATGGCATGTGCCATGCGGCCATACGTTGGTCCGCTCGCCAGTAAATAAATCGTAATACTCCGTACCATAATCATAATCCACATACCAAATGCCGTTTCCGTCCTTCGCCCACCATTCATGGGTGTGCATATGCATGTTGCGGCCTGAACCATCTGCATATAGTGGCTTTGCTTCTTCTCCGCGACGAATAAGCCAGATACGGTTTTTATAACCGAAATGCTCACCAGTCTTAATATCGTTCCAATGATCTTGACACAACATAATAAGATCAGGATCAGTTGGGCTGAACTGGGCGTGCTTATAACAAGCCTTGAACGATTGCCACTCATCCAGCTTGCCTGTTTCAATATCCATCGTGCACAAACGCCAGGTATCTCCGGCGATCAAATCCAGATTCAAACTCTTTCCGTCAGCTGAACGTGTCAAATGTGTGGTAATACGGCGAATTTCGCTGCCAAATGTTGATTTCGGGAAAAAACCGAGTAGCTGCGGAACGTCATTAGCCTCTGGTCCCCGTTTGTACACATTGGCATCAATTGCCCAATACACTTCCCCTGTCTCCGGATCAATCCATGGTGCTTCTGACACAAATCGTGTCTCTGGATAAATCCGAACTTCTTGCTTCTGCATGTCCACAATGCCCATACACTGACCCGGCGATGGCGGATATGACGMATAAAACCACATGTATCGCCCATCATTAGTCATATTTGAGTTTGTAAAGTAAAATGCTTGTTGAAAAGGCGCATGACGATCTTTTAATAAATAACTGGTAACGCCAGACTCTGGGTCTACCCACGGAACAAACAGATCAGATTTCTCTGGTTTGCAGTACAAGTTTCTGCTCACTTGTCCATCCCTGCCTTTTGCTTTCTATATTTTGATTACTCATTTTCCCGATGCTCATTGCGATATTGCCCCGGCGTTTTCCCTTCCAGTTTACGGAAAAACCGAATAAAATTTTGTGCATTTGTATATCTTAACTTTTCAGCAATTTCGTTGATTTTCAAGTCTGTCTCGCGCAGCCATTGCTTCGCCATATCCATCCGATACTGACCCACATAATCGCTGAAATTGATGCCCGTTTCTTTACGAAATACCTTCTTTATATAATCAGGGTGGTAGCTCAGCCGGTCTGCACACGATTCTAATGTAATATCGGTATCGAACTCTTCATGAATCATATGCCGCATTCGGTCTGAGATCGTTTTGTAATGATCCTTCGCTCGGCTCTCCATGTAGTGTGTCATTGGAAGTACAACAACCTCGCGAAACCACGCCTCCACTTCCTGAGCCGTCTTCATCTCGACCTTCTCTTCAAACAAGCTCCGCTGCGTCGCATGGAGTCTCTCGTACAATTCAGATTCGACTTCGACTTCCTTCATAAAAATGATAATGAAACGAACGAGCGCCATTTGCACTTCACGCTGTGATAGCGTATCACTGAACAGTTCAGTCATACAGCACTTCAAACTTTCCTCTACGATCGAAAGCTCAGCCAGCTTTACTGCATCAAGCAGCTTTTGACTAAGTTCTTCAGGAAAAAAGTCACGAGTCATCCTGTTTGGCTGCACCTCATCTATAAACAAAATCGAGCCTTCACCTAAAGTAATACGATACTTTAGTGCTTCTTCTGCTTCATGAAGCGCATGAGGAGCTTCTTTGAAAAAACGGTGCGGTCGGCTAATGCCGATGCTGACCTTGATTTTCATATATTGCAAAATCGTACGTTGAATCTTATTCGCCAGTTCAGCAATCGAACGCTTAAACTGTTCCTCATCCATAGAATTGGTTCCTACCACCGTCACTTGCGAACGATTGTAGAGAATAGGCTGCAAGCCATTGTTCTGAGAAACGAGCTCTGTCACAATGTTATTGATCGCAAACATCAACAGATCCGTGTCGGACTCCTGAAAGCGGGTGTTCTTCAACTGATCCAGTTGCAATGACAGCACGGTAAAAGAAGACCAATAAGCATAACCAAATCCGGCTAACTTTTGTTCAATATCATTGGCATCAATGTCACCCTGCAGCAATTTGAATACAAATAACTCCTTCAACTGAGGCAATTGTCCCTGAAGTTCGCTTTTCATACTTGATTCACTATTTGCTAAACTACCAAGAAAATCCAATATATCATCAAACTCATCACTGCTCTTCGTTCTTGCACCAGCCCTCGAATCAACTAATTGGTACAATT
>NZ_JBFUHL010000015.1:0-108307 GCF_056402415.1 Paenibacillus sp. P4_A9
GTTTTGAGCACCGTATTATCCCCGTCATAGAAAAAAGGAATTGCCGCTTGAATGAGATCGTTCCCGCCAGCTGTAATCGTGATGAGAGTTGCTTCTCGAATATCCTTCTGAAGTTGCAGATCAGACTCGATAATCTCCAGCAATTGCGCTGTCGTGGCACCATTGGTGCCAGCATGACGCAAGGAAACAGGTACATTCAGCTGACACTCCAACCTTTGTCGATACACCGAAACGAAGCCTTGACCTTCCTCTGCACCAAAACCAACGGTTAAAGAATCACCAAACGCCAAATATTGAATTCTTTTTTCCATCGCTATCCTCTCCCCTAAAGCGTGACGTATATTACTATATGCGCCTCCGCCCAGTTTGGGAAGGGATACCTATAGGGGTTCATTCGTCGTTTTTTTTGGCGCTTTCAAGCTGAGAGATATAATCTTCGATTTGCGCTTTCTCTGCATACGTGAATTGGAATTCACTGTCACAGCCTTCATCGTGCAGGACAATTTGTACAATATCGCCATCTGTATTGCAAATAACAAGAATAGAAGGAGAAGAAAGGCCTTCTGGAAGCTCTTCCCCTTCAGCCAATCCCATGCCTAAGAAAATATCCCGCCATTGACCGCGGCTTTCCGCTTCAAGAAAGGATAAGCTAAACCGGTGTTCCTCATGTTCTGCCCCATATTTCATCATCGTCGATCTCTCCTCTTTCTCATATACACGAATGATCATGCTTGAAGCGTTACGTCTTTGCATTTGGTAGTTCTCGCTTCTATATACTACAATGGAGTTAAGAACCATTCAACAAAGGAGCCAACATCAGATGAAATCAACCATATCTCAAACCATAGAAAATAATGCCGCAAGATTCAAAGACATCTCCCGCTTTATCGGGGCAAACCCAGAGCTCGGACATGAAGAATTCCTTGCTTTCGCACGTTTAACGGAAGAATTAGCCTATCATGGCTTCCAGATCGAACGCGGTGTTTTAGAGATCCCTACTGCTTTCATCGCGACTTATGACTCTGGTAAACCAGGTCCCGTTGTCGCGTTCATGGCTGAGTATGATGCGCTCCCTGAGCTCGGTCATGCCTGCGGTCATCATCTCATCTGCATGATGAGTATTGGGGCTGCAATCGGTCTCAAAGCGGTCCTAGCAGACACCGGCGGCAGCATTCGTGTCTATGGCACTCCAGCAGAAGAAACCAAAGGCGCCAAAGTTCCCATGGCTGCGGCCGGGCTTTTCCAAGACGTCGATATCGCGCTCATGGCACACCCTTATTATGCCTATGAAAAATCAGGCGAATCGCTGGCGATGGATGCCATCGAATATGAGTTCTTCGGCCGCTCCGCGCATGCCGCAGCTCAACCGTACGAAGGCATCAATGCGCTTGACGCGGTATTGCAGCTATTCAACAGCATCAATGCGCTTCGCCAGCAGCTCAAGACAGATGCCCGCATTCACGGAATCATCAGCGAAGGCGGTAAAGCGCCCAACATCATTCCGGATTACGCCGTCGCCAGATTTTACGTCCGCTCGGCAACGCGCAGCTACACGAATGAGCTTGTACAAAAGGTCCTTCACTGTGCAGAAGGTGCTGCGCTTCAAACCGGCTGCACACTGAAAACCTCGTTCTACGAATACTCTTATGATGAGCTCCGCACGAACGAAGCTTTATCTAGCGTGTTCACAGATCAATTGTTCGAGCTTGGAATCAATCCGAAGGAAATCGAAATCGGCAAAGATCACGGTTCCCTGGATCTCGGCAATGTCTCAACCCAATGCCCAACCATTCACCCATTCGTGAAGGTGGTAAATGAGCGGCACTTGCTCCATACGAAGGAATTCCGTGATCTCGCCATGACGGAGCCTGCGCTAGACAGTATGCTCTTCACGGCAAAGGCGCTAGCCTACACCGCTTATGAAGTGCTATCCAAACCTGCCTTATTAGCTGCCATAAAAGAAGAATTTGCTGCTGCAAAGTGACCGTTTTTCCGTTCTTCCAGCTGTGCAAGGATAGTATAGAACATCGCCATACCTATCACACCGCTGAGTGCGATCAATGAAGCCATAAGCCATGAAGACAGCATGCCGCCAAGGATTACCCCTAGACCACCTAGAAACGTAGCTCCTCTATATACCATTCCATATACGGCCATATAGGAGCTGCGTGCATGGTCAGGTGCCAGGTTGCCAAGGTAGGCTTGCTTAATCGGGACGTACATCAGCTCCCCAACAGTTGCAATCAGCATCGATAGTAAGAGTAAACCAGGTTGATTACTGTAAGCCAGATAACTATACCCCGCAATATAGCAAGCATACCCAATAAATAGCACTCTGCGATCAGAGAACCTACGCATGAGAACTCCCATAAATACCGAGAGAACAACCACGAGCACGGTATTCTCTGTACGCATAAACCCAAGCATTTTGAAGCCATCAATCCGCCAAGCATCGGTTATCCACGGAAGAAAAGGTGTATCCACCATCTCTTTCCCCAAACGAACAGCCACATAGTTGCCAAGATGAAACTCCACCGATACAAGCAGTAAGGATGCGATTGTAAAAATCAGAAACGTCTTATCACGCAGAACCATGTGGTAATTTGCCCAAATCGAAGGGCTATTCTTCTTCTTTTTATCGCCTTTCCCTATTATTTGAGGCTTATAATCATCTTGAATATAGACATACGTTATGATACCAGTGATCAAACCTATCACAGACAAGGCAATAAACAATTCGAACAAATACGATTTAAATAAGAACGCTCCCGCCATACCCGCGATAGCAAAGGATAAATTGTTCATCCAGTACATGATGGCATACATGAATTTGCGTTCTCCTGGAGCCGTAACATCCAATAGCATCGCCTCGTTGGCGGGTCCATGAATCCCCCAGAATATGCTGACAACAATCATTAGGATGAAGGTTATACCCGCTGACTCAAACCAAGGCGAATTTGCTGCTGCCATGAGCATGAAACTGAGCATCCATCCGATTTCTGCGGCGAGCATGAGCTTCTTCCTCCCATATCTATCGGAGTAATACCCGCCAATGATTCCGGCAACGACACCAGCCAAAATGCCTAGAATAACGACCAGTCCAGCCAATGTGTCCCCTAATTTCCCMGAGAAATAAATCGACATAAAAGGAAGCACCATATTATTGGCTGTGCCCGATAAGAAGGATAAGCCAATTCTTAATTTGACATTGCGATGAAAATCTCGAAATCTCATGTAGCAGCCTGCCTCCATCTCAAATCATTTTAATAGCTATCTATCATTGCTTACCTTATTTACCTATGTTCAATTAAAGAGTGCAAGAAACGCTTATGGTTTCTCATTACTACGTAAGAACAACGCGACACCGACCAACAGCAAGCAACCAGCCAACAGCTGCATCGTCGTAATCGTTTCACCTAGCAAGAAATAGGCTAAAATTGATGCTCCTAGCGGCTCTCCAAGCACGGTCATCGATACCGATGACGCCTTCATATATTTCAGAAGCCAGTTAAACACATAGTGTCCGAAAATCGTGGAAACAAAGGCTAAAAGGAAGAAAATACCCCATTCCTTCAATGGATAGCCTGTGAACGATTCACCTGAGAAAACATTCGTAACCGCGAGCGTTAGCCCCGCGAATAAGAAAACAAGAAAGCTGTACACATAGGCTGAGATACGCTCGCGTAAGCTTTTGCCAAGTAACATATGTAAGGCAACAGCGATCGTTCCGACGAGGGACAGCACATCCCCTTTAAGCGCATCTCCGGAAAATTGAAAATCGCCCCACCCGATGCAGATGGCCCCCACAATCGCGATACACATCGCAATCAGTGCGGTACGACTTGTCCGAACGCCATAGAGAAGAAAAGCGCCAACAAGTACAAAAATCGGCTCCAGCGTCAGAATTGCAGTCGAGCTTGCTACCGTTGTAAATCGCAGCGAATCCATCCAAAATAAAAAATGCAAACCAAGCGCAATACCCGATATTGCTGTACGAAGCCAATCTCTCAGCTTGATTATCGTAAACTCTTTGCGATAGTTCCACAGAAAGGGCAGCATTAATACATTGGTCATAAGCAGCCTATACATGGCGATCACAGAAGCCGATGCGTCGGACCATTTTACAAAAATAGAGGAAAAAGATATCGCAATAATGCCGATTAAGAGGAAGATCGGGATGGGAATTTTCGTTTTATTCATCGCATTCATTGTAAGTAACTCCTTAGGTGTAAGAATCCTTTTTGTTGTCGTGAGAAAACCCTCCGATTCATCTACACCAGTAGACAAAACGAAGGGCTGGATGCGTTGCCGATCTAGTCCAATACCGCGGACATATGTTTGTTCGTCACAGACCAGTGTGAAGTATTCCAGATGGATTCTTTATTTTTGAAATAAAGAATTTGCGGGGAAGCATGCTTGATAGCAAGGTCCTCTGCGATTTGATTCGAAACCGGACGTGACTCAATGACTTTCACCAAGAAATAATCAACATCCTCATTGTGTGTACCAGATAAATATTGTTCGTATTCATCAAGTGCGCTCGCACTTACTGGACAAGTTGTACTGTGCTTCAGAATGACAGCAGGCTTTTCGGTGGAACGATCAAGTACCTCCTGCCATTCAGTTAACGTCGTTAACTCTTTCCATTTAGACATGTTTTACATCTCCTTTTTCTACTCTCTCCTCAAAATTATAAGGTAACTACTTCGCTTATGCAACTTACACTGGCCTCCGAACTCCTGTGTTTACAACAAAAAAACCCTAAGTGCCTTAATGGCAACCTCGGGTTCTGTTCACTTATGATCTTACATGCAGGAACTGACGGAATAAGAAGACAGCCTTCAGCTTCAATAGATCATTTACTTTTTTGAAATCAACTTGCAAAAGATCACTAATTTTCTCCAACCGGTACGTTACCGTATTTCGATGGATGAACAATTGCTTAGCCGCCTCGCTGACTTGGCCATCGTTTCGAATAAATACCTCGAGTGTCCGAATCATCTCTTGCGAGTACTCCGGATCTTTCTCTAAGAGAGGACGTAATATTTTGGCACAATAATCTTCCATCATCGGAGATGATAAATGCTGAAAGAGATGAGCGAACTCGATCGTCTCATAATGAAGCACTCGGTCTGGCAAACAAAGCTTCTCCGCCATCCGACCCGTCTCGCCACATTCCAAGTAAGCTTCGCGAAGAGCCGTAGGCTTCACTTTCAGCGAAGACGTGTAGAACACGATGCCATCTCCATCAGATGCCTTTCCTGGCTCCCTTTCAAACTTGCTTAATAGCTGCGATAGCTCTTCTTCTGGAAAGCCATCCGCTTGTGTCGTGGAGTAGATCGAAAACAAGTGATCCTTCAGAATGAAATGATATCCACGCAAGTTGCTGGATTTCGAATGGGACTCCATGTATTGCTTTAATTCTTTGAGCTTCTCATTTGTATCCTCCGCAACCAAAGGCGCCTTCTTGCTCTTCCCAATGACACATTGGTAAGCACCCGTAAAGATGAATAAGCTTCTGGCTTCCGCCTGCTCCATAAACTCCTCTAGGGACGTTCCTTTATCCAGATAGCGGATCAGGTTATTCTGCAAATCCCGCTCTGCTGAAGCCTCAACATGCGATCGAAACGTATAACTCATATGAAAGGTTAGAATATCAGCTGCTTGCTGGAATAAACCTTCTTCTACAGTTGCTAATAACATGACATCCGGAATGATTAACAAATGACCTAGCGGCTCATCATCCTGCTGCTGCAAACCAATGCGATACGCCCGATCCTTCCCTGCGTAGACCCAGCCTGATTTACGCTTTTTCGGCCAATTCTGAGCTAACTGATCCGAACTCCACGTACTTGAATTAAATAAAATTTGACCTCTCGCTCCGACGACCGCCATGGGATACCCAAGAATCTCACTCACGAGTTGAAACATCGAAAGCATATTATTTTGCTTCAGGCCAAATTGCATCAGTTTCTTCTGCTTTTCGAGTACCGTTTGCAATAACTCTGTATTCCGGCGATATTCCGCGTTAAAAAGCGCATTCATTTGATCTGAAAATGTAAATTGAAAAGGCATTTCGATGATAGGAAAATGTAAGCGATCAGCTTCATCCATGACAATTTGCGGCAGCTCCGTCCAAAATCTCCCGAGCTTTATCCCTAGACCCGCGGCTCCACGTTCATTTAATTTGCGCAGGAGGTTCACGGTTTCTTGCGGGCTGTCTTTCATCGCGTATGCGGTAGTGAACAGCATTTCACCCGACTTTGTCCAATCTGCAATATCAGGTGCGTCCATGACATTAACAGATTTCACAATACGGGATTCCCCTTGTTTACCGGCGACTAGCTTCGCTTCCGTTAAAGGATAAATCGCCAACGCTTCACGAATGGTAAGATGCATCGTGCTTCCCCCCTATGCCTTTTAATCGATTATAGGATGACCTTATGTAATCAGTCAATGAATATACGTCATAAAACATAACATCAAATACGAATTTATGAAATCTTTATGAAAATTATCTTTTTCATGTTATGTTATATGACATAAAACATAAGAAAGAACCTTCACAACCACTTTCCTCGTGGTAATGAAGGCCTCTAACTTCGAAGGGCATTCGTCTAAATCACACGAAACGATCCTGTTCCTATTGTCCCCAAATTGCCTTCACGATCCTCGACGCGACCTTGCGCAGTAATCATTTTACGCGATTGATGGACGAGCTCCGCCGTTACCAACAGCCGCCCTGCATAGAGAGGAGACACAAAATGCACATTCAGATTGGTCGTAACGACCTTCTCCTCCGGTCTAGCTATCATCGCAATAATCCCCATAGCGGTATCCAATAATGAGGAAGTCACGCCACCATGAACCATACCAATCGGATTTAAGTGATGCGACTTAGCCTCCAAGGCAATCGTTATGACCCCGTCCTTTAAACTAACGAATTCACAACCCAGATAGCCCCAGAAGGTGGATTCCGCTGCTGCTGCGAGCTGCTGCAATCTCCTTATGATATGTTCATTTCCATCATCCATTGGACTCCCTCCTTCTCTGTAAGGGCTGCCCCTACGTATGATCGTAAAGCTCTTTAGTGCTTCACTTCTTCCTCTAGTAATTGACGCCTTAGCACTTTTCCAATCATCGTCTTTGGAAGAGATTTCCTGAATTCAACCTTACGCGGCACTTTATAGGCTGCCAGTCGCTCTCTGCACCAGACATCTAACTCTTTCTCAGTTAATGTCATTCCTTCTTTCAACACAATAAAAGCTTTCACCGTTTCCCCACGGTATTCATCAGGAACGCCTGCTACAGCCGCTTCAAGAATTGAAGGATGCTCGAAAAGGACTTCCTCAATATCGCGAGGATAAATATTAAAGCCGCCTGCAATGATTAAATCCTTTTTCCGGTCCACGATCGAGAAAAAGCCGTCCTCATCCATACGTCCCATATCTCCGGTATACAGCCAGCCGTCTTTGATCGTCATCGCTGTTTCTTGCTCACGCTTCCAATAGCCCTTCATGACTTGCGGCCCTTTAATGATAATTTCACCGATTTCACCGATTGGCATTTCTTCGCCGGTGTCAGAATCCACGACTTTCGTGTCCGTATCCGGAAACGGTACGCCGATCGACCCTATTTTACGAAAACCCCAAATGGGATTTGCATGCGTAACGGGCGAAGCTTCCGTCAACCCATAGCCTTCAATTAATTTACCTCCGGTCAATGATTCGAAGCGCTCTTGAACCTCCAAAGGCAATGGCGCTGAACCGCTTACACATACATTGATGGAGGAAATATCAACCTCTTTCACACGTTTATGATTGATTAACGCTACATACATGGTAGGTGCACCTGGAAAAATACTAGGCTTCAATTTATGAATTGTGTCCAAAATCATATCAATATCAAACTTTGGAATTAAGATGAGCATCCCCGCTCGATACATAGCTTGATTCAACAGAACAGTCAATCCAAAGACATGGAAGCAAGGGATTGCACCTAAGAATCGATCGCCGCCTGGCATCACTTGATAACACCAATTACTCGTCTGATACGTATTTGCGATTAAATTCGAATGTGTCAGTATCACACCTTTGGATAGCCCCGTTGTTCCTCCAGTATATTGAAGCAGAGCAATATCAACATCGGCATTGACGTTCACACAAATCGGCGCAGCGGATGCTGCTCGCAGTAATTTCTTGAAAGCATACACGCCATCACCATAGGTGACATCTAGCTTGGCGCCATCCTTTTTCATTTTAATCGGATATAACAAATTCTTCGGAAACGGCAAATAGTCCTTAATCGAAGTCACGATAACATGGCGTACAAATGTCCTTGCTTTCGCCTTCTGTACACGATCAAATAGCAGGTCCAACGTCACAATCACGGTTGCTTCCGAATCAGAGAGCTGATGGATCAGCTCTCTCTCCACATACAGCGGATTCGTCATAACGACAATTCCGCCCATCAACAATGTGCCAAAATAAGCAATGATGGCCGAAGGGCAATTCGGCAGCATGATCGATACCCGTTCCCCTGGACGTACCCCCAGATCTGTCAGCACATGTGCAAATTGATACGATGCATGAAGCAATTCACGATACGAAAGCTTTTTACCCAAGAAATACAAGGCAGACCGTTCGGGATATTGACTAGCTGAATCAACCAACAACCGTGCTAGATTATGTTTCGGGTACTCGTACGTCGGCGCCACTTCCGATGGATAATGACGCAGCCAAGGCTTTGCCTCCCCCATACAAAATCATCCCCTTCAGGTTACTTACATCGAGACTCATCCGATGAATTTCTCACCCTGAATTACACGTGCGGCGATGTCGCGCTTCAACCCCACCGTATTGACACTGCTGCGTCTAGACAGCTTTTTGAGTATAGATAGTTGAGTCCGAAGCACATCTCCTTCTTCCATCGTACTGAGCGCCTCTTTCGCATATGCCTCAATTTTATCAAAAGCTTCATGAACAAATACGGTTGTGAGCTGAATCGCATTTGTTGCCTTTGCTTCACCTAGCTTGTGAATGAGCTTTTGAGTCCGTAACAGCCCGCTTTCCGCTGCAAAAATTTGAATCATAATATCCGCTAGACAGCTCAAAACCTCCTGATTTTTCTCGAGCGCCATGCCATATTTCTGAACCGCAAGCCCGCCGACCATGAGGAATACCTTCTTCGCCATCGTCACCAGATGAGCTTCTTCCGCCAGCGTGCCTTCAAATGTTTGGCCTGGCATGTAGGCAAGTAATTCGCCTTGCAGCTCTTGCGCTTTTTGCAGCAAAGGCAGTTCGCCTTTCATCGCTTTCTTCACTAGCGTTCCTGGGATAAGTAAACGATTAATTTCATTCGTGCCTTCGAAAATACGATTAATCCGGGAGTCGCGATAAATACGTTCAACTTTATACTCTTGAATAAAGCCATAACCGCCATGAATTTGCAGTCCTTCGTCGGCAACGAAATCTAGAACCTCTGAGGCGAACACCTTATTAATCGAGCATTCCAGCGCATATTCGGAAATGCCTTTGGCCGAAATCTTGCCCGCATCTGGACTCGTGTGATCAATATCCTTGAGGATCGTATCAAATAAGCCCGTCGTCCGGTACACCATACTTTCAAGGATATATGTTTGAATGTTCATTTCCGCTAGCTTTTTACCAATTAGTGGGAATCGTGAAATCGGCGTCTGGAATTGCTGACGTGTATTCGCATATTTCACAGCAAGCTCAATCGTCTCTTTGGATGCGCCTAGACAACCAACAGCTAATTTATAACGGCCGATGTTCAAAATGTTAAAAGCGATGAGATGACCTTTCCCGATTTCGCCGAGCAGGTTTTCTACAGGAACTTTCACATCCTCGAAAAAGAGCGGTCGTGTTGAAGAGCCTTTAATCCCCATCTTCTTTTCTTCGGGCCCCATTGTAAATCCAGGATCACCCTTTTCCACGATAAACGCTGTGAAGTCCGTTCCATTAATCTTGGCGTAAACGATGAAAATATCAGCGAAACCGGCGTTTGTGATATAGAGCTTGGAGCCGTTTAAGAGGTAGTGCTTCCCGTCTTCCGAGAGTCTGGCCGTTGTTTTCGCACCAAGGGCATCCGAACCTGATGTTGGCTCTGTTAAGCAATAGGCAGCGATTTTCGCTCCAGTCGCTAAGTCAGGTAAATATTTCTTCTTCTGTTCCTGTGTACCGAAGAAAACGATGGGCAGTGTTCCAATCCCGACATGCGCGCCTATCGATAAAGCAAACGAGGATGCACGCGCTAAATTTTCACTTATGATTGTGGAGCTGACTTTATCCAAGCCGAGGCCGCCATATATCTCCGGTACATCAGCCCCAAGCAACCCGAGGTCGCCGGCACTACGCATAAGTTTTACGGTCAAATCATAATCCAACTTCTCCAAATGTTCGTCATTCGGCAAGACTTCCCCATTCACATAGTCACGCGTTGTTTCGGCAATCATGCGATGCTCCTCGGTGAAATCCTCAGGTGTTACGATCGCGTGAAAATCAATATCCGTTATCACAAAGCTTCCGCCAACGACTTTGTTCGTCATGAGTTAACTCTCCTTTACATGTGGATGCTGATATTGAAAACTTATGCCACAACTATGTTCGTTCCGATCAAGATCAAATTATTCCACGGCATGAACTTTGAAAACACCAGCCGCTCCCATGCCGCCGCCGATACACATCGAGACAACACCATACCCGCCGCCTCGGCGTTGCAACTCGTATATTAAGCTCGTCGAAAGCTTAGCACCTGTGCAGCCAAGTGGATGACCCAAGGCAATCGCTCCGCCGTTTACATTGACTTTCTCTTCATCAATCCCAAGCTCGCGTACAATATGAACGCATTGTGAAGCGAAAGCCTCATTAATCTCAAATAGATCAACTTGATCTTGGGAGATACCAGCCATCTTCAGCGCCTTCGGGATCGCTTTGACGGGTCCAACGCCCATGATTTCCGGCTCCACACCGGAAAGCGCGAATGACAGGAACGTCGCCATCGGCTTCAGCCCGAGCGCTTCCGCGCGCTCGCGACTCATCAGCACGGCCGCCGCTGCGCCGTCCGACGTCTGTGACGCGTTGCCCGCCGTCACAGAGCCCCCCAAGCTGAACGCAGGCTTCAGCTTGCTTAATGTCTCCACGGATGTATCGGGGCGAACGCCCTCATCCGTGGCAAACACATATGAGCGAACGTAGGCTTTGCCTCGTTCGTCCACGCCTTTCACGCTCGTGCTCACCGGCACGATCTCGTCCGTGAAGCGGCCGGCGGCGATGGCCGCCGCCGCCTTCTGATGGCTGCGCGTCGCGAAGCCATCCTGCGCTTCGCGCGAGATGCCGAAGCGCTGCGCGACGGCTTCGGCTGTATGCCCCATGCCCATGTACACCTCGGGCATGGTCTCGACCAGCCGCGGATGCGGCGAGAGCTTGAAGCCCGTCATCGGGACGTGGCTCATACTCTCAACGCCTCCGGCGATGACCACCTCGGCGTGGCCGAGCATGATGCGCTCCGCCGCATAAGCGATGGCTTGCAAGCCGGAGGAACAGAAGCGGTTGACCGTGATCGCCGGCACGGTCACGGGAAAGCCCGCATACAGCGACATCGTGCGGGCGAAGTTCAGCCCTTGCTCGCCTTCGGGCATCGCGCACCCGATAATGATATCCTCGACATCACCCTTGTCGAGTCCGGGTACTCGCCGTACAGCTTCTTCGAGTACGGCTTTGCCTAGATCTTCCGCGCGCGTTTGCGCGAAGCTGCCTTTCTTCGCGCGCCCTACGGCGGTGCGTGTTATGGATACAATGACGGCTTCCTTCATCGAACTCACCTCACTAGGAGTAATTGGATAAAAATTCCACTTTTACAGTTCCCCGACTAATTCCGCAAAGCCTTCCCCTTCGAAAGCATATACTGCATCCGCTGCTGCGTTTTGAGCTCACCACATAGACTCAAGAAGGCCTCACGCTCCAAATCCAGCATATATTGCTCCGTAACTAGCGTCCCCGCTGGTACATTACCTCCAGCTAGCACATGTGCGAGCTTATTCGCAATCAACTGGTCATGCGCACTGATATAGCCGCCTTGGCGCATCGTATAGGCCCCAACCTGCATGACCGCTTTCCCGTTCTCGCCCACAACGCGGATTTTCTCTATCGCTGGCGGCGTATAGCCAGCCGCATCCATTCGAAGCACCGCTTGCTTGGCTTCATAAATGCGATGATCTGGATTCACAACTACAGAATCCTGCGCTCGCATAAAGCCGAGACGTTTCGTATCATGACCACTTGTAGACACTTTTGCCATTGCAACCGTTTCGAACACCGCATTGATCCACGGCTGCAGATCAACCTCCGGGTCTCTGATTTGCTGACTCGCCAGCAAAGCCAGCTCTTTACAGCCGCCTCCGGCAGGAATGAGACCTACACCTGTCTCAACGAGTCCGTAGTACGTTTCCGCTGAGAAAATCGTCTGATCCGATGGCATACACGCCTCAACACCACCACCGAGCGTCATTTTGTGAGGGGCAGCAACGACGGGTTTATCCAGTCTTTTCAGCTTCAGCATCGCGCTCTGGAACAATCGAATGATGCCATCCACTTCATCCCACTCGCCATCCTGCGCTTCCATAAGCAACAGCATGAGATTAGCGCCAACACAGAAGTTTTTACCTTCATTGGCAACAACCAACCCGCGATAATTACTACGCACCTCATCAACACTTTGCTGAATCATCGTGAGAATATCCGCGCCAATCGCATTGTTCGGTGAATTAAACTCTAAGCAAGCCACGCCATCGCCAATATCAATTAAACTCGCACCGCTGTTCGAGCGGATGACTTTGTTTTGCTGTTTAAGCGCCGCTAGCGAAATGATCTCTGGTCGGGACTCCACCTCGCCTAGCTCACGATTCAATATGGCGAACGTTCGCCCATCCTTTCGCTCATAGAAGCTGTCATGACCAGCCGCAATCCACGCCTTTACCCAATCAGGAACCGCGCTGCCTTCAGCTTCCATTCGCTCTACTGAACGCTTCAAGCCAATCGCATCCCATGTCTCAAAAGGTCCCAACTCCCAGTTAAAGCCCCACTTGAGCGCATTATCGATATCCACAATGTTGCTTGAGATTTCATTCCATGTCTCAGCCGCATAGAGCAGAACAGGCTTCAAAATGTTCCACGCCAGCTCCGAATATCGATCCTTCGCACCCAGCAATGCTTTTATTTTTGCGACGGTCCCTTTTGCCTGTTTCGAAGCTTCCAAGGAGGCGGAAGTAATCTTACGACCAACAGCATATTCCATCGTCGTTAAATTCAAAGCCTGAATTTCCTTGCCTTCAGCTGTTTTCACTTTCTTATAAAAGCCTTGGCCTTGCTTCTCGCCGATCCAGCCTTTGGCCACCATCTCTTTCAAGAGTGCAGGTGTATCGAAGACATCCTTTTCAACCGGATCCGTCACGAGTTCAAACACATTGTTCGCCACATGCACGAACGTATCGAGCCCAACGAGATCCAGTGTGCGAAAGGTCGCGCTTTTCGGCCGCCCCATGGCAGGCCCCGTGACGGCATCTACCTCTTCAACCGTATACCCTTTGGCCAGCATTTCTCTTAAAGTAATCAGTAGCCCGTAAGTGCCAATCCGATTACTTATAAAATTAGGGGTATCCTTGGCTTGAACGACGCCTTTCCCTAGCTTTTTCTCACAAAAATCACTCATAAAAGCAATGATGGCTGGATCCGTCTGCTCATTCGGAATAATTTCCAATAATTTCATATAACGCGGTGGATTAAAGAAATGAGTGCCAAGGAAATTCTTCTTAAATTCAGCTCCGGCATTTGCAACCATGGCATTAATCGAAATCCCCGACGTATTCGAGGAAACGATGATCCCGGGCTTCCACACCTTTTCAATGCGTGCGATGAGCTCTTGCTTTGCCTGCAAATTCTCGATAATGACTTCGACAATCCAATCCACTTGGCTCAGCTTCGCCCAATCGTCCTCGATATTCCCTGGTGTGATTCGTGAGGCAAAAGCTTCGCTATACAGAGGTGCAGGGTTTGTTTTTGTAAGCTTATCCATGGCACTAACTGCATAACGATTACGTACTTTAGGGTGATCAAGCGTAAGTCCTGCTGCTTCCTCTTGCGGCAGTAGCTGCTCCGGCACACGATCAAGCAATAAAACAGGAATACCTACATTGGCTAAATGCGCAGCAATACCGGAACCCATTACACCCGAGCCGATTACCGCTGCCGTACGAATAGTTGGCATGAGATCATCTCCTAAAAGTTTTTCGATAGAAAAACTAACTTCGTAAGCATTACTTAAGTTTTCAACCAAACACCGATTGCGCAAGAATTTCCGCGATATCCCTCGCTTTTACCTGTTCCTCTACTTCTTTCAGCTTCGTACCATCCTCCACCATCGTCAAACAATATGGACACGCCGAGGAGATCACCGTTGGCTTGACACTCAGAAGCTGCTCCGTACGCGCCACATTCACACGAGTACCCGCCGTTTCCTCCATCCACATCATGCCTCCGCCGGCTCCACAGCACATGCTGTTTTCGCGAGATCTTGCTTGTTCCACAAGTTCCACACCAGGAATCGCTCGCAACACATTGCGGGGCTCCTCATACACCTCGTTATAACGGCCTAAGTAACAGGAATCGTGGTACGTAATGCGCTCATTAACCGCATATTGCGGAGTCAAGCGTCCTTCTTTGACCCACAGGTCCAACAGTTCCGTATGATGAAAAACCTCGGCGGTTAAACCGAATTCGGGATACTCATTTTTGAATGTGTGGTACGTATGCGGGCATGTCGTGACGATCTTCTTAACCTTGTACTTTTGAAAAGTAGCAATATTATCCGCACACAGCTGCTGGAACAGGAATTCATTCCCCATCCGACGCGGGGTATCACCGGAATTTCTTTCCTCATTTCCTAATATGGCAAAAGAAATACCAGCCTCCTTCATTAATTTCACGAATGCATGTGTAATTTTACGGCTGCGATTATCGTATGCGCCCATCGAACCCAAGAAGAACAAGTACTCGAAGGTTGGATTTTCTTTGACGGTTCGCACTTGAAGCGCATCATCAGGATCCACTTCCTTGACCCATTTCACCCGATCGTTACGAGAGATGCCCCAAGGGTTGCCTTGCCTCTCAATATTCTGAAGTGCACGCTGTCCGTCGTGCGGCATACTGCCTTGCGTTAGCACTAAGTGCCTGCGCATATCAATGATTTTATCCACATGCTCGTTCGCGACTGGACATTGATCCTCACAGTTACGACAAGTCGTGCAAGCCCAAAGCTCTTCTTCGGTGATCACGCCTCCGATGAGTTCAACCTCCAGCGGGTTACCCTGCGATTCTGGCGCGAACACCATGGCAGGCACCCAAGGAGATCTCGAAGTTATGGCTGCGCCTTTCTCCGTCAAATGATCGCGCAGCTTCGTAATGAGATGCATCGGTGACAGCAACTTACCTGTCGTATTGGCTGGACATACGCTCGTACAACGACCACATTCTACACAAGAATAGAAATCCAGCATCTGCTTTTGCGTAAAATCCTCAATCTTGCCTACACCGAATGACTCCGCTTCTTCATCCTCCAAATTCAGCGAAGCCAGCTTACCTGTCGACTCTGTGCGCCGAAGTAAGATATTGATCGGTGCAGTAATAATATGAAAATGCTTGGACTGCGGCACATAAATGAGGAATGAGAGCAGAATCAGCAGATGCATCCACCAGCCTGCATAGAATCCCACTGTTGCCGCTGAAGTTGACATCCCTTCGAACAACGCAGCCCATGCCGATGTCAGCGGGGCGAAGCCGGAAGCTGGAAGACCCTCTCGCACACGTTCAAATCCTCCGCTTATGACAACGGATAACATAAGGAACATGATAAAAAACACAACAATACTTGGCTTCCAGCCTCGTTTAAGACGTTTAAGCTTTTCGATATACCGGCGATAGGTCGCGTAGCCCATGGCAAACACGATCAACCCAACCGTCACTTCCTGCATCAGAGTAAAGTAGTCATAACCAGGAATCGGTAACCCTCGGTCAATTAATCCTTTTAAAATAAGGTCCAAGGCGCCTAGCTGTAGAATAATGAAGCCATAAAAAATCACGATATGCATAATGCCGCTCTTTTTATCCTTCAATAATTTCGTCTGGCCAAACACTTGAACCGCAAATCCCTTGAGCCTTAAGCTAGCTTCCTTCTTCAGATCCATCGATTTCCCAAGCTGGATATATAAATAACGGTGATACACAACCCTACCGAACCCGTAGAGCGCCAAACCCGTAACCGCCAGAAAAAGGAGAAACTGAATCAGCGTACCGGTCATGGAGGACCCTCCTTTGTATTTAATTATTGTTAACGCTTACATTCGTGAATCGCAAAAAAGCAAATTTCATTGATCCCTTTTTAATAAGAGTAGAAACATGCTTCATTGTGAAGAGTAAGCCGACAAACCTCCCTACTTGCTTGGTTAAGCGGAATAAGTCGTTGACAAGGCGTACTGCGTATTTTATGATGAAATTACAAAAATGAATGAGTATTCATTCACCGATATTTGTATTCTAACACCGAGGTGATCTCCTTGACAAGTGGCAAAAAACCAGACAAATATTATGCGATTCTCGAAGGCGCGATGAAGGTATTTGCGGAAAACGGGTTTCATAAATCCCAAGTTTCGCGTATTGCCAAAGAAGCCGGTGTTGCGGATGGCACCATTTATCTCTACTTCAAGAAGAAGGAGGATATCTTAACTAGTCTTTTTCAAGAGAAATTAGGCGAGCTCGTTGAGAAGTTCAATCGTGCAGTTGATGAAAGCGTCAGCCCGAAGGATGCGCTGCGCAAGATCTGCGAAATCCATTTTGGCGAGTTGGAAAATAACATTCATATGGCCTATCTCACACAAATTGAGCTTCGCCAGAGTGATTTAGAGCTTCGCAAGGAGATTGGCCTTGCTCTCAAGAGATATATTATCCTCATTGAAAATATATTAGAAAAAGGAAAGAATGACGGCAGCTTCCGTTCGGATCTGGATGTGAAGCTGGTAAGGCTTCTTATTTTCGGAGGCATGGATGAAGTCGTCACGTCTTGGCTGATTTCCGGCCAGAAATATTCGTTAACGGCTCAGGTTGTTCCTACACTTGATTTTTTCTTGAGAGGCATTGAATCCTGAGGATGGCTTTGGCTTCAGAGACCACCAGTTAAAGTTCTTATTTCATGTATATTCAGGAGGGAGCTTGGCTATGGACATTTTTGTATTATTGAAGCAAACGTTTGATACAGAGGAGAAAATTGTCTTGCAGGATGGCGTCGTTCAAGAGGATGGCGTTAAGTTCGTCATTAATCCGTACGACGAATATGCCGTCGAGCAAGCCATTCAGCTTCGCGATGAACATGGCGGTAAAGTAACCCTTCTTTCTATCGGGCCAGATCGAACCGCGGAAGCACTTCGAACCGCACTAGCGATGGGAGCTGATGAAGCTGTCCTCATCACCGATGATCGGATTTTAGGCGATGAGTTTGAAATTGCTGAAATTTTGGCCCTGTATTTACATGACCAATCTGTGGATCTCGTATTAGGTGGAAACTTCTCTGTCGATAACGGGGCAGGCCAGGTGGCTATTCGACTAGCTTCACTTCTGGGCTTGCCACATGTTGCATCAATTACCAAATTGGACATTTCCGGAGATAATGCCGTCGTTCACCGCGATGCCGAAGGCGATATCGAAGTGATCGAGGTCCCGCTCCCTGCTCTTTTTACAGCTCAACAAGGCTTAAATGAACCTAGATATCCATCACTTCCTGGCATTATGAAGGCGAAGAAGAAACCTTTCAAACACTTAACCCTTGATGACATTCCAGGTGCAGATGTCATTATTGCCAAAACGACACGTTTGGCTTTATCCCTCCCGCCCGAGCGTCAAGCTGGTCGTATCCTCAAAGGCGAGCTTGCTAGCCAAGTGGCAGAACTCGTTCAAGCACTGCGTAACGAATCCAAAGTAATCTAAAAATACCCCGAAACCATATTATTTTAGGGAGGTTACGTCGATGGCTAAACAATTTCTCGTAGTTGCAGAGGCTCGCAGCGGCAAGCTTCGTCAAGTATCCTTTGAGGCCTTACGTTCCGCGCAGCTTTCTGCTGGCGATGGTGATACACTTACTGCTGTCTTGATCGGCGGCGCTGGCACGAAAGAGTTGGCTGGCGAGCTTGCCGCTTATGGCGCAGAAACCATCTATGTTGTTGAGGATGCGCAGTTGGCGAGTTATAGCTCGGAGGCGTTTTTGAGTGCGTTACTTGCTGTCACTGCTGTTGCGGGGCCAAATGCTCTGTATTTCGGCCACACATCAATGGGCCGAGATCTTGCACCCTTGGCCGCGGCTTCCCTCTCTGCTGGCCAAATTTCCGACGTTACCGCCATCGAGCGCAGCGGCGATAACGTATTGTTCACGCGACCGCTTTATGCAGGTAAAGCCGTCGAGAAGAAAGCGTTTACCGACCCAGTCGCACCCTGGGTCGTCACGGTAAGACCGAACAACATCGCGGCCGCAGAGCCTGACGCTTCGCGTCAAGCACAGCTTATCGATGTTGCCTATCCCGCTCCCTCCCTGCGCAGCATCATTCGGGAGGTCGTGAAAAAAACGTCCGGCGCCATCGACTTGGCTGAAGCCAAGATCGTGGTCTCCGGCGGACGGGGCGTGCGGAGCGCCGATGGCTTCCAGCCGCTCGAAGAGCTGGCTGCCGTCTTAGGCGGCGCGGTTGGGGCTTCCCGCGGAGCTTGCGACGCGGGGTACTGCGAATACGCGATGCAGATCGGCCAGACCGGCAAGGTCGTGACGCCGGAAATTTACATCGCGTGCGGCATTAGCGGCGCCATTCAGCATCTGGCGGGGATGAGCTCTTCGCGCGTCATCATCGCCATCAACAAGGATGCGGAGGCGCCGATCTTTAAAGTCGCCGACTACGGTATCGTCGGCGATCTATTCGAGGTCGTGCCGCTGCTGACCGAGGAGTTTAAAAAGCTGCTGGCGTAAAGCTGCAGCCGAAACCAGCCCCCTTCGCGCTGTGCGGAGGGGGCTCGTTTTAATAAATTATTACTTCCTCATCTTTCGCCGAACTAGTAAAATCGTCGTCCCTATTACAACAATTCCAATTATCGCAACCCAGATATAGGGATGTAACCGATTCAGATCACCTTCGAGATGAACCTGTTTCGTTGGCATTTTGCCCTCACCTAATACAGCCAGATCCTCCTTCGCTCGATCTAAACCAACCGTCCGATCGCAAATGATCGTGACAAGTAACTCTTTGTCTCCATACATGGTAGAGGGATGAGCATATACCAAATATTCCTTACCTTCCTCAAAATTAAATCCACAATCCCCGCCACCGCTTCCCGTGTGAATAATGATTTGAGATTCAGATCCACCTTTCCATATGCGGCTTACTTCGAATAGCGCAGCCTTCGTCAATCTTCCGTTTAAGGATCTTTGCTCCTTCACTTCAAGGACGCGTCCAGCAAAAGCTGCTTCCGATTGGCTCAATTGCGCTTCAACACTTTGAGGCCGAGCACACGAACACGCATAGGCAGTCGAAGGAAGGAATATCGTCAAGAAACTTGAACCTAGTAAAAGCATCACAATTAAACTTATTATTCTCCTCACCGTAACTCCCCCTTCTAACTCCGAAAGCATGAATACCTTACACAAATCATAAACGTGTCAGCGTTCCCAAATGTTTCAAGTCCTTCCCTGGTTCAATTCAACGGGGTCACCACACGAACATTTAACACCATAAGGCTTGCAACCAGCAAGCAACAATACCATAATTAATATAGATATTTTGATTACGTTCTTTTTTGTTTTATTCATTCTACTTACACCCTTCTCCATATTAATCTATTGCTTCCATTCATTCATCGTGATCGCTTTCATTTCTTTCTCCAGCTCTGGACCTAGATAGGCTCCTTGACTGAACACCTCACTGCCAGCCATATACATTGTCCTTACCGATGTTCCATCCTGTAAAATGAATTCCATAAAATATTGAAAAGTGGTTTTAGGTACCCCTCGTTTATAAATTTCTTCGAGGCCAATTCGTTCACGTTTCAGGAACAAATTCGTAATTGTTTCTATTTTTGCCGGATCGATCGTACGAATGTCCTGATCATGTGTATCGCGGGAAATTATGATTTTAGCCACTTTGCCATTGATATCATACAGGTCTGCGATGGTTTTAGCATTGTGGTTTCTGGTAACTTCATAGACTTTCTCCCCTGCCATCACACGAAAATCCTCCGAATATCCCTGGATCTCATAAATTTCCGTTCCTTCTTGTAAAAATGCAGCATCACCACTCTTCGTCTGATAGTCGGTACACGTTACATCATCAGCTACTCGGTGTTGAACCTCACCCAGCTTCTTCCCCTTAAGCACCGGCTGATTGCTGATCTCCTGTTTGGCTCCATATGATATGTCATTGATCATGACAAAATCAACCCAATCGATATCCCCCCCACAATTTGAACTAACGACTGGTCGTATAAGTTTCTTCACTTTTTCAATCGGAGTACAGCTAGTTAGCATCATTATTAAGACCACAATTAGCATCTTTCTCAAAACAAATTCCTACTTTCAACTCATTCTCACATCAAAAATAAGACGATGTGCGCAACATAAAAGTTTCACAATGTACTAACATGTAAATCTTGAACTTCATCCCACCTTCCCCTATACTGTTTCTACCTATAACTCATTCTTTTCAATTAAGGAGCAACCCCTGATGCCATTATCACCTAGAGAAGTCGTCCAACAGTTCTTCCAGTTAGTTCGGTCTGGTCAGCAGCCCGATGCAGCCCATGACTACATGGCCGACCAAGTGCTAGCTCATCAAATGACGGCTGAAAATGAAACGACTGTTCATCGTACTCCAACGAATTACGCCGATCATGTGCGAGAGATGCTAGCCTCGTACGGCTCATTTCAATTAGAAGTTCAGGAGCTCCTCGCCCAAGAGGATCGTGTCTATGTGCGATGGAAGCAGACCGGCACGCATATCAGCGACATCGATGGCTACCCGCCAACGGGCAAAACTATCATTGAAATCGCTAGCGCCGTTTATCGCGTAGAGAATGAAAGAATCGTAGAATACTGGATCCAAATTGACCGCGAAGGCATTCGTGTTCAACTTATTAGAAACGCTTAGTTTCGAGAAAAAAGCTGCTCCGAACCAGCCTTTTACGGCCTAACGGAACAGCTTTTCACCACTACCTTCTTCTATCTCCCAATCCAACTATCCAACCTAGCAACAATATCCCCCATAACCTCATCGCGGTTAATTTCATTCAACATCTCATGTCTGCCGCCTGGATACAGCTTATAGCTGATATCCTGAATCCCAAGCCTCTCGTATTCACGAATTAGATTGCGCACACCTTTACCTTGTCCGCCAACTGGATCTTCCTCACCCGAAAAAATATAAATAGGAACATCCTTCCGGATGCGATTTAAATGCTGGGGTTGATGAATTTCTTTCAGACCCTTAAAGAAATCTCTAAAGTACCCTGAAGTAAATACGCCGCCACAATAAGGATCCTCTAAATAGGCATCTACTTCATGTTCATCTCGACTCAACCAATCAAATGCAGTGCGATTCGGCTTAAATCGAGCGTTAAAGTTCCCGAAAGACAGCGCGGTCAACATCAAGCTTCTAAAATGATCCCCTCGAAACGCGGCTTCCATTGTCGCAATCGCAATCCCGGCATTAAGCGCAGCGCCTTCTTTTCCATTCGAGCCAGACAATATAATCCCTTGCACATGCTCAGGATACCGTTCCATATGAGAACCCATATAATACTGTGTTAAAAATGACCCCATACTATGACCCAGCATGAATAACGGCAGATTATCTCGCTCTTTATCTCGTATATTGAACTGGATGTTATCAACACATCGCGTGCGAATTTGTATCGTAATTTGACCCATTGCAGCAGCCATGGCATGAAAACTGTCCTTGCCAAACTTGCCCACGGCGTCAATTGAACCTGCCGTTTGGCCATGTCCCAAATGATCATTTGCATAGACCGCGTACCCATTCTTCGTTAATACTTCAGCTAATCGTTCATATCTGGCAGCCGTTTCTGCCATACCATGGGCAATTTGCACAATGCCCTTCAATTCCATGACTTCAGAAGGAAGCCACTCGTACACATAGTGATTGATTCCCTGCGTATCTTCCCAAATAAAATGACCTTTACGCATAAGATTCCCCTTCCAAATTCCGCTTCTATTCCTCTATAGTATACGACTTCTGACGCATGAAAACAGCCCCCATTCCTAATGCATGGGAGGCTGCTGTATAAGTGCATGGATTAAGCTAAACTTTACTTTTTTGTTTGGTTGATTTTACGGCTTGCAACGTCGCTTGAGCTTGCGGGATGGCTGTCGTTTCAAATCTTTTTCTTTCTGTCTTATCAATCTGTGTAATCTTGCCGTCGTGGACAACAATTTGCACTGAACCGTACTCTAACCCATCTAAAATTTGCTTAATTCGCTCTACCCAAACTTCATCTAGTTCTAGTGGTTTCGCCATCGTCATGCCTCCAAGTCATTTTAAATTGTCCAATCATTCCACTCTTTGTTTCGTTTATACGAATAATTGAGCCAATCTCCTGTTTTCACCAGTAATTCTGTTGTTGAGGGCGTAGTCGAGTACGTATGATTGGCTTGATATAAGAGCTCTAGGTCACATTGACCTTCTTTACGCAGCCAGAACATCTTCTGATATAAAGGTGCATAATCCACAGGTATTATTTCATCAGCAGTGCCATGAACGACAAAAACATCACCAGTAAATTTACGTAATTGCTCAAACGGTTGATGCTGTGATAAAGATTCGAAGAATCGACTTGTTAGTTTATATCCATGATGATCGATCGTGCCACCTTGTGGCAGTTTCTCATATTCGTTTTTGCCGACGATTCGCATAATATCGTTGTGTGGATGCGCAACAGATGACCAAAGTACAAGTGTTTTCACGCGATGATCCTTAGCTGCAGTCAGGACTGCCGCGGCTCCACCTAAACTATGTCCAAGCAGAATCACTCGACTCAGATCCACACAATCAATGGAAACTCCATAATCAATAACGCGTCTGGTCTGCTCGATAAGTACATCTAACCCACCTGCGCCATAATCACMCGTACTTTCACCACAACCACCATAATCAAAACGAAGAACAAAATAACCTTGCGCGCTAAAAGAACGAGCTGCCTTCACAAAAAGCCGGTCAACACCGATTCGACTCCCAATAAATCCGTGACAAATGATGATTAAGGGCCAACGCTGACAATCGGCTTGAACCGCTGTGGGTTGCTGTGTAGGGTAATGTAATGTTGCGGCTAACTCGATATCGTCGCTTTGAATCGTGATGGCATGCTCCATGCTGGTAACTCCCTTTCATTACTCTTATTATTCTTATGCATTTACTCGGAATTAGAATGTAGACTCATTTTAGCATGGCAAAATAATGGTGTCAATGAACAATTCACATAATTATCCAAGTATTTTTCTCTATCACTATAAGCAAAATTAAGAACCTTGACATCACCCATTTTTCACCAAATTACTTATTGACAGAATAATCCTGCCGCTGTTATAGTCATTTTAATAAAACCAAGTAAGCTGGTATGTTTTATGAGAATAGGTGGTGTTCCATGCGTAACAAGGTTTTTAAAGCGACGGTTCGATCCGTGCTTATAGGCTACTTAATTGTGTTTCTTCTTATCCCCATCGCCTCCATCTATGTCAAAGGATTTTCGTTAGGCTGGGAGCCTTTCTGGAAAGAAGTCACAGGACCTTTAGCATGGAAGTCAATTGTATTAACAGTAAAGCTAAGCATTATCGCTACGGTAATTCAAGCAGTGTTAGGAACGATCATCGCTTACGTGCTTGTCCGATATCGATTCCGAGGACAGAGCATTCTGGGTAGCATGGTTGATCTCCCCTTCTCATTACCTACTTCCGTCGCAGGCTTAATGTTTCTCACCTTACTCGGACCACAAAGTCCATTAGGATCCTGGCTTGACTCCGTGGGGATTAAGCTCCTATATAATCAAACTGCCATTGTGATCGGCCTTGTCTTCGTCACCTTTCCATTCGTTGTTCGAACGGTTCAACCACTATTGGAGCAGATCGATCCAGCGGAAGAACAAGCGAGCTTCACACTTGGCGCCAATAGGTTCTATACTTTTTATCGCATCGTATTACCAGCACTTTTACCTGGTACGATTGCCGGCAGTATGCTCGCTTTCTCCCGATCACTTGCAGAATTCGGTGCCATCTCCCTTATCTCCGGTAATTTACCTGGAAAAACGATGGTCGCCTCCGTCTATATATATGGTGAAACACAGAACTACAATCCAGAAGGCGCAGCTGCCATCTCACTTGTCCTCTTGACACTCTCCGTCCTGATTTTATGGGGAATACATGTATGGACTCACGGGAAGGGGCGGCTAGCATGAGAAGATTACTGATCGGCATTTCTTTTTCGATTATATTCCTACTAATCGCATTGCCTTTCTTAGGGATTACCTTCGGCGCATTTGAAGATGGTCCTCGAGCCTTCCTTGATGCACTTGTTCGTCCCGAAGCTCTACACGCAATGAAAATATCTTTGATCATCGTCACCATCGTTACTGTTCTTAATGCCATTATCGGTATTTATATTTCCTTAGAAATTGTAAGAGGCTCTTGGATTGCTCGATGGCTGAAACCTATCATTAATGCCTTAATCGATCTGCCATTTGCAGTATCACCTGTCATTGTTGGTTTAATGGTTATCTTGATTTTCGGACCCAACACTGCCCTGGGCGCATTCTTAGAAGACCATAACATGAAAATTGTTTATGCGATTCCGGGGATGGTAATTGCAACCATGTTTATCACATTCCCTCTCATGGTACGTGAAGTAGTCCCCTTACTTGAAGAGATCGGAACACAGTCTGAAGAAGCTTCCGCAACCTTAGGCGCAGGACCATGGCGCACTTTCTTCCAGGTGACATGGCCGAGTATTCGTTGGGGCGTCGTGTACGGGTTGATTTTGACCATCGCTCGGTCGCTCGGTGAATTCGGATCCATCCTGGTTGTATCTGGCAATATCATCAATCAAACACAAACAGCTACGACACTCGTCTATCAAGACGCTGAACAGTTTCAGCTCGTAGCAGCTAATAGCGTGGCTTTCGTATTAGGTCTCATATCCATCACGATTTTGTTAGCGTTAGAATGGTTAAAACGAAGAACTGAAGCAACGAGAAACCATGGAGGAGGATCCCCGCATGCACATTGAAGTGAGTAATTTAAATAAACATTACGGAGAATTTCATGCGATTAGAGATGTCAATTTTAAAATCAAAGAAGGGCATCTTGTCGGATTGATTGGACCGAGCGGTGGTGGCAAAACCTCCATCCTGCGGATGTTATCTGGACTTGAAGCCCCGACTGGCGGCGATATTTATTTCGATGGCAAGCTTGCCACTCATCTCCCTGTTCAAGAAAGAGGCATAGGATTCGTATTCCAAAGCTATGCCCTCTTCAAGCATATGACGGTGTTTGACAACGTCGCTTATGGGTTGAAGGTACTCAACAAGTCGAAGGCCGAGATTAAGGATCGCGTTGCATATCTATTGAACTTAATGGGGCTCGCAGGCCATGAGCGGAAATATCCGCATCAATTATCAGGCGGACAACGCCAACGGGTTGCATTTGCCAGAGCATTAGCGCCTGAACCTCGACTGCTTCTACTCGATGAGCCTTTCGCGGCGATCGATGCCAAAATCCGTAAAGAGCTCCGCGTCTGGCTGCGCAACCTTATCAGTGAATTTAAAGTAACGACTCTTTTCGTTACGCATGATCAGGATGAGGCGATTGAGGTCGCGGATGAGATCATTTTGGTCCAAGGCGGGAAAATCGAACAGCAAGGAAGCCCTTGGGAGATTTATACGAAGCCTGCGTCCTCATTCGCAGCCTCTTTCATAGGTGAATCCAACGTGCTTCCCACTTATTCGCCGCTTGTCGGATTCCCTACGCTTGCAGATCTTCAACAAGATGGCAAATGGCTTCCCGATGTGAATGTGCTCATACGCCCAGAGAATATCGAAGTTCGACCGTCCAATGTGAGCCATTTGGCTACCGCTGGTGAAAAAGGCAAGGTTACGCATGTTCATTTCCGTGGGGATTCCTGGTATTTGGAAATGGATACCGGTCAATTCAAGCTTTTCGCCTATCAGCCTGTAAAAGATCGGATTTTTCAAGTTGGCGATGACGTTAACATCCTCATCCATCAGCTTTCGGTATTTACCCAATCAGGTACAACCTGGATTGATAATCAGGCCAAACAAGATCCACAGCCTGTTTTCATATAACCATTAAAAATAAGCTTTAGAAAAGAAGGGGAGTTGTCAACCATGAAAAATTTTAAAACGCTTGGCCTTGTAACTGCAGCATTATTCACAGCAAGTATTGCACTGACCGCTTGCGGATCCGGTACGACGAAAACGGCTAGCACAAGTGCACCTACTGCCGCAACGACAACTGCTGCTGCAAGTGCGACACCTAAAGCTGAAGGCGGTAAAGTAACGATCACCGTCGGTGCTTACTCCATTTTGAAAGATTCCTTTGAAGTGATTCTGCCTAAATTTAAAGAAGAATATAAAAAGAAAACCGGTACAACGGTTGAATTCCAAGAATCCTACGTAGCATCCGGTTCACAAGCTACAGCCATCATACAAGGGTTCGAAGCGGACATCGCTCCACTCTCTCTCGAAGGAGATATTCAAAAAATCGCAGAAAAAGGCTTAATCACACATGACTGGAAAAACAACAAATACAAAGGCTTCGTAACAACTTCAATTGCAGCTATTGGTGTACGTGAAGGGAATCCAAAAGGAATTAAAGACTGGTCTGATCTGACTAAGCCAGGTGTTGAAGTCCTGATCCCGAATCCGAGCACATCCGGCGGCGCTAAATGGGACATCAACGCTGTCTATGGTGCTGGTCTCAAAATTTCCGAAGCTGCTGGTAAACAAGATCCTGCGGTAGCCAAAGAACTCGTTGCCAAAATCTATAAAAATATCAAAGTCCTAGATAAAAGCGGCGCGGATTCCCTAGCCACTTTCGATAAAGGTGTAGGTGATGCGATCATAACCTACGAGAATGAGCTTGTTGCTCGAATTCAATCCGGCAAGAAATATGTAGAAGTGATTCCACAATACACAACTTCCATTGAGAATCCTGTTGCTATTATTGATAAATACGTAGATAAGCATGGTAATCGTGCAGCAGTTCAAGCGTTCTACGACTACCTCTTCGCTGCTGATGCTCAGAAAGTATTTGCTGACAAGGGCTTCCGCTCCGTGCTTCCAGAAGTTGCTAAGCAATATGAGAAAAACTACACGACACCAGCAGGACTCTTCAATATCGAATACCTGGGCGGCTGGGATAAAGTGAACAAAGAGCTTTACGGTAAAGGTGCAATTTGGGAAACGATCCTTGCCGAAGGCGGAGCTAAGTAAAAAGCACGAACGGAAAACCCTCAGAGCTTGAATACACTGGGGGTTTTTGTTACCTGCTCCGGATACTTTATCCGCTTCAATTCAGCCACGATGATGATGGTGATAATCACCAACATAAACCAGGAACTAATTTTACCCCAATGAACAATTCGCCAAGAAATTTCTTGATCTGGATAGCGCCATGCGCCAAGAAAGGTGGATATATTTTCAGCAAGCCAAATAAAAAAAGCAATTAACATAAAGCAAAGTATCGTGGGTAGATGATAGGTCTTGGTGGTGACCGTGAAATGAATCTTCGATTTGTAAAACAGAATCACTATGCCTGCAATGAGAATCCACCTGATGTCATACGCAAAATGATGTGTAAAGAAATTCGCATAGATGCTTATCGACATCAGGACCGCAATGGATGTTCTAGGCCAATGGAGGAGATGTAAATCTAATCTTTTCCATGACTGGCACACATAACTGGACACACTGGCATACATGAAACCGCTATATAAGGGGACGCCCGCTATTTTCGTCAAACCTTCCTCCGGATAGGACCACGAGCCCATGTGCACTTTAAACAACTCAAGTCCAAGTCCGATGATGTGAAACACCGTGATAACCTTGAGTTCATCTACGCTCTCTAGCTTTGACCACACCAATACCAATTGCGCAAGGATGCATACGAGTAAAATGAAATCATAACGATGCATGAATGGTATGGGTATTGCTTTGGACACTGCCAATGTCAAAAATATAACAACCGGGAATATACAGCAAAGCGCCTGCTTCCACCCGAAAATGAAAAAATCCTTCACATACTCTCTCTTCATTAGTTCTCCTGAGATCCGTTTGACGTCATATATTTCACTTCTGAATGATTTACGTTAACCAGCTCTTCATTCACGAGAGAATCGTCTTGTTTGTTGATCTTTTGCCGCCAAATTTCATTCCCTCTATACCATTTGTTCGCTTTTTGATAAAATGCATGATTCTTCTCTTTCACTCTATAGTCGAAAGGCAATTCCGTATCGCAATGAATCGAGCCTTCTAAGTACTCTTCCGTGACCTCCAGATGAAATTGGAACCGATGTGCGGTTGGATTGTAAAATTGCAAATCGACATAATTGTAAAACACACTCGTCCCCGTCCCGAATGGAATTACTCTTCGATCGTCTGGAAAAAGATCAAAGCTGTGATGGTGCCTTTCTCTAATTTCTAGCGGCGTATGTAAAGCCAACCAATACAGCATATTCGCTAGCTGACACAACCCGCCTCCCGTACCTACCCGAACTTCCCCATGGGATAGCATGAGGCCCTCGATATAACCCTTTTCTTTGCTTGTCACACCGATAAGCTTCCAAAAGGAAAAAGTTTCACCAGGATGAATCAGGATCCCATCTATATACTGTAGTGCGATTTTCAAATTCACAATCTTATTTTCTTGTAAAATAGGGTCTGTGTTTCCGAGCACACGCCGTAAAATCGATTTATGCTTCTTCGTCGTATATGTAAGCTTACGAGGGCTTCTTCCATACGCATATTTGATTCTTGGATTTAGATTGATGAGTCGCCTCTTTAACATAAGCTGCTTGACGCGGAGCCTATATAAGAAAGGAAACTGCTTGCCTATTCGTTGTTTTAAGTCTATGAGTTCCACTGATTTTTCATCCTTATCTTCGAAAATGAAATGGAGGCATTGAATTCCTCTCTCATTTGACTCCAAATGTAAGCAAAAAGTTGTGATATGGAAAAAACTAACTATAGTTATTCCTTTGTTTCCCAACTAAAAAAGCAGCTCCCCTAAGGGAACTGCTAGCCGTAAATGGCTTATTATATGCTTAGAGACGCGCTTGTTTGCGAAGCTTTCGCGCTGTAAAACGCGCTTCCGCGGACTCGAACAACCGCTTCTCTTCATCCGTCTCTGCGATAATGCCAGGAACGGGATAAGGCTGTCCATGCTCATCCAAAGCAACAAAAGTAAGGAACGAGGTCGCAGTGTGTTTCTTTTCGCCGGTAAGAAGGTTCTCCGACTCAATTTTCACATAAACCTCCATCGAACTGCGATGCGTCCACGTGACAAATGCTTCCAACTGAATCGCCTCGCCAAGCTTTACCGGAGCGAAGAAATCCAAGCTATCACTCGACGCTGTGACCACGTTCATACGACAATGTCGCATCGATGCGATGGTTGCAACCTTATCTATATACTGCATAACACGACCGCCAAACACAGTGTTATGGTAGTTCGTGTCCGCCGGTAAAATAATTTCTGTCAACACGGTTCGAGACAGTCTTGCTGCTTTGGGTTCCATAGTGATTGCCTCCGGTTAATGACCTCAGACATGGTACATCGTACTGCAGTCATACAGTTAGTTGTAATTCAAAGTGAGCTTACTAGCTGCTTCTTTTGCTAGGCTGCGTGCCTCTTCCACAGTATCTCCAGAACTAAGGGCTACCGCCATACGGCGACCAACTTTTGTTTCCGGCTTGCCAAAGACTCGAACCTGCGTATTAGGTACGGATAACGCCTCTTCAATGCCGCTAATCGTATACTCAACTTGTTCGCGATCGGCTTTTAGCGTGTAGCTTGCGCCAGGTGTTAACAAGCGAACTCCTGTAATCGGGAATCCAAGAATTGCTCTCGCGTGCAGTGCGAACTCACTAAGATCCTGAGTAGCCATCGTAACCATACCCGTATCATGCGGGCGCGGCGAGACTTCACTGAAGTAAACGCCATCTGCCGTCAGGAATAATTCAACGCCATACAGCCCATGGCCTCCGAGTGCGTCAGTAATGGTCTTAGCCATTTGCTGGGCATCGATAATTTGCTGTTCTGACATGGTATGAGGCTGCCAGGATTCGATGTAATCGCCGTCTTTTTGAATGTGACCGATCGGCTCACAGTAGGTTGTCCCTGAGACAGAACGAACCGTCAACAAGGTAATTTCGGATTCAAAATGGATAAATTCTTCGACGATGACACGCGCATTCTTCGCACGTCCGCCTTCCATTGCAATGTTCCACGAAGCTTCTACTCCCTCAGGTGTGCGGCAAACGCTTTGCCCTTTGCCTGAAGAGCTCATGATCGGTTTGATCACACAAGGTGTCCCGATCACCGCCACAGCTGCGTGCAATTCTTCGAGACTATTCGCAAATTCATACTTGGCTGTGCGCAATCCTAATGTTTCGGATGCAAGTCGACGAATACCTTCTCTGTCCATCGTTAAACGGGATGCTGTCGCCGTTGGGATGACTCGGTAACCTTCTTTTTCAAGGTCGACAAGAACAGAAGTCGCGATCGCTTCAATTTCGGGCACGATGAGATCAGGACGTTCTTTTTCGATAATCGCACGAAGCTGCTCGCCATCCAGCATAGAAATAACGTGACTGCGATGCGCAACCTGCATTGCTGGAGCATTCTCATAACGATCTACGGCAATAGTCTCAATGCCAAGACGTTGTGCTTCAATGATGACTTCTTTGCCAAGCTCACCTGAGCCTAGCAGCATGATTTTTTTGGATTTGTTTGATAACGGTGCTCCGTACATGAGATTATATGCCTCCTAAATGAATGATGAGTTCTAGCTATGTATGTTCGATACGTATGTAAGACAACCGATTTTTGTCGGAGTTTGGCGAAATTTACCGAGAATGACCCTGATCTATTGTACTGGATTTTGATGTTAAAAGATAGATGAGATCTTCAATTCAAGCTATTGGAGATCTCCAGTTATTTTCTGGATATAGGGGTAAAAACCGAAAAACCCTATAAAATAACTGGAGTTTATGTAGTAATCGATTTCAGTAAAAGCTTTCGTAAAATCGGCACGAGTTGTTCATGCAGCTCCTCGACGTTTGGTACAACGATACTGCTTCGGCCATACATATTACGCATCGCGTTCCGCTGTGTTTCGTGAACGGTTCCGTTAGCGAGAAACACGCTGATGACCTCGACGCCCATGCGTCTAGCTTGCAGAACGGCTTCGTGTGTATCAAGGATGCCGACATCATTGTAGTTGGCTGCCGAAGGCTCCCCATCGGAGAACACGAGGAGGATGCGCTGCCGTTCTGTGCGCCGCAGCAGCCGCTTCGTCATCTCGCGAATTGCGAAGCCATCGCGATTGTCCTGCTGCGGCTCCAGCTGCATCAGAGCCGCACCGCTAGAGGCCGCGAGGCAGGAGCCGAAGTCCACCGCAACCTGGAACAGGTTCGGTGCCTCCTGCTCCGTGACGCGGTCCGCGTCCTCCCAGAATCCCACGATTTCATGGGGGATTCGCAGATCTCTTAGGGTCTCGTGGAATAGCACGAGACCGAGCTTGGTTTCGTCCATTTTGTCATACATGGACGCCGAGCAGTCGACGAGCAGCGCGAACGCTGCGTCGAGCTGGGGTACCGGCGCGCGCTTCTTGTAGAAGAGGCGCGGCAGCTCTTGCGTGAAGGCTCGCGTAAGCCGCTTATCGAGCCGCCCAAACAAGCGATCGCCGCGCGGGGCGATCCGCTTCTGCTCCAGCGTGCGCCGTATCGCACGCTGCAAGGGCTTCGCGAGCGGCGCTGCGCGCTCGCTCAGGCGCCTGAACCCGTCCTCCTGCGCAGCAGTAGGACGTTCAGGCAAGAGCCAGGTCGCCGTCGCATACGCGGCGACCTCGCCCTCCCCGTGCCCCGCAGCCGCGGGCACGGAAGCCCCTTGGCGCCGCTCAGCGGCGGCGCCGGTGCGCTGGGCGCGCTGCGAGCGCCCCTGGGTGATGGCGAGCGCCTGGTCGGCGGCATCGCCCTCACGGGGCGCAGAGCCCTGCGCGGCGGTGCGTGCGCCGCGCTCCAGCTCGAACCGAAGCAGCCCTGGGCTGCGGTCGCTGCTCTCACGATGCCAAGTCGGCATCCGCTCTTGGCCTGGCAATTGACGCTCCCCCTCTTGCTCGGGGAGCACATCATCATTGGCGAGCCGCTTCGCGCGCTTCAGCTCGCCTTTATAATCCGCAGGCAAAGGAACCGCGATGCCGCTTCCCTGCTGCGTCCAGAAATAAGCAGCCACAGCATCACGTTCCAGCCAACCTGCTAACGCCTCGTTCATCCGTTCACACAAAGCCGCAACCTTAGCTGTGTGCGCCGCTTCTTCCACCTGCTCAAGCACCTCATAGAGCCCCACCAGACAACTTGATAAGTCACTCCCTAGAGCAGAAGAAAATGGCTCATTCTGCCACGACTTTCCAGTAAACCATCCATACACCAGCAAAAGCACAGCATCCGCCAACTCGCCCTTACTGAGATGATTTCGGAGCTTATGCTGGAAATATCCACCTAAGATGCGATGGCGATGTGCAAAAACAGCTCCCGTTCCTGGACGTTGCATTCGGCAAACCCGTTCTAAGCGCATATCTTCACATAGCGCAAATAAGCTATTGGCCAGTTTCGGGAATCTCGCATTCGAACAATAATGAAGGTAGGAGCCGATTGCCTCCCTCCCTGTAAACCAAGCACTGCCAAGACAACGAAGATACACATCGCTTTTCATTCCAGCTGTTTTGTCACGCAGCGGATAATCCCACCAGAATTGACTCACAGTCATGTGCGAGGCTGACTCATCATAATGCGCGTGAAATGCAGCTTCGACTTCAAGCTTTCCACGTTTCGTAAATAAACGAGCCAAATCAACCAGCTGCATATGCAGCATGGCATCGATTTTATCATCCAAACGGCTAAGGCTTCCTACGAACATTGCGTTACAATAACGTTTCAGCCGTATTCATTACAGCTGCACGTTCCCTTTCATCTTCTAACTTATCCGCAATCGCGCGCGTAACCGCCCGCATGGGTGGCATATACACCGATAAATCACAAGCGTCTAACAGCGCTCTGATGGAGCCCGCTTCATCAGGCAGTTGTCCCATTTCGATCAGAGAAAGCAAGTCAGCCGAGAGCTGCACGAAGGTGCGCAAGAGCTTCTCATCACGTAATACAGAGTGGCTTTTTAATAACTGAAACAATAATTCACCTTGCAAATAAGGTACATCAATCGTGACAAAACGATTTTTCAATGCTTCATTTAACGGTACCGTGCCAATATAGCCCTCGTTAATCGCTGCAACCACTCTAAAACTCGGATGCGCCGTAACGACTTCACCCGTAAAAGGATTAGTAATTGATCTTCGGTGATCCAGAACGCCATTTATTAAAGGCAGCGTTTCGGGCTTGGCCATATTAATCTCATCAATATAGAGCAAATGCCCTTTGGTCATGGCTTTCATAATCGGGCCAGGGATAAAAACAATCTGACTTCTTCCCTGCTCATCATGCGTTAATGTTTTAAAGCCTAGCAACGCCTCTGCATCCAAATCCGTGGAACAATTGACGCTGTGCAACGGTTGATTGAAGACGGCTGAAACATGCTCAGCAAGTTTCGTTTTGCCAGAGCCTGTTGGCCCCTTCAGGAGCACATTTTTGCCTAAAAAGAGTGAAAGAATCGCATCCGTAAGAAGCTCCTCTGTTGGTGCTTCATACGCAGCGACGCCAATTAACTTACGGTCTTCAGCTGTATGTACGATTCGATTATACGCATCCAAACTTGCGCGGACTTCTGGTGGTAAGGCATCTATTTTCAATAAATCTGTCATCATCGCGTAATTAATCCTTCCTGATTGCATTATCCTCTAACTATTATCAGGAAAGCACGAATTGTCAAGCCTCTCAAGTCAGCCAAGGCTCCTCGATGACAGAATGTGCGTAGAAAGCTATGGCTCCTCCGCAGGAAGGGCAGCTTGGTTTTGACGGGAATTCGTTGTATAGCTGCGCTAGGCTGTAGGCCGTTTCGTAATTAATGGCGACCATCACATCTTCTTTATAGACATACTCACATATTCTCGAGCAGCAGTAGGCACGAACCTTATATTTATTGCTCATTTGCTGCTATTAAACGTATATTGCACCATGGTATTGAACTCGTGGAGGTACGTATCCATGCGTTTATTTTTGCGTTGCTGCATGTCATAATACATCATCCGGTTTACAAAAAGCGCGTTTGACGAGATGAAAATGTGTGAATCCGGATAAATACGAGTAAGCACATGCCGAATTACGTTGATGCTGTCCGTAGACAAAGGCTTAGCGGATACCCAATCCATTTGAGCACCCATGCCTGAGCCGAACAAACCCGCTTCTGTCGCTGGATCGTTATATTTGCTTAATTGTCTATCGCGCTCATTCGTCCTCTTATCATGGAGTTCACCCATATCAACAGCTACGTAGATATTCGTATCTGTCATTGCGACTGCAGTCCCACCCAGATGGGCTTCTTGCATCACCTGATCTGCCACTTCACGGTTCATCGATAAATACGTATTCCTATGTAGCAGGTCGTCCTCTAATTGCGATTGCCCTCGCGTTGTTTGTTCGATCTGGTTACCGCTTGCGGCGCCTTGCGTACTATTACTCAGCTTAGCACCACTCGAATCTGATAAACCAACACTTTGAATGGAAACCGATGCCTTCTCTAGTTTGTTTGAATGTGTTGCTGAACACCCTGTCAAGCCGACGAATGCAGCCGTCATGATGACTGACATTTTCACAGCTTTCATCGTCATTCCCCCTATTTCTCTTTATATCTGCGTTTGTCTCACTTACTTACTTGTTTGAACCCCATCCTTTTCCTTCGTATACGCAATTAGTGCAACTTCGTAACCCAACTCCTCTTTCATATGGGATTCGAGATTGCGAAGATCCTGCATTAATTCCTCATGAATACCTAAATTTGCAAATTGATACGATTCCATGTCCATGAAATAAATGCCCCCTTTCTAATTCACATTTGACACTAGTGTTAATATGGTCCAATTCCCTTATTTTTACTAAACAAAAAGCCGAAATTCTTACAGCTGAGTTCTCTCCATCTCCATATAAAATGCAATAGTGCAGGATTTTTCTACGTTTTCCTTAATGGACTGGATTTTGATGCAAAAGTACAGCAATTTCCCTCACATTTTCACATTTATCCAAAGTTCGTATCTAAAAGATGTATATTTGCAGTATTTCCCCTTATTTACGCGAAAAAACCCACAAAAGCTGCACTTCGCAGTTTTGTGGGGTAGCTATCGTTTGCTATCGCTGTGTTTCTATTCGTCTTTTTTTCGTGTCTCATCCATTTCTTCTAAAAGCTTACGAACAGCTTCCGGATCCACGTTTCCTTGATCATGAAAAGCCCGAAGCTTCTGAAGCAAATCAGCCGCAATGGCCTCATCCTCGGTTTGCTGTGCTTCATGCGAAGGATCAAACCAGATATAGAAGCCTTCTGGACCATTTCGTAAAAAGGAGGACTTCCAATGCTCCGGATAGGCATATCCTTGCTCTCCAAAGATCATGCCCAGCACATCATCATTCTCAATTGGCATTAAGTAGTGAAACGATTCTGGTTCTCCTGTATTCGAGAAATCTCGATGCATATAGGCATAATGCAGGTAATGCTCGCCGGTCTCGGAATCCTTCGATACTTCGTACAGATCTAACTCTGTTTGCAACAATTCCTTCACGGAAATAATTCGCGTTGCAATCGTTTCTGCTGAAATTTTCTGTTGCTGTGTTAAAGATGCTTCCAAATGACTCTCCTCCTATCTCAAAAGCGATCTAGCATGCTGCATGGACTAAGAATCCGATCTCCTTGTGGATTCCGACAAAGAATCACGCAGGGAGCGTTTCGGCAATTTCCACTTGTAGTTCACTGAGAACATGCGCAATATGATGATAAGTGCAAAAAGAATAGCTAACTGCCACGTCCCTTGTGACCACCCAAGTCCGACTAACGCACCTGCCAGCATCCCCCATACAGCATATATTTCATCCTTGAGCACCAGCGGCTTCCGACCTGCTAGCACATCGCGAACCATACCTCCGCCAATGCCTGTTAGAACCGCCGCTACAATGATTGCGCTTAAAGGGTGCCCCATATTCGTCGCATAGAGCGCCCCTTGAATGGCGAACGCCGCGAGGCCAATCGCATCGAAGAATGCTTCCCATGTTTTCCATAGCCGTATGTATTTCACTGGCATGAAAAAGACAACCGTCATCGCGAACAGAGCGATTTGGAAATACATGCCTTGTTCCCACAGAAGCACGATAGGTTTCCCTATTAGCATATTGCGGATAATTCCACCACCAAAAGCCGTAACGAGCCCAAGTACATAGACCCCTAAGATATCATATTCCTCTTCCATCGCCACGATCGCACCGCTCACTGCAAAGGCAATCGTTCCGATGATACTAAATAACTCCCAGTTCACTTCTTACAGCCCCTGTCTAATCGATGTCCCAGTTCAATTTCACTTCATCGCCTGTTTGCGACGAACGGTAAATCGCATCTAGGATCAAATTATTCGTGTAGCCCGACATAACAGAAGTTATCGGCCGAGAACCGTTCACGATACTGGATAGGAAATGCTGCACCATACGTGCACGCGGATCATCATTGGCTGCAGGCGCGGATAGCTCCGTTTCAACAATACGATCAAATTTCTCTGCGAAAAGCTTTCCTTTCGCGCCTTTCACGTAGGCGCCGCCCTCCGTTCCAAGCAGCTGAACAACTGGCAGATTATCGGTTTCCAGTAAGCCAGCCCAGCTTACATCCAAGGAAAGGGTTGCTCCATTTTCAAATTTGATCAAGGCCGTTGCCAAATCCTCGACATCAAATTTCCCTTGCCAATTCGGAGCACCCCATGTGCCAATGCCTTGCTTACGCGGTCCAAACTCCGCATAAGTTGAGCCATATACAGAAACTGGTTTAGGATTCCCCATCAAATACAGGGTTAAATCTAACATATGTACGCCAAGATCAATAAGAGGACCTCCGCCTGATTTTTCCATTTGCGTAAACCATGTACCCCAACCTGGAATACCTTTACGTCTTAAATAGCTCGCTTTCGCATGATAAATGTGTCCAAGTGCACCTTTCTCCACCTGCTCCTTCACCGCAATTGACGCTGCTTCCCAGCGCATTTGGTGCGGGATCATGAGAATTTTCCCGGCTTTGCGCTCTGCTTCAACAATTTGACGAGCTGAAGCTAGGTCAATCGCCATCGGCTTTTCAAGTAAGACATGCTTACCTGCTTCTAATGCTTGTACGGCAATAGGCGCATGCCACTCATTCGATACCGCAATGACGACCGCATCAATGGAAGGATCCGCTAACAATTTATCTGAATTTGCATATACCTGCTCAATGTTATGTTCTTTCGCTCTCGTTTCAGCAAGCGGTAAATAAACGTCCGTCACGCCTGCAAGCTGCGCCCCTGGTATGATCTTGAACGTCTCCATATGTACATTTCCGATATTTCCGGCGCCAATAATGCCAATACGAGTTGGTTTTGTTACAGTCATTTCTGTGACCCTCCAGAGCCTGTTAGAATACAATCCTATCTATTATAAATGGGGTTAACTTTCCCCGCAACCACGAATCTGCCCCGCTAAAAATTATCTTATCGGAACTAGCCCTGTAGAGCTATTATTCACATATAATAAAATGCTAAAACTTTTCTAATAGTTGCGCTTGAACATATTTAACATTTGAAATGTATCCTAAATGTAAGAAGCAAGAAAACAAGTATCCGTATAAAGGAGGGCTTGAACATGCAAGCAAACACGATCCGCTACAAGAATAAATCGATCCCTGTGATGAATTTCACTCATAAACGTTCCCAGATGGATTTACTTTCGACTAAATTGAAGGAATACGAGCTGCACTTTGAATTTCGCAGAAAATTAAAAATGATCTCGATGATCGAGATCATTGGTGATGTCGCTATTTTCAAATACAATGATGGCACCAAGTTGTACCTAGAAGTTTCCTAATTGGACGGTGGAAAATATTCTTTATTCAGCTGATCAAGCTCCTGCAGAGAGCGTCGGGCCCATGCTTCCATGTCCGACAGTTTATCGATCTGAGCCAATAGCGCTCTCTTCAGAGATACTTGATAATCTGGCACCTCACCCGCATAAGGACGAATCGTTGCAAGCGGCATTAACGCAATCTCTTGATGAGATAATGCCCGTCTTTGATGAAAAAAAGCTACGCTTGGATCCATCGGATTATGTAAGTCTCCTTGTGTTGGGTGATCCTTCACGGCAAGAATACGAACAGCCGCCTTCATGCTGGAGGTCAATTCAACTACCTCCCCGAAATAAACACCTGTTTTATACTCAGCAATAACGCGGTCTCCGATTTGAAAACTCATCGATACTCAGCTCCTAATCTTGTTCTATTAATGGCAATAGCCTTCGATATAACTCATCCACGGATTGCATCCGATACATCATTTGTTTCTCTTTCCCTGGTTCCATAATGACAATACACGGGACACTAGCGATTTGCCATTCTTGGCTTATTTGCGGCAGAAAATTAATATTGCATTTCACAAGCGGCAGACTTGGCTTCATCGTTAGAATAATGTCTAGCATACGCTCCGTTACCTTGCATGTGCCGCATAATGGCGTGTACATAAAGACGGCGAAGGATCCTTCGTTATAACCTACTTTATCTTGCAGTTCTTGTTGAGATAATTCTTGCATCACAATGTCCCTCGCTCATCTAGCAACGCCAAGCTATCAAAAGCGTAGTCGATCAGATCAGTAAAGTCATCAAGGTGGCTCTCATCAATTTTCCGGCCAAAGGATAACGTAATGAGATTGCGGTACTCCTCTGGTTGTTCCCCATACAGATACGAAATTTGCTGGGTAATTCGCGGACGTTGCTCCCAAATAGCATTCAATTGCGCTTCGATCATCGGGCAATCTAATTCTGGATCGTTCACATGCGTGTGAAGCTTAATCAATAACGTACAACCAGGCTTAGCCGTTGGATTTTCAAGAATTTCTGCAGCCAAATCACTCAAATGAACATGCAAGTAGATTTCTGCTTTATTAGGAAGCCCTACTTGCCTTGCAAATTCTATAGCAAATGTGCGAGACATCGAGGACAAGTCAATTAAATCTTCTCTTCGTGTTATGATGATTTTACCTTCCAAGTCTAAATCGTAGACGGCTCCTTCGAGCACGACTTTGATATTGTCATAGATCGTCGGATCAAACATCCCCACACACCTTCTTTCATCTTTTCTTTGATTCGATTATACTATGATTATACCACGTAAAGAAGGTGTTCTTATGTCAGACAAGCCTCAAGATGGACAGGCCGACCAGGTCGAGCCGCAAAGTGTCAAAAAAGTCAGCTTAGCCGATGCGATTAAAGCAAAGCTAGCTCAGAAGCAAGCAGATCAAGCAGCAGCGCGTGCTAATCCGAAAGCAGCTGGGAATGGTAACCAAACCGCGAAAAGCCAAATGACCAAAAAAGTAAATAATCAACGCCGTCGCACTGGCGGCAGCTAGACAACACTTTGTGTAGCTAAAAGCGCCCTGAGAGAAACACTTCAGGGCGCTTTTAACTTTTTTATTTATGCGTATTGAATCTCACGTTGTTTTTTTACATCATCGCTTTCCAGGTACTCATCGTACGTGAACATCTTATCGATAAGGCCTTTAGGCGTAAGCTCCATAATGCGAGTTGCAATCGTTTGGATGAACTGATGGTCATGAGATACGAATAGGATCGTACAGTCGGTATCAACAAGCCCATTGTTCAGTGCCGTAATAGACTCCAAATCCAAATGGTTGGTAGGCTCATCAAGGATCAATACGTTGGCTCCGCTTAGCATCATTTTGGAGAACATACAACGCACTTTCTCTCCTCCGGAAAGCACATTCGCTTTTTTCAACGCCTCTTCACCAGAGAACAACATGCGCCCTAGGAATCCGCGAAGGAATGACTCATCTTGATCCTTGGAGTACTGACGAAGCCAGTCTACCAAAGTCAAATCAGAGTTGAAATAATCTTGGCTGTCTTTCGGGAAGTACGCTTGAGAAGTAGTAATCCCCCATGAGAATGTACCGCTATCTGCTTCCATTTCGCCCATCAAAATTTTGAACAGCGTCGTTTTCGCAATTCCGTCTATTCCAACGAAAGCTACTTTATCCCCTTTATTGATCGTAAAGGTTACGTTATTTAATACTTGAACACCATCAATCGTTTTGGAAATGCCTTCAACTGCAAGCAACTGCTTACCTGCTTCACGCTCACCTTTGAAGTGAATGAACGGATATTTACGGCTGGAAGGACGAATATCTTCAAGCGTAAGCTTCTCCAATTGCTTTTTACGGGAAGTCGCTTGCTTGGATTTGGAGGCATTCGCACTAAAGCGCGCAATAAAAGCTTCCAACTCTTTACGTTTTTCTTCCGTTTTCTTATTCGCATCACGTGTCAAACGAAGTGCCAATTGGCTGGACTCATACCACCAATCGTAGTTACCAACGTACATTTGGATTTTACCAAAGTCGATATCTGCAATGTGGGTACATACTTGGTTCAGGAAGTGACGGTCATGTGATACCACGATAACAGTGCCTTCGAAACGGGACAAGAAATGCTCCAGCCAACGAATGGACTCTAAGTTCAAATGGTTGGTAGGCTCATCGAGTAGTAGAATGTTCGGGTTACCGAATAAAGCTTGTGCCAAGAGCACACGAACTTTCTCGTTTCCATCAAGATCCTTCATTTTCGTATCGTGAACGGATGTTGGGATTCCTAGACCGATCAATAGCTCTGCTGCGTCGGATTCTGCTTGCCAACCGTCTAGATCTTGGAATTCGCCTTCAAGCTCAGCCGCTCTCATGCCGTCTTCCTCGGAGAAATCCGCTTTCGCATACAAAGCATCTTTCTCTTCCATGATTTTGTAGAGGCGTGCGTGACCCATAACGACCGTTTTCAAAACTTCGATTTCATCAAACTCGTAATGGTTCTGTTTCAGAACAGCCATACGCTCACCTGGTGTGATGTTGACTTCGCCTGTGTTAGGCTCGATCTCGCCGGAAAGAATTTTGATGAATGTTGATTTACCTGCACCGTTGGCTCCGATCAAACCGTAGCAATTTCCTGGTGTGAATTTAATATTGGCGTCTTCGAATAGGGCTCTCTTGCCGTAACGAAGCGTCACGTTATTTACACTAATCATGGGGTCTATATACCTACCTTTATTATATTTTCTTCTAAATAATGTTCAAAAAGTCGGGTTTTCAGCACCGAGAAGGTTGCGAGAACCTGAAGAAGGAGGAGCGGAGTGTAGGCAAAACTACATGAGCACCGGACTTCAAAGGTGAACGCAAGATTCGATGTCGAATAGACTTCTTGGCTTGCTTCGTGATCAAAAGACGACTTTTTGAACTACTACTATTATCATAACTTATTTCGTTCTATTTCTTCTACTAACTCTGATAAATAAGTCCATCTTTCCATCGCTGCTTCGAGCTCAGCGGCGGTTTGTTGCTCTTGCTCATACAGATCGCGAGCGAGATCAAAGTTACTTCCAGAGGCTTCGATTTGCTTTTTCAAGCTATCCGCTTTGTCCTCTAACATAGCTATTGTGTTCTCGATTTCGTCCCATTCCTTCTGTTCTTTGAACGTCAGCTTCTTGGGGCGATTCGTAGCTGGAGCTGAGCTTGAAGGTGACGTACTGGCAGTAGTGCTATTGCTAGCTGTCTTCGAGCTCGCTTGGCGAACGATTTCTTTCCGAGCTTGCTCCGCCTCTTCTTGTTCACGCTTATCTTCCAAGTAATCGGAATATGTGCCGATGAACGGCTCGATCCCGCCATTCCCGTCAAAAGCGAATAAATGAGAAACTGTTCGATCCAAGAAGTAGCGATCATGGGAAACTGTGATGACAGCCCCTGAGAATTGATCCAGATAATCTTCCAGTATCGTCAAAGTTTGGATGTCCAAGTCATTGGTCGGCTCATCGAGGAGCAAAACATTCGGTTCCCCCATTAGGGTGCGTAACAAATAAAGTCTGCGACGCTCTCCACCTGAAAGCTTACCAATTGGCGACCATTGCAGGTTAGGAGAAAATAAGAAGCGTTCTAGCATTTGTGCGGCCGAAATGGTCTCACCATCCGACGTGCGAATCTGCTCCGCGGCTTCCTTGATGTATTCAATCACGCGCATCTTCTCATCCATGGCGACGTTTTCTTGCGTATAGTAGGCCAGTTTCACCGTTGTGCCGGTCTCAATCGTACCGCTGTCGGGCTGGATACGCCCGGCGAGCATGTTAAGCAGCGTCGATTTGCCGCTGCCGTTCGGACCGATGATGCCGAGACGATCCTTCGGCATCACAATGTAGCTGAAGCCGCTGAGAAGCGGCTTTCCGCCAGGGAAGGCCTTGGTGATGGTGTCGAGCTCCATCACCTTTTTGCCAAGGCGGCTTCCTGCCAGCGCCATGTCGAGCTTGTCACCGGGACCATCCACCTTGGTGTCCCGTAGATCCTCGGCGCGGTTGATACGCGCCTTCTGTTTCGTCGTGCGCGCCTTCGCGCCGCGACGGAGCCAAGCCAGCTCGCGGCGTAGGAGATTCTGCCGCTTATCTTCACTAGCGGCTTCGGAATCCATCCGCTCCGCTTTCTTCTCGAGGAACCACTCGTAGTTCCCCTCGTAGCTGTAGATCTTGCCCCGGTCCAGCTCCAGAATGCGGGTGGTGACCCGCTCTAGGAAGTACCGGTCATGGGTAACGAGCAGCAAAGCTCCGCGCCATTTGCTGAGGAATTCCTCGAGCCAGATGGCCGTCTCGTTATCAATATGGTTCGTCGGCTCATCGAGGATGAGCAGATCGGCGGGTTGAATCAGAACGCGCGCCATGGCGACGCGTTTGCGCTGACCGCCGGACAGCAGGCCGACGGGCTTGTCGAACTCGCTGATGCCAAGCTTCATCAGCACGGTTTTGGCCAAGGTGCTGGCTTCCCAGGCACCTTGCTCATCCATGCGCGCCTGAGCAGCGAATAGGCGCGCTTGTTTCTTCTCGCTGGAGGCATCAAGCTCCAGCTCCGCGAGGGCCAGCTCATAGTCGCGCAGCGTCTTCATGAGCGGCGAATCGCCGTGGAATACTTGCTCAAGCACCGTGGAGTTTGGATCAAACTCTGGGTTTTGCGGCAAGTATTCCACCCGGAAATGGTTCGCGTGCACGAGCTTGCCGCGATCTGGTGTTTCCAGACCCGCTAGCATCTTCAGCAGTGTGGACTTGCCTGTGCCGTTCACGCCGATGAGGCCAATACGCTGCTTCTCGTTCAGGGTGAACGAGATATCATCGAAAAGCACCTTGTCGCCGTAGGTTTTGGTTATATCGACCGCACTTAGAATGTTCATCCTTGCACCGGCTCCATGATGTATGCGGCAAGAAGGGCTGCTGTATTCACTACAGCATCCATATGCGTACGCTCCATGCTATGTGACGCATGAACACCAGGCCCAATGAGCGCTGCTCTTATATCGCGGCCGCCTCTAAGCGCCGCCGATGCATCCGAGCCATAGCGCGGATAAATATCCACAGCATAGCCGATTTCAAGCTTCTCGGCATGCGCAATCATTTGCGACGTCATCGCATAGTCATAAGGACCTGACGAATCCTTCGCACAAATGGAAACATCACGCTCACTGCCACTTAAATCATCCCCGAGTGCACCCATATCCACAGCGATAAAGTCGGTTATATCCTCTGGAATAAATGCAGAGCCATGCCCAACCTCTTCGTAGTTGGAGAAGAACAATTTGATCGTATAGTGAGGCTGAATGCCTTGCTCCTTAATCAGCTTTAGTAGGCCGAACAAGGATGCTACGCTAGCTTTATCATCCAAATGGCGTGATTTCACATAGCCATTGTCCTTCACTTGTACACGCGGATCAAAAGAGATGAAATCACCAACACGGATACCGAGCGCTTGCACATCTTTTTTGGAGCTAACAAGCTCATCGATACGAACTTCCATATTCGCTTCATCGCGCTTATACTCTCTCGCGTCTTCATACACATGCACGGATGGTCTTGAGGTAAGAATCGTGCCGTCATACACTTGTTCATCACGTGTATGAATTTGCACGTACTCATTCTCGATAGCACCCATCATAAACCCGCCAAGTGAAGTGATTTTCAACGTGCCATTGTCTTTAATAGAACGCACCATCGCGCCGAGCGTATCCACATGTGCCGAGATGCCAATTACACGATCGGAATGGGTACCAGGAATGGTTACGATGCCGCAGCCTTTATTCGTATAAGAAAGCCCGAAGCCTAATTTACTCACTTCAAGCTCTACTTTTTGCATAATATGATGCGTGTATCCTGTCGGACTAGGAGTCCGCAAGAGCATTTCAAGTACTTCAGTCATATAAGCTCTATTTAGTTTGGACTTCAATTGGATTCCTCTCCCATGTCTATGTAAATATAGTTTTGCGCTAAACACACAAAAAACAGTGCAGCCTAAGAATTTTGCATGGACCTGACGACGTCAAGAACCAGCCTCTTCTAAGGATACTACACTGTTCTCCTATGTTTTTCAAACGTAGGTTAGCTTACAAAATCAACACAGATGGACGTTCCATCAAGAACTGTTTTCATATGAGCTTTGACTTCTTCGTGCAAAGGGTGAGTATCATAAACCTTCAAATCGTCCAGAGAATCAAATTTCGTTATGAGTGCGATATCGTAAGAACGCTCTAAATGTAGAATGTCAGTCCCAACCTCAATGTGCCGTAAAACCGGGATTTTACCTTCCATGTTCGTAAGAACCGCTTTGGTTACTTCCACCGCTTCAGGACTGCGATCTTTGAGCTTAAAAAACACAACGTGCGTTAACATCGTTATTCCTCCATTTGACTATTAGATTAATTCGTTACTTTGGCAGACCATTCTTCAACATCCCACACTCGTGTTACCCAACCTTCATAGAATTCAGGTTCATGGCAAACCAGAAGAACTGTTCCTTTGTACTCTTTTAATGCGCGTTGAAGCTCTTCTTTGGCTACGACGTCCAAATGGTTCGTAGGCTCATCGAATAACAACCAATTGCTTTCTTGCATGAGCAGCTTGCACAGACGAACCTTCGCTTGCTCGCCACCGCTCAGCATGCTCATCGCACGAGTGATGTGCTCATTCTTGAGCCCGACTCGCGCAAGTGCGCCTCTGACTTCGTTCTGTGTCATGGAAGAGAAGGAATTCCATACATCATCAATCGGCGTCATACTTGGCGCTTTGACTTCTTGTTCAAAGTAAGCAGGGCTTAAATAATCGCCGCGATACGTTTTTCCGCTGAAAGGCTCGATTTTGCCCAAAATCGTCTTCAATAAGGTCGATTTACCTACCCCATTACATCCGACAATGGCAATTTTCTCACCGCGCTCAATCGTCACATTCATCCGTGGAAGCAAGGCACGATCATAGCCGATCTCCAAATCTTGCGCTTCAAATACAACTCTACCACTTGAGCGGGATTCTTTGAATACGAACGTAGGCTTCATAGCTGTTTCTGGACGCTCGATGCGGTCAATTCGATCCAACTGCTTCTCCCGGCTCTTCGCACGGGTTGAAGTTGATGCCCGCGCTTTGTTGCGCGCGATGAAATCCTCCTGCTTCTTAATGTAATCCTGCTGCTTCTCATAAGCGTCAATGTGCTGCGCTTTATTCATTTCAGCCATATCAAGGAACTTCTCATAGTTCGCTGTGTAGCGTGTCAACTTGGAAAATTCCAAATGATAGACAACATTAACAACATCATTCATGAATTCTGTATCATGTGAAATTAGCATGAAAGCATAAGGATAATTCTTCAAATACATTTTCAACCACTCAATGTGTTCCACATCCAAGTAGTTGGTAGGCTCATCGAGTAGAAGGACGGTTGGTTTTTCTAACAAAAGCTTCGCTAAGAGAACCTTCGTCCGTTGTCCACCGCTAAGTGAAGTTACATCACGATCTAATCCAATCGCATTCAGACCTAATCCGTTACCCATTTCCTCGACTTTCACATCAAGGAGATAGAAATCGCCGATCTCCAAACGCTCTTGAATTTCGCCCATTTCCTCTAGCAGAGCTTCAAGTTCCTCAGGCGTGGCATCACCCATTTTATCAGTAATGGCCATCATTCGTTTTTCTTCTTCATACAAAGGCAGGAACGCATCACGCAAAATATCGCGGATCGTTTTACCTGCGGCCAGCACGGAATGCTGATCCAAGTAACCATAGTGGACTCTCGGCGTCCATTCTACTTTTCCTGTATCCTTCAGAAGCTTACCAGTTAATATATTCATCAACGTGGATTTCCCCACGCCATTCGCTCCAACGATACCAACGCGTTCACCAGCAAGTAAGCGGAACGACACATTTTTAAACAATGTACGATCGCCAAAGCTGTGGCTCAAATCTTCAATGGTTAACAGACTCATTTGTAAAACCAAACCCCTGTCTAGTTCTAAGATAATCACGTATTTTACTCGCGACTTCTTATTATACCACTGCTCAAGGCAGACAGGAAGTAGAACTATTTGTTATAAGAGCCGAAAAGTCATTTCTTGTCGAATAATTCGCACAATGTCCCCATCTTTTAGCGGATAGGCTTGATAGGTGACCAAAGGATGATCGTTCAAATAGGTACCGTTGGTAGAGCCGGCGTCTCTAAGCTGATAGCCATTGTTCGTTTGTACGATTTCCGCATGGATTCTAGAAACACCAGCAATTTCCATCACGTAGTCAACCTTACTGCTTGAATCCCCCCTGCCGATCGTAAAAACTTCACTGCTGACGGGAACGGAATGTTTACTTCCTTCTATTTGAAATTCCAATCGAGGTCCCAGCGGCATCTGCTTTGGAGATTTCCCAAGAAACACCGTGGCATTTGATTTTGAAGGGCTGAGAAGGGTTGTATGCATCGGTAAATTCTGATAGTAGTCCGTCATATCCATGGGAGCCGCCGCGATAGTTGAGGCATCACTCGAGTTAGCGGAATCGGGATTTGGGATGGTGGCGTGTGGGAACACGGGGCGGCCCTTGCAAAGCAGAACAAAGACTACATCTCCTAGCAACAGCGTGATTCCAGCTATAAGCTGCAGTGTGCTAGTTGAAGGGTACGTCAAGTATTGCTGCCAGAGAAAGGCAGATAGAATGAGTATGAGCGCGGTTGTCATCCATCGTGCTCGCTGATTAAGAGGAATGAAAGATAGAGGTTTATGATCAAGTTTAGCCAAGTTGGGAATGATAAGTTGTATGGGGGTATCTTCTTTCCGCTTCCAATGTGCTTTAGGTAATTCGAGTTCTGGTAATGCGGCTTCAACGGGTTCTGTTTGTGTAACAGTTGAAGTTGTTGAAGTTGTTGGAGTTGTTGGAGTTGTTGGATTTCGCATTTGAACCGGCTCGTCCATTAGCTTCAAAAACGCTTCCTTATAGCCAAGTAAACTCTTTTTAACCAAATGCGTGGAAATCCAAGCTTGCAGTTGATCCTGCTCCTCTTCCCCAACATGTGTGATAAGCTTTCTGAGAAGCGAATCTATTGAAAGACAGACATCATCTTCGTCATGCTGCATGTCTAACGGAACATATGTTAGGTAAACATCCGACCAATCCTGTCCGACGAATATAAAATTATCCTTCAGCACGAAATTCATCTCGTATAGCATGTAATTCTTACTCTCATCGAGTGTACATACAATCGCATACATTAATTTGGAGAGGTGATGGCTCGAGAATGCACCCACCTTAAGAACATGCGTCAGCATGCGTTTGGAAGACAATCTATACTGTAGTCGAAGGTTAGCATCCACCTCGTGAATGTCGAGCGGCAACAGCCTTGGGACTTGATTAGCTTCTAACATACGTACCTGTAAAGTGGAAAGCTCACTTCCTGCTATTCCACCTTCCTTGAACAACTCCATATGATGTCCATGTCGATACACAAACTCATACCGAAGTCCGAATACATCTTGCTTCATTCAACCACCTCCTATCAAAGTAAAGCATAGTAATATGAGACAATAACACCAGGTAATACAGCGTACATAAAGGGAAATTTAATGTTTTTCTGATACTTGATCTCACGTAATGTTTCGAGCCTGTTGAGCGCAATAATCGAGATAAGCCACGCAGTAAGCTTATGACCAGTCGCTCTCATTTGTTTTTTTATAAGTAATAGAACAAGTCCGATGATTCCTGCACATAAAATCGAGTAAATTAGTGTTTGTAAGACAAACATACAACCCATCATAGCCCCAATAGCAGCAAAGAGCTTGACATCCCCTGCGCCCAAAGCTCCTAAAAGATACAAAACGAGTACTATGAGAAAGCCCGTACATGCCCCAATGATAGAAAAAAGCAAACCGTTCCAGCCCTGCGTCCCTACGTGGAACACTATACCGACAATAGTTCCACACACGGTCAACGTATTAGGCAGCTTTGAATGCCGAACATCAGTAACAAAAGCAATTGCGATAAATATAATAAAAAGTCCATCAATCACGATAATGATAGTACTCCTCCCTACTGTTCAATCCCCTACCCAAGCCCGTTCATAGGCCCTTTTTTTCAAAACAATCGTTTGACTCATAAAAGGAATAGGAAGCTTATAGGTCAATTGAGCTTCGAGACCAAAGAAAGCCTCACTGCCTTGTTCCATACTCGGTAACGTCACGGAGATGACTTTAAAGTTCTTCTTTTCGACGATAGACGCATCGCAAAACGCAAACACAATGGGTGTAAAGGCCGCGAGTATTCGCGGTTTCACATGATCTTCATAGAGTCCGTTCAGTTCATCTTGAGCCATGCCTTCGCCAAACTCCCGCTTCTCTTTTTCCCAGCGGACGAGCTCCAAAACAGAATCTGGTATGTAGGCAGCGTACTGATCGGCATAATCCTCTGCACTCGTCACGTGGTTCCGTGCCGATTGGACTTGACCTACGACAGCATTAAGCATGTCCGCTGCACGGCTTTGATCATATTTCACTTGGGCTTCTTGGACCAGAATCCGAACAGGGTACAGTTGACCTGCGATGGACTTCGTCGCCTCGGACACACCTGTCTGCATAGACATTTCGACAACAGCAATTTGAATGAAAAGCACAAGACCTACTACGAAAGCCAAAAACAAAGGCAGTATAAGTGAAGCCTCCAGAACTATGCCGCCCTCTTGCTCTTTGTGCAGTTTCAGAAGCAACTCTCTCACCCCTTTCTCAATACGATACGACAGCAGTCCGATTGATTTGACATTGGGTTCCGACGATTTTACATCCCAAAAGTCCAGTCCCATCCAACAGTTTCATCACTTGTGGAATAAACCAAAGTCTTATTTCACTAGAGGCATTCGCTTGCATATAGGTTGTTTCTTGGATGAGATCTTTACCAGTCTCTAATTCGAGAAGCGCCTGCATTCTAGACATCAGCTTGGCATTGTTGCTATGCAGCATGAGAAATAACCGTAAATAGTCTTTGTAAGTTAATTTGAGCGCCGTTGTTGAAAGCTTAGAGGATAATTCAACAGCTTCACCTTTCACCAACGTGTTCATGTCGACTAGCGCCTTTACTGCACCTTGGGCCACTGCAGCCAATAACACGAGTAAAGGGGACCCGATGCCCAGAAGCTCCTTCTTCGGATCTAATAAGGCTTCGACTGTACGAATCGCCAATCGTAATGAAAACATTTCTGCATACGCCGATGATATGTTAGCGGAACATGAAGAAAATCCGTACAAGAGATATTCAACCTCTTGCCTTGCTAGCGGGTGTGTCCCAGGGTCAACGAATTCATTGGACAATTTTGGTTGCTCACTAGGATCTTTCTCTAGCCCATATGTTCGATAGTTAAACTTTGTAAGCGCATATTCATTCACATAGAGCTCATCTCGCAGATCTTCTGCTGCCTGGTTGATTGCTCCCAGCATATCCATCGCCCTTAAACTAGCTGGCTCAGCTTTATCAAGGTCATAAGCAACCTCATTTCCAATCGCTGTTTCTTGCGCATTCACTTCTCGATATTTCTGAAAGTAGCCTAATTCACCCTGGAGCTTGCTATATTGCGCAGCATCACCAGATTGTGAATTCGTCAGACTACAACCGCCAATAGCTTGCCTCGCTTGATCCAAAACAGCTTGGATTTTATTCTTTTGAGTCTGCTTATTCATCGTGCTCGCTTCATTCTTAGCCATTCTAGATTGCTCTATTGGGCTTTGTTTACTGTGAAATTCATTTGCAGATGCCCAATAAGCATCGTTGGCTTGATTGAACTCGCTTGTATGTACTGACGTATACAAGAAGACTCGCTCAACAGATGACTGAAAAGCTGAAAATAACGCTGCAATCTGTGCGACTGACGTTTGATACTGATAAAAATAATCATCCCCAATGAGGGAAACATGTTGAAATACATCATTAGCTCCTTGAGCATCTCTAGTAGATGTAGATGTGCTCGAAATTCCGGTTAACTTAGCGCGTAACTCATCATTTTTTTGCTTGGCTAGCCGTAAGGTAGGCTCGATCACCTGCTGGAGCTGCTTAATATCATTTTCATTGGCGGCTACTTCTAGCTTCGTACGGATAACTAGTGCCGTGTACTTCAAAATTTGTTGAACTAAAGCTTCAAGCTCAGTAAGCTTCTGTGAAAGCGTATTAGCCTGCTCCTCAAGCGTATGTTTAGCTTCAACAATTGTTCGGATACTGGCTGCCGCCTCAGGACCTGCTTTTACCATTGAAGCCAAAGAAAGATCCATATTCCTCATCGTATTCATAAGAGAATCCAGTTCCACATTTACCTGACTGATTTCGCCACGAACTTCGTCAACTGTATGAATGCCGATTTGCCCAGCTAACTCGTCTAATTCCGCAATTCTTGTTACATAATAGCTGTGAAAAGACGTTGTTTTCGCATATAACGCTTCCGTACTCTGCCATGCTTCATCTAGCTCGGATTCCCTCTGCTCGATAAGCTTCTCTAATTCAGCCGCATCTTTGGCAAATTGCGATCCCATCTGAAAAGGCTCCCGGACGCCACTTTTCTGAAATTTATCAGCGATTTCTAGGGTGTATTCAATAGGTGCTTTTATTTTCATATCTTGGATGAGCTGATCTTTAAATATGACATGGCTAGCAAGCGAATAAACTGGTGTAACACGTACAGTGYCTTCAACAGCCTTGGTATTTATAAAGTGAAACGCATTCGAAGAGATGCCTCCCGATAGGTTTTTGACAAAGACATCACTAAACAATTTTTCTAATGCATCCTGAGAGAGACCCATGCCATAAAGTCCTCTCTTCTGCAACTCGCTATCAAATGAGGACATCACTGAGCGTGTCGCCGCATGTATAGCGGACTCTGTTTCTTTCTCCGCTACTTTGATTCGGGCAAAATCAATAAGTACTGCTTGAAATATGAAAATCGGAACGATAATGAGTATCAAATAGACGGATACCGCGCCGTTCTCTGCATATAGAAATCTCCTCAAAGGCTCCCCTCTTTCTAATTGTGAATAACAACCACGATCCCTTTACGTTCGAGTTCTTTGCGAAAAGCGGCCGTAGGCATCCCTTTGCCACTGGCATCCTTCTTAAAAAAGTGCCAGACGACGCCTTTCACTGTATGATCATGTTGGAGAAGCTCGACGTCCTTCGGCAGCTGTTCCGTCCGAAGCTGAGCTTCGGACATACTGTAAAAGGCTTGGTGACCAATGCCTCGAGTATCTAATGCATCGACTTTCCTACTTTTTCCAGACGCCGTAGTCAGCACAACCTCTGTGCCACCCACCAATGATCTCAAGTACGTGGATGCCTGACGTTCTGATTGAATAGTGACACCCGGACCAGACAAATCGGTCTTTACGGGATCTACAAGTGCTGCCTTCGCTTTCTCAGGTGAAATCCGTGCAACTAGTGTCTGCAAATAGGTACGTGTCAGATCTGTCGTTCGGATCAGCTCTATAGAATCAACAACATGAGCAACAGACTTACCTTCTGTTGGAGCCGTCTGCATCCATTTCCGCAGTATTGAGGGCATTAGAAAGGACTTGTTTACAACTACTTCAATTTGATGATCAAGTAAATAATTCGTATACGTTGCCGTGCCTGTAACACCTGCTGGGAGTAAGCTATTGGCTTTTGCCAGCTTTTTCTCCTCAAGAACATCGGTGTGATTCGCGGGGATTGTGATGCTAGTACCGCCATTCCCTTGCAGCAAGCCAAATAAATCGCTCACATTGTCCTGCGTCAGACGCCAGTACAAACCATCCGTTTCCTGCGGATTATAGCTTCCTGTCGTCACATCTTTATGGCTGTTATTCCAAGTAAAAGCTAGCTTTTCTGCTGCTGATCGAGCTAATTGCCCCATATAAACATGCTGATAAGCATACATCCCTACAAACAAAAGCGTCACCGTACATATGAGAATGACAGGAAAAACGAGTGACGCTTCTAAAGTGAATGTTCCTTGTTCATTTCCAGTGAAGCGATGGAACCGACTATGGCGCACAGCTCGTAGTTGGGCTAGGCGCACAAGGTGCAACTGCACTGTTATCCTTTAAGTCGGAGTTCGCATCACCGATCAATTTTTGAAACCACGACACGATCCACTTTCTGAAAATAATCGCAATTGCAACAAGCACAGCAACAATCAATAAAATCTCTAGCGTTCCGAGTCCATCTTCCTCTTTCCAAACACGTTTAAAGCATTCCATCATCGCTTTCATTTCAACATCCCTTTCTATTGGTTCATCATGAGTAACGCGGGTGCGGCGACAATCACCATCACCACAACAAAAATTAAAACCATCGGGAAAACTAACTTGGAAGATGCTTCCTCCCCTAAAGTTCGCGAGACACTCTTCCTGCGTTGCCACAGCTCCAGCGAAAGTGCGTGCAGGGCAACGACAAAGTCATTACCRCCTCTTTTATAGTTCAGACTAAGCGTTGACGTAAATAATGACACTTCATGTAACGCGCATCGCTTACTGAAATCTTCTAATACCTTCGTGAAGGAGATATTCATCTCCAGCTCATGCACAGCTACAAGTAATTCTTTGAAAAGCGGAGAATCCGTCATATGCGGCTTGGCTTGAACACAACGTATCCACGCACGGTTAACAGTTTCACCCGCATTAACTAAGAGCACGATTGTGCTCAGAAACTCAGGTAGCTCTTGGATCATTGATTGCTGCTTTTTGCGTATTTTGGTATCTAAATCACGAACCATCATCATCGGTGTACCCATTGCAGCAACCACACCAAAAGCTAACATCGAGCTATCTTCACCAGCAAAAATGGCAAGTAAAGTAACGATGAAAAGGCACAGCGTACTGGCAGAAATCAACTCAGCTACGAACCACTTGCTGCCTTGTGAGGACAAGCTCCTACCGTACAAGGTCATACATTTATGATGGATTTTAGACGTGAAATCAGGGAACCGCTCCAACAATTGAAGCTTATCGATCACAAAATAACTGTATGGTAAGAGCAATTTTAACCGAAACGGGTAGCTGATTATTGAAAGCTGTGCCCCGTATTTCTTACGTCCAATCACTTGTAAAGCCATTAAGAAAACAATTTGTGCTAAACCTAATAGCCAGATCCACATGCTACACCTTGATATTCATTATTTTTTGAGTGATTACGTAACAGGCACCAAGTAACAATAAGCAAATGGTCATGATGAGGACCCCGCTTCCTCTGTAAAGTGGAACCATATAATCGGGTGAGGAAAAGGCCAAAACAGCAACAATGAGGATYGGGGCAACAACGAGTACTCTTGATTCAAAACGCTTTTGAGCTATCATGACCGAAATTTCCTGGGTTATTTCTAGTTTATCTGCAATAACCGTTGCTGTTCGCTTCATCACTTCAACTAAATTACCTCCCGTTCTCTTACAGGTCAGAAATACGTCAGTAAAGCTCTGAATATCTTCTAAATGGCTTCGATCTGCAAAATGTTTAAGCGCTGTCTCAATCGGTTCGCCATTTTCAACCTTCCGGCAAATCCTGCCGAATTCAACGACGATCAAACAGACCGGATCGGGATACAGCAGCTTCAAATCATCCCAAGCCTCTCGAAATGCCGATTCAATGGATTTCCCCACTGTCATGGAAGAAGAAAGACAGCTGAGCGCCTGCTTAAACTGCACATGAAGCATATTTTTGCGTTTTTGGATTAATTGCTGACGACGAATGCGAGGAAACAGAAAGCCCGTAGTAGCTAAAGCGGTTGCGAGGATGATCTGTTGATAGAAAATATAACCGATCATGAATGCCGGTATTGCTAGCATCAGAATAGCAGTTATTCTCTCTTTGGAGGACAATCGATATTGGTTGTAATCGATGTAAGGAATTATTGGAAGGATGGCCTCTGACTTGGGTTTAGGGGGGCTTTCATTTGATTTGCGAGGTRATTTGCGGCGTTCAAGATACAGCAGGATCATCCAACTTCCTCCACCGATCAGAAAAATCAACAACCACACGTTCATACGGCCTCACACACAACTGCAACACGTGTAAACCAATTAGGTAGCTTTTTCCCCGCCATTTGAAGCTTGTGCATATTCGCAAGAGCTTGTCCCGTATACTTTAATGCTCCTAGGATCTTACCATCTGGCGTCTCCCCGCTCTCCTCGAAGAGAAATAGCGGCTGCAAGTGCACTTCGCCATCCTTCAAGCCAACGACTTGATGAATCTCTGTCACCTTCCGAGAACGATCTCGCATCCGGGAAATATGCACGATCACATCTAGGGCCGAGGCAATCTGTTTACGAATCACTTCAACAGGAAGCGGTGCTGCACTCAGTACCATCGTCTCTAGTCTGCTTAGCATATCTAGCGAGGTGTTCGCATGACCTGTGCTTAAAGAACCATCATGACCGGTATTCATCGCTGCCAGCATATCCAACGCCTCGGCACCACGTACCTCGCCGACAATAATGCGATTAGGGCGCATCCGCAGGGATGATCGAATCAATTCTCGCATCGTAATAGCCCCCTTCCCTTCGGTATTCGCATTTCTCGTTTCCATCCGAACCAGATTAGGTACAGATTGGATCTGAAGCTCAGCTGAATCTTCGATTGTAATCACGCGTTCATGATCAGGAATCCAAGCACTCAACGCATTGAGAAACGTCGTCTTCCCTGACCCTGTTCCGCCACCTACAAACATATTAAATCCCGCTTCAACCATCATCCGCAGCATTTCTGCGGCTTCCTCCGAAATGCTGCCCATACGAATCAAATCTGACATATCCATTGGCTTGGCAGGAAATTTACGGATGGTTAAGGTAGGACCGCTGAGTGAGGCAGGTGGAAGCACAATATTTACGCGAGAGCCATCATTCAATCGTGCATCCACTATGGGAGTGGCTTGGTTGACGATACGATTGACTTTGGAAACGATCATTTGAATAAGATCTTCAAGCTTCTCTGAACTTTCAAGCTCGTAAGGGTATCGTTCAACAGCACCCATTCGTTCAAAGAAAATGCAGGTATGCCCATTCACCATGATCTCTGTTACTGTAGGGTCATCAATTAGCGGTTGAAGAATATCTAATCCTCGAAAGCTGTCAAATATGCGATTGACTCCGGCCTGCATTTCGCTCGAAGTCCACCCCTGTTTACTTGCAGCACGAAAGATTGCTTCTTCGATATGCCCCCACAACTGATCGTCACTCACCTCATGTGAGAGGTCAAGATTCTCTTTAATCTCCCGCTTTAATTCGTTAAACAGCTCTTGATTCAAAGTAAGAAGCAGCTCCTTCTTTTGCAGTTACAGCATGTTCATTGAGGACTGCTTTCAGCATGCTGTACACCTGTTCCGAAAAAATATCCGATTGCCACACTTGCTCTGCCGAACTCATCACCTTCCATTCTGGAATATAGGGAAGATTGAAGATTATATTTTTACCTAGAAAATCGAAAGTATTTGTTTGACTGCCCCTAAAGCTCGTCATAACAAAATGAATATGCGGATACGCGCTCATTTGCTTAAATAGTGATTTCGTTTTGAAAGCATCATTCCAATCATCTCGAACAAGCCAAATAATCGTGTCGCTAAGTTCTAAGCTTTTGACGATTCTCGGATGAACTGATGCTTCAAGATCAACGATGATTGTATCGTAGAGAGATAAGTCTACGATCGACGCTATGAGCTGCTTGACTTGGTCACCGCTCATCTCTTGCATCTCCCTCATTTGCTCATGAGGTGTCAAATAATCGAACCGATGGTTAACATCATGCGATTTTAATAAAGCGAGCTTCGGCCCTATCGAGTCAGGCGATACTTTCAAATAATACAGGAGCTGCGATAATCTCCCCGATTCTCCTTGCAGCCACTGCGAAGCTGCACTCACCGACTCCAAGCTTAGATACAAGACACGCTCCCCCCGAAATGCTAGCTGCTTCGCCATATGAACAGATGTGGTCGATTTACCACTATTTCCACTACTGCTGTAGACGGATATCACGCGTGTTCGAGTGGCATGAAGCGGATGATGTTCACTTGGAATACCCTCCGTAAATAGAGCTTGAATGCGTGTAAGCAACTGAAACAATGGTTGATAACGGAATAAGAACGGAAGTAATGTATCTGGAGCATTAGAATTCATGATGTTTTCACTTAGAATCATCTTGCACAACGAAGTTCGATGATGCTGCAATACCGGATAGTACGCTTCAGATAGCAACAAGACACCTTCGATGCTCGTATTCTCTAACACCTGTACTAGAATCTCTACTTGTGAAAAGAGCTTAACTTGTACGCGTTCAGCAAACTCCGTCGCCCGAATGAATAGGACTAATCGCTCGGCATAAGACATGTCATCATCTAAGACATACAGTTGAAGTTTACTCAATTCAGTTTCCCCTCCTTCATTCTTGGAACTAACCAGCGAACCTCGTATAAACACCACTGCCAATAAGTACACAACTCATAACGGCGATTACAATCGCCACGCGAGTCGTTGTTTCATCTCTCATATTTCCCCTCCTGCCTTTTCTCGGAATAGCAAAAAAGCACGCACTGACAATAGAGAATATTTCTCTACAATCAGCGGTGCTTCCGCTTGTCCGAATTATAATTACCCAAATTGTACCACATTTCCCTAATAAATCAATCCCCTTATTCCCACGGGTACTTCATTGTGAAGAAGCTAGCCAGCTTCTTACTCTCCACACGGCGAATACGTCTCATCTCGGCGCGATGCGGTGCGGATTCGTGAAGCTTTATCTCCTCTTCGGTTTCTGGTATCACATCCGGTACTTCAACCGGCACTTTATTTTCATCCAAGGCAACAAAAGTAAGGAAAGAGGTCGCAGCAATTTTCCTTGCACCTGACTTCAGATCCTCGGTAACAACCTTGACGAAAACCTCCATCGAGCTTTTTCCTGTCCAAGTCACGAAAGATTCTAAGCAGACAGAATCCGACGTGTGTATCGGTGACAAAAAGTCAACCGAATCCGTAGAAGCCGTCACGACCGACCTCCTACAATGCTTATGAGCCGCAATAGAAGCAATATCATCAATATAGGACATCAGCTTTCCACCAAAAAGTGTATTATGATTGTTCACATCAGTTGGAAAAATACGCGATGTTTTGAAACATCTGGATTCTCTCGAATATCGCTGCTCCATAGCTGTTTCCCCCTCGGTTTCTCATTCAAAATATGACTCATCATACCATACTTTTGGATATTTTTGGTTATTGCTATATAAAAGCACTAATCACGTTTCTTGAATCGGGTAAAAATCGATTTTCTTGGTCGCCGTGCGAATTGCTTGAGGCTTCCGCCCGGGAGAATTTCACTGAGGAATGGTTTCAGGGATTCGTATAACATGTTAAGGTATTGCGGCTCATCCTGTATGCAATCACCCTTCCAAACCGCTTGCATCACTTCTGATCTAGGAATTTGCGGTATGGTACACAGCGGTGCTGACGGGAGTGAGTCATGCCACTCTCTTTGTATATGAGGAGGTAGCACCCCATTGGCAATATAATGCACCTTTTTACCTCGTTGCTTGTAAGATTCAAACTGTTCAATCAGCTTGCGCGAGCTGGGGCGATCACACTTCCCTGGCGAGCTATCCACAATGACGACGATGTCTTCCGCGCTAAAACAAAGTTCTTGTACCGCAGGGTGCTCCCACTGCGTCGAAACGTCCCACACGACGATCGGCTTTTTGATCAAGTGCATGAGCTTAAAAGCATGGGAAGCTTGCCAATTGCCTTGAAAGCCGTCAGGGTGAATAGGCGCCCAGGTGGTAAAACCGTTGATCCATGGTGTTGCGTTAGTGGAAGATGTGTCACGAATGTGATCGGAGGGAAAGATGTATGGGGTCGGGGCATTATGTTCTCCGTATAAAAGCATATACAAATCAGGTTCAATCGTCGGTTGCTCGACAAGCGCGTTGGGAATTTGGAGAGCATGTAGGATTCTGGCTAATGTTATTGCGGTAAATGTCGCTCCTACACCTGCGAATAATCCGCCAATAACAATTAACTTATCGCTCATATTAGATGGGAGTGATGTGCGTTGAGGCTGTGAGTCTGTTACGAGCAGATTGCTTTCCGCGTATAGGGAACGAAGTTTCAGCTTCACTTCTAATGCGGTTTGATAACGGTTCGAGGGTTGATCTTGCAGTAGAAAATGAATCGTGGTGCATAAGGCTTCTGGAATCCCTTCTTTTCGCAGTTCCAAAGGCTTGGCTTTGCTATAAGCATAGTAACCACCGGACAATAAGTAATACAGCATGGAGCCTAGTGTGTAAAGATCCGTGCGGGCATCCGTTTGGAGCCCCAAATATTGTTCCGGAGCAGCGAATCCGATCGTCCCCATTTGCATGGTATCGGAAGCTTGTCCTTGTTTAAATTGTCTAGCCACACCGAAATCGATTAATCGAACTTGATTGTGTTGGTTGAGCATGACGTTGGAAGGCTTGAGATCGCGGTAAATAATGGGTCGAGGTTCGAACGTGTGTAAGTAGTGGAAAATATCGAGTAACTGGAAAGCAATATGAACAATTTGCGTAATGGGTAGATCACGATGATTCTTTTCGAATAAATCCTGCAACGTAGGCCCCTCGATATAGTCCATGACCAGATAGCCTTTCCCATCTTCTGTAATAAAATAATCCACTAATTGGGGGAGCTGCACGTGCTGGAGCTTGGAAAGCATTTCTGCTTCCTCCATGAAGAATGCCTTGTCGGAATCTGTGCACAAACACTCCTTCACTGCCCAGCGCTTCCCCTTCAGCTTGTTATCTTCAGCGAGATACACCTGACTCATGCCGCCTTGTCCGAGTATGGACACGAGTTGGTATCTCCCTCCTATAATTTCCCCTTGCCTTGGTATTTGCTTCACAATACTTAAAAACCCCCCTCTTATCTATCAAGTCATATTTCTCTTGATTATAAGGGAGGGTTATTGGAAAATCTAGCTATTTTTCACATTTTATATTTTTTGCAAATATAGCGTGATTTCTTCGCGATTGTGAAACAACTGCTTCGCTTTCAACAGGAAGAGTGAATCTTCGAAAATGTGTAGGATATCACGAACCGTTTGGAATGGTTTCTTATGCATAAGCTTCACCGTGATAATGGCCGTACCGCCACTTTGCAAAGAGAAGAGTAAATCTGCCACCAGGCGTCCCATTTGCCGCGGGTCCCAGCTCATATCACACACCAATAAATCAAACTCATTTACGCGCAACTTCACGTCTCCTGCATTTTTCTTCAGGAAAGTCAGCAAAGGATTACCTAGGAGTCGTGGGTTCATTGCAGCTGGGTCAATCGCCGTTACTTTCAAACCGCGTTCTAACAGCAATGACGTCCATCCGCCAGGTGCAGCCCCAATATCAATCGCTTTGCGAGCGACACTGAAATCAATGCCGAAACGCTGCTCTGCTTCCAAAAGCTTAAATTTGGCGCGTGATATTTGATCTTCTTCCTTCATGAAGCGAATAGCACCACCTGACCAGTCCGATAAGTTGTCCTGTGGCTTCGATATTCCGATATAAAGCTTTTTGGCGCTAATGTACACCGAAATAATGTGGTCCGCATATCGGACAACGGGCTCGCCCCCGCATTCAGCTACGAGGATTTCATCGAAAGCGGCCTTAATCGTAAACGGCGCATACGGAACATCTGCACGCTCTTCTTTACGAATTTGCGTAGTAATTTTCTCGCCGAAAGCAAACAAACCAGTAGCATAGGCTTCGCGAAGCCATGCCGTCAAATGCGCAATATCTGCATCCGTGCGGCTAAGATCCCATTCTTGATGAACAGGTTGAACATGTCGTAGAAAGATCGGTTCATTCTCTCGCAAGGTTGGAATTACATCTGCAGAATCATCTGGAACCTGGAAATAAAAAACTTCCGTTGGCACCAATAATGTAAATTTCGTTAATGGAAATAACTTACGTAGTTCATCTTGTGCATATTGTGCGAACCCATGATTCGAGGTTCCAATATAGGTAGTTAATTGTGTCATAGCCGCATCCTTTAAGTAATCTACGTTCATTTTAGCTAGCTAGCTTGCTTGCTGCATAACCCTAGTTGTTTTCAATAACCTTGATCCACGGGCGATCTTGGAACCACTCCAATGAAACATCAATTCCGAAAGCTTTTTGAATATTCTCAGGCGTTAATACATCTTCTTTACGTCCTGAGGCAATCAATTCCCCTTGCTCGATAATCGCAACATGCGTAAATAAAGGCATGATTTCTTCGATGTGATGGGTGACATAAACGACTGTGATATCTTGTTTACTAAGCTTATTTACATCAGAAAGAAACCGTTCTCTCTCAAATAAATCTAGACCAGCGGCAGGCTCGTCCATAATGAGGATCGATGGCTTACTCATCAAGGAACGTGCAAGCATAACCTTTTTGCGTTCACCTTGTGAAAGACTGCCTAGTGGTTGGCCTGCAAGATGAGGGATACGAACACGTTCCAACATTTCCAGTGCCCGATCCTTCACTTCCTGAGGGATTTCTTCATAAAATCGAAGATACGCATACTCGCCCGTTGCCACGACTTCGATAACAAGGTCAATCAAATTCAATTTTTCAAAGAGTGATTGAGAAATATAGCCAATTTTCTTCCGCACTTCCCTAACATCAACCTGACCATACCGATTACCTAGGACATCAACCGTACCACGGCTCGGAAATTCATAGCCATTCATCATTTCAAGCAATGTCGTTTTACCTGAACCATTTCGGCCCAACAATACCCAGTGTTCACCGGATTCGATATGTACATTCACATCATTTAAAATATGGCGTTCTCCCCGTATAAAATGAATACCGGATAAATGAATCATAAGTTCGTTTCCTCTCACTTTACGTTTTACTTGGATAGGTTCCTTGTGCAACCCCCATCAATACTTCATCTGGCATACGATGCGCATAAAGCCCCATTCCCTCAGGCTTGACAACATACAGCATCTGGTACATCTGCGTGCATGCCGAAGGACTGGATGTATGAATATAAATCGTTCTTGGAAATTTGCGCTGCTGAATCAACCAAATGACAACATCCATGCCGGTTTGCTTGGACATCCAGCCCAAATCGTGATCCAAGGATAAGATGTCGACCTCACATTCCTGAAGCAAAGTGATACATTCTTTGGCATCTGAAGCTAAGGCAAATCCTTGGGGACAAGGACGCGAATCATCTAAGTATACATGAATCATCCTCACATTTCCTTTCCAACAACGAATTTACGAGCGCAATCTCTTCCCGATGCGTGCCATCATGCCCACTACCTGTCTCAAGAACAATAGGAATGTCTTGTAAAAAGGGGGATGCTAATAGACTTTGGAAATTCGCAATGCCGATATTACCCTTGCCAATGTTGGCATGCCGATCACGGCGTGATCCTAAAGGATACACCGAATCATTCAGATGAACGGCCTTCAAATGCGGTAGATAATCAAGCAGATTCCCCTTCGACTCTAGCTCTAACCAATCTGAGCCTCGCCAAAGTTGGCTTGCATAAGCATGACAAGTATCTAGGCAAAAGCCAATCTTCTCAGGTGAATCGCACAGCTTTCGAACCTGCGCCATTTCTTCCATGGTCAGTCCTAATTGCGACCCTTCTCCCGCTTGATTTTCTAGCAAAATGAAAGAAGATCCCGTATAACCCTCCGTAGCGCTATTCAAACATTGTATTATATTTTTGTAGCCTTGTAACGGGTCTTTTCCAGTATATTTGCCAAAATGCACCACAAGTCCAACAGATCCGCATGCATTTGTAATGTCCAAGCCATTTTTCAGTAAGTTAACCATGATTTCACGTTCAGTCTCATCCACTGCGGGATTTAGCGCATATGGAGCATGCCCAATCGAAAGAATACCATGTTCCTTGCACAATTGCGCGCACGCGCTCGCGTCTTTGTGATTAACAGCTTTCGTAGCTAGACTACGAGGGTTCATCGGAAAGAATTGAAAGGCATTTGCACCAAGGGAAAGGGCGGTTTTGGCAGCATTCAGATAACCGCCTCGTGTACGTACGTGGGCTCCGATAAACATGTCAATCCGACCTTTCACTTTTGACAATGGGTACAGTAAAAGCATTTACGGCTTGAGACTTCCGTTTGAATAATAGGACTCCCACATCGAAAACATGGCTCATCTTTGCGATCATAAACACGACATCTCGTATTATATTGACCGGTTAATCGATCTCCCACGAATAAGGGTTCCTCCATGTAGCCGCCGACTTGAATGGCTTCTCGTAACAGAGCTTGCATGGCTTGGTATAGCTGGGATTGCTCATTTTCAGTGAGAGAAGGTACTTTTCGCAGAGGAAGGACGCCGGCTTCAAAACAAATTTCATCCGAATAACAATTCCCAATACCTGAAAGAAAGCCTTGATCAACAAGCGTCACTTTGAGGTTACCTTTCTTGGTTCGCAGGACGTTCCGGAATTGGACTAAGCTTAATTGGAGCGGCTCCGGACCTAACTTACGCAAGTGGGCATCGATCTCCTTCGAATTGTGAAGGTGCAAATAACCTAAGCGTAAACCTATAAAAGATAGGCTGTGTACACCCAAATGGATTCCCACCTGAATAGTTCGGTCTGGTTGCTCTTCTTGTGTACCATAAAACATCCAGCCGCCAAGCATAAGGTGCAACAACAATATTTCACCTGAGGCCAAATGAAACAGTAGGTGCTTTGCTCTACGCTCGATCTGAACAATACGATTGCCGATAAGCTTACGAGCAAATTCATCGGGGTCTATATTCAAGGATTTCGGACGTGTTACATCGACTCTCGTTATCGGTACTCCAATGATCAATCGAGTCAACTGCTGACGATACGTTTCCATTTCCGGAAGCTCAGGCACGAGAATCGCTCCTTGCCATTTTTATACCTTGTATAACCAAATGGTGGTTTGCGTAAACACCTAGCCTACTCCCATGTAAGGGCCAATGACTTATATTAAACTTTCAACGACGTAAGTGGGCTTTGATACTTTGTTACTCCTTCTCGCTCTGGAAGTTTTGTTCGCATTTACGGGATACCCAACATCCCTTTTACTCAAATCCGACTCTTTTTTTCGCATTTTCTGCTTCAAACGTGCAATCCGCTTCTCCCATGCTTCTTCAATCTCGTTAATCTTCCGATCGCCACGATGAAGCGCACGTCGCCGCCAAAGCCTTGCCCATGCCTCTTCTGCATAAAACACCGCTTGATTCAAATCCTTCTCACGGTGCTCGTAGTACATCGCAAGCTCCAAATACGGCTCCAACTGCAAAGAAATGCTGGCAGGTTTGAGTAGGATAGCCTGCTTCCAAAGCTCGATTGCACGCGCATATTGACCACATTTCTTGTAGTAGCCTGCTAATTGAAGTAGAGCTATTTCTTGCTCGGCCGCCTGTATAGTCGCTTCGTTATTCACCAGCTTCGCATATAAAGCATTCAAATATCGTTCAGCCTTTACAGGTCTTTCCATTTTATCAAGCCACAGTCCTGTTCGGAACAGTTCTTCGGGGTCTAGATTGGGATCGAAATTGGAATCGAAATTAAAATTAAGATGCTGATCGTTACGTGAGACGATGTCGATTTCTTCGACTTGTACTGGATGCAGAGCCGCATCTGGACGCAGCAACTTGCCAAAATGGATCGTCAAAGCAGCCAATGTCACGATATCATGCTCGTTGTGAATGAATACACCTTGGAGGACAGCAGGATCCTTCTCCGCCAAATATTGAAAGTACAGCGCAGGCGCCATCGAGCCAGGTACGTCATCGACTCGCTCAAAGCCAAGACGGCTCTCCTCCACCTTGCTCAATCGACAGGAGGGCAGCGTGTTGCGCCACAGACTTCGTGACGGATAGAGTAGATCAAGCTGAAGCAGTTCTGAGTCGTCCAAGGTGAGACGATTCAGGACAAAACGATTTTTGAGAATAGGCCAATCGAACGTGCGGCCGTTATAGGAGACGATATGCGTATATCGTCCTAACAGTTCTTGCAGGTACACCAGCATCGCATGTTCTTCTGCTGGGTTGCGAATCATGAGCTGTTCAACCGTGAACAGCTCGCCTGTGTAATAGCCGATGCCGACCATGAATGGCACGTTACCAGCACCGACGCCGAGTCCGGTTGTCTCGGTATCGAAGAAGAGCAGCTCTTCGAGCCGGACGACGGCGTCCTGCTCGTGAAAGCAGGACAACTGCGCCGTAACTTCGGCGAGCTCACGCAGCCGATACTTGCCGTGCACGCTGTCCGCGCCGTACTCGCGGCGCCGCATGACGAACGAGCCCGCGGGGCTCGTCGCAATATGGGCGCCGAGCTGCGCCCACTCGCCCGCTGCCTCCGGCGGGGGCGGCGGTGTTACCCCAGCCGCCGCGGGTCCCCGCAGCCGGCCAAGCCTTTCGCGGAGCCCGCTCATCGGGCACCGCCTTCGAGCTCTGCGAGCAGCTCCAGCGCGAGCTTCTTGCCGAGCAGGCCGACCTCTTCGACCGGCCCGACACAGGCCGGGCAGCCGCTGATGCAGCCGCAGCTCTTAATCAGGCTGCGCGCCTGATCCATCAGCTGTCCGTGGACCTCGTACAGCCGATCACTAAGACCTACGCCGCCTGGGTAGCGGTCGTAGAAAAACACCGTCGGCAGCTTGCTATGCACGGCCTTCACTTGCGGAACGACCCGAATATCCATCGGGTCGCACATCAAATACAGCGGCGCCAGATGCGCCAGGACATTGGCAATACCAAGCAGCGCATGCTGCATGTCATTGGCCGAACGTCCTGCTGCCATCGCCTCGTCAAAGGTGAACCAATAGGAGCTTGTATGCAGCTCCTCTTCTGGCAAACGAATCGGCCCCGAGCCGATATTCTCATGCGTACGCAGACGGATTTTCTTGAAAATCGTTGGCTGCGCATTGACAGTTACCTCGCCAAGTTGACGCAAGAGCCCACCAACGCGCCCCTCCCGATTCACATGCAGTACTTTAAGTTGAACAGCCATACTAGCATCCGTGAAGTAATCGACATTCACTTGTCTCACGAATGCTTTCTTCTCTTCATAATCCAACTTTTCCACTTGGAATTGAATACCTTCATGAAGGTAAATAGCCTCTTCGTGAATCAAAGTTGGTGCACTGAAACGATCACATTCGCCAATAACGCGATGACCATTCGTCATGTCGATAATGACAAAATTCTCTTGCGCCGCTGAGCGCAACGAGATGTTATGAGCTGGGAAGGATTGCTCCATCCAATACCAACGATCATTGACTTGGTGAAGCACCTGCTCCTCTGTTAAATATTCAAGAACATCGGTGAGCGATTCCTCACCGAACTTCTCATTCGCTTCGAAAGGCAGCTCATAGGCGGCACACTTCACATGATCCACGAGGATGATCAAATTATCAGGATGAATGCGCGCCTGCTCCGGCGGACGCTCGAAGAAATAGCGCGGATTCTGGATCAAATACTGATCCAGCGGATTGCTGCTCGCGACGAGAATCGTCAGCGAGGTCTCCTGCCGCCGTCCGGCACGCCCGGACTGCTGCCAAGTGCTGGCTATCGTGCCTGGATAGCCATTGAGCACGCACGCTTGCAGCTGGCCGATGTCGATGCCCAGCTCCAGCGCGTTCGTGCTCACAACGCCGCGGATTTCCCCGCTTCGTAAGCCTCTTTCGATCTCCCTGCGCAGCTTCGGGAGATATCCGCCGCGGTAACCGCGGATCGATTTGCTGCCCAGCTCGTGACTCACGAGTTCTTGCAGATAGGTCAGCAAGATCTCCACGCGCACGCGGCTCCGTGCAAACACAATCGTCTGGATCCCGCTCCGCAGCAGCGTTCCCGCAAGCTTGCGCGTCTCCAAGACGGAGCTTTTCCGAATTCCGAGCTGTTGATTAACAACAGGCGGGTTATAAAACACAAAGTGCTTCTCACCTGCCGGAGCACCATTATTATCAATCAGCGTTACGGTTTCACCGATTAATCGTTCAGCATGCTCCTTGGGGTTTTCAATTGTGGCCGAAGCACAAATAAATTGCGGATTAGAGCCATAGAATCGGCAAATTCGCTTCAACCTTCGAATGACGTTGGCCACATGACTGCCAAATACACCTCGATATGAATGCACTTCATCGATCACAATATAGTTCAAATTCTCAAATAACTTTACCCATTTCGTGTGGTGTGGAAGAATGGCCGAATGGAGCATATCAGGGTTCGTAACGACAATATGTCCAGCATTTCGTATCGCTTGTCGGACTGTTGGCGGCGTATCTCCGTCATAGGTGTGCGTTTTAATATCTACTTCCATAAACTCAACCATTTCCTGAAGCTCAGCAACTTGATCCTGCGCCAGTGCCTTCGTTGGGAATAGATACAACGCACGCGAGGCGTCGTTTTCCAAAATCTTTTGCAGCACCGGCAGATTGTAGCATAAAGTCTTTCCTGAAGCCGTTGGCGTTACGGTAACGACATGATTTCCTGCGGTAACTTGGCGAAACGATTCCGCTTGATGTGTATATAATTGCCCAATGTTTTTATGTTTAAGTGCTGCACAAATACCCTCATGTAATCCTTCTGGAAAATCGGCCAGTTTCGGATCTCGTGGGGGTATCGTGTGCCAATAGGTGACTTGTTCCATGATTTCAGGCGATTTACGCAGCCCGTCAATCATCTCTATCATTGAAGAAACCTTACCTGTGAAAGGATTCATAAACCGAATCTCCTTACCCATTTCGTTTCTTCCATTTTACAGAATATACGTTCGTATGTCTACATTAATTCAGCTAAATCATCATAATCGTATCGTAGGCCATCATGATCATCGCTTCGTACATGAGCTGTGACCGACAGCGCTTGGTTTGCACTTTCTTGCATTTTAAACAAAACTTCTTGATAGTCTCTAGATCGGTGCTCTTCTCTATCATGTTTCATGGCAGTTCTTAAAGCTCTTTCAATGATAATGATATCATGACTTGTGAAATTCACGGCTTCTCGCACCTCTTCTTGGTCCATCATTTTCATAACAACTAGCTTTGCCAAATTGCGCCAAAGACATACAAAACATTAAAATATTTAGAAATTCGTATACTGCCTTGTAATCAGGTAAAATTAGGATGATATACACAAAGGAGGAATACATAATGTCCGCATCTTTACCTAATGAAATTGAAGAGCATCGCCAACCAGATCATGAGATCAATCCTCAGTTTCTTGAGCGTTGGTCGCCACGTTCATTCTCAGATCAAGAAGTGTCAGAGGACGTGCTATTAAGCTTGTTTGAGGCGGCACGATGGGCACCATCAGGAAGCAATAATCAGCCATGGCGCTTTATTGTTGCCCGAACACCCGAGCAATTGGCTAAATTCTATGATTTCATCAACCCGTCAAATCGCGTTTGGTGTGAAAAAGCCCCTGTACTTACACTTGTTATTTCAAACACCAAAACACCTAAAGGCACACATAATATAAGTCATGCATTCGATGCAGGTACGGCGTGGGGATATTTAGCGCTTGAGGCAAATAATCAAGGGCTTATCGCTCACGCAATGGGCGGATTCGAACCAGACAAAGCACGCGAAGCACTCCATATACCTGCCGAGTACGAGCTACACGCTGTTGTTGCCATCGGGTACCGGGGTCCAGTTGATGCCCTTCCTGCCAATCTGCAAGAACGTGAAGTTCCATCCGGAAGACATGCAATCAGTGAGCTTATTTACGCAGGACAATTCGAGTAATTGTCGTTTGTTTCAAACAAAAAGAACACTTCAGCACTTTGAAAACAAGTGGACTGGGGTGTTTTTGTTTTTTTATGAAGTCACCTATACAAAGGGCGAATCCCAAGCTTTTTTGTCAAATCCAATTCGATCACTCACTACATTCATATCCCGATCCAAATGAACATCGACACCGAAGCTCATCTTGCATTTGTGCCAGAAACTCATATCGCACCACTGCACCTCATTACCGCCGTTCTTCTCTTTCCAACATAAGTAGATGTGCTGTGCAAACTGTAAAAATGCTCGAACACCATCTGTCCCCATGGATGCTTTCACAATCGGATGAAAGATCACTCAACCGATTAGATTAGAATAAAATTTCGTACAGCGAGAATACAACATTTCGCACATATTTCCTGGGTAGCTTTCGAAACATTTCTTTCTCATTGGCAGCAAGATCAAATCAATTTGTGCGTGGCCAGAAATCCGATGTGTTTCAAGAGGCTTGATTCCGTAACGATCAGTCAAAACTTGCTTATACCTCAACTTTAAGCGCAAATTTTTCTCTTCCTCGACGAATATCTGATATCGCAATCGCATCGCTTGATCAATTTCTTGTGCACAGTTTGCAAGCTTGCCATGAAAATGAAAAAAAGAACACCATCGCCTATTGGCGATCTGCGTTCTTTTGTGTCCAGACCAAGTGTTTGGACTTCCCTTATTCCAAATCTTTATACGACTTCCTGATTTCCTTAATGATGATAAAAAATATCGAGGAGATAAAGATAGAAAGCAGCACTTCACCGAGTGTAATTTCCATACCTTCACCCCGATTTCCGTTGGTTTTGTTTAGTGTATGAGGGTAACGTGTGAATTTGACGCATAAAGAAAAAATAAGCTTCCCCCGTTACGAATATAACGGAAGAAGCTTATCTATTTTACACTTTACGCGGTACATCAAAGCTCCAGAAATCTCTTGCCAAGTGACTATTGGCATGAATTTGCTGCGCCTCATGAAGTAGTTCATTGACACTCTCGCCTTGATAACGCGAGCTAAGGTGCGTCATGATCAGTGCGTTCGCACCTGCCTCCTGCGCAGTCCGCGCAGCATCCGTTGAAGTCGCATGATCAAAAGCATAGGCTAGCTCCTGCTTATCCATCGCAAAGGTCGCTTCATGAACCAAAACATCAGCGCCGCGCGCTAACTTTTTAGCGCCCTCACAGTAGCGTGTATCCCCTAGAATGACGACCACACGACCAGGAACTGGAGATCCCAAGAATTCTTGGCCATGAATGGTCCGACCATCCTCGAGTTGTACGGAATGACCTTGTTTTAATTGACCGTAGATTGGACCTGCCGGTACACCAAGCTCCTTGAGCTTTTCGATCAAAAGCTTGCCAGGTTGGTCCTTCTCTACGATTCGAAAACCAAAACATTCAATGCGATGCTCTAAGCGAGCCGTTTCCACAAGAAAGCTTTCATCCTCGAAAATAATGCCCTCTTCATCAAGCTCCACAAGGTGAAGCGTATAGCTCAGATGGGCCCCACTGACCTCAAGTGCGGTATCAACGAATTGTTTGAGTCCCTTCGGACCGTACAGCGTCAGAGGTGTATCCCCACCTAAATAAGAGCGACTCGTCAACAACCCTGGAAGCCCATACAGATGATCTCCATGCAAATGAGTTATGAAAAGTTTCTCCGTCCGCCCTAGCTTCACTGGAGAATTCAAAATCTGCTGCTGCGTACCTTCTCCGCAATCAAAAAGCCAGTAAGTTCCCCTTTCGTCCAATAAATTCAAGGCAATTGAGGTTACATTTCGCTGCTTGGAGGGCATGCCAGCCCCCGTTCCCAAAAAATACAAGTCCACAAGCCAAACCCCATTCTGTTTCAATATCAACTCGGCAAAACGGAAAGCGAGGTTGCCGCGGAACATGATCGTTCACGCTAGCTGCCTCGCTCTCGCCTACTTATCCTACGTTAAAATAACGCGCTTCTTTATGTGCGAATACAATCGCGGATACGGAAGCTTCCGGTTCCATCATGAATGACTCCGTCAGCTCAACGCCGATATCCTCTGGCTTCAACAAATTAAACAGCTTCGCTTGATCATCGAGATTAGGGCAAGCTGGGTAACCGAACGAGAATCGTTGTCCGATATATTTGGCTCCAAATCTTTCTTGCATCGTCATATCAACACGATCCGCAATGCCAATGACATCGCGCATGATGTGATGAACGCGTTCAGCAAAGCCTTCTGCGACTTCGAGAGCTGTCGCTTGCAGCGCATGGGATTTCAAGTAATCGCCCTTATCGCGCCATTCCTTCGCCAACTCATTAATATCATGTCCGGCTGTCACGAGTAGGAAACCGACATAATCCATTTCGCCGCTCTCGACGGATTTCAAATAATCTGCCAAACAGAGGTACGGCTCCTTATCTTGACGAGGGAACGTAAACGTCTCGAGCACTTTACTCGTATCCGATGGATCATAAACGATCACATCATTTCCATTCGATTGCGCTGGGAAGAAACGATACATCCCGTGCGCTTTAATGATGCCGTTATGTTGTGCAGCATGCAGGATCGAGTCGACGGTATCCTTCAACTGAAGAGCTTTCGTATCCTTGTCGCTCAGCAATTGCTCTACTTTGCCCTTCAAGCCAAGGTGATGCCCTAACAGCATCTGCATGTTTACATATGGCATTAAATGACTAATCGGGTAATCCCGCAAGATATGACGATCTGTATCCTGAGGCACTTGGACAGGAAGATCCTTGGATACAGCAGAGGAACTCACACGCGTAAGCTGTGGCAGTTTCTCTTCTTTTTTACTTGCATCCATGACATCCGACTCAAGGCTTTCTCTCAGCTCTTGAATCAACCGTTTACGTTGTTCAGGATCACTCAGCTTATTGGCGATATCTAGACCATCCATCGCATCCTTCGCATAAAGGACAACGCCCTCATACTCCGGCTGAATCCGTGTTTTGGTGAATTTACGCGTAAGGGCAGCACCGCCAACTAGAATCGGCACGTCTACACCCGCTGTACGTAGATCCTGCGCCGTAATCACCATCTGTTGTGCTGATTTCACTAGCAAACCTGACAACCCAATCGCGTCCGCCTGCTCTCTGCGGTAAGCCTCAATGATTTGCTCAGGCGGTACCTTGATCCCCAGATTGACAATCTTGTAACCATTATTGGAAAGGATGATTTCCACGAGATTTTTACCAATATCGTGTACGTCCCCTTTTACCGTTGCCAAAATAATTTTACCCTTCACCGCAGTCTCGGATTTCTCCATAAATGGCTCCAAATAATTAACGGATGCTTTCATGACCTCAGCGCTCTGAAGCACCTCAGCAACGATGAGCTCGTTACCATTGAAAAGACGTCCAACTTCCTCCATCCCCTTCATGAGCGGTCCATTGATGACCTCTAATGGGGAATAGGTTTGAAGAGCAATCTCTAAGTCCGGAATTAATCCTTCCTTCGTGCCCTCTACAACGTAGGAGCCAAGTCTTTCTTCCAGAGAAAGATTTGAAATCTTCTCCTTCTTTTCGACCTTTTTCTCACGGAAATGGGCTACGAATTTTGCCAAAGTCTCATCATTGGTATTGTAAATAAGCTCCTCAGCCAGCTGACGCTCTGTATCAGGTATCGACGCATACCGTTCTAGTTTCTCCGTATTTACAATCGCGTAATCAAGACCTGCCTTCGTACAGTGGTACAAGTAAACAGAGTTCAGAACTTCACGACCCGCATCCGGTAATCCGAACGAAATGTTGCTTAGTCCCAGAATTGTTTTAGCAAGAGGATACTTCTCTTTAATCAGCTTAATCCCTTCGATCGTTTCGACCGCAGAACCAATGTACTGAGGATCACCTGAACCGACAGGGAACATATTAGGATCAAAAATAATATCCTCTGGATTCATGCCGTATTTCCCAGTAAGAAGCTCATACGAACGTGTTGCCACTTCGATTTTCGCTTGGCGCGAGACCGCTTGCCCACGCTCATCAATTAGAATACAAACGACCGATGCTCCATAGCGATGAATCAGAGGTAAAATCCCTTCGAATTTCGACTCTCCATCTTCTAAGTTAATCGAGTTAATAATCGCTTTACCCTGTGAATATTTGAGTCCAAGTTCGATAATGTGATCATAGGTCGAGTCAATCATCAACGGAACTTTGACCTTCTTCACAACCTCTTGCATGAATTCTTCTACCGCATAGGCTTCATCAATATCCGTATCCTGTAGATTAATATCGATAACATGAGCGCCGTTTTTCACTTGATTACGGGCAATTTCGGAGCCCTCTTCAAATTTGCCCTCTTTAATAAGGCGCTTAAACTTTCTGGATCCGGAAATATTTGTTCGCTCACCAACCATGATGGGACGGTTTTCTGGCTCGATATAGACCGTTTCGATACCAGAAATCGCTGGCGGATGTGTTCCGTATGCACTTCTTGGCTTATAATTCGCAAGCGTTTCTGCCATGGCCCGAATGTGATCAGGCGTTGTTCCGCAGCAACCACCGGCAATATTGATCCAGCCTTGCTCAGCAAAGCCAGCCATCTTTTTGGCCAAAGATTCTGGAGATTCATGATAGTGCCCATTCTCATCCGGTAAGCCTGCATTCGGATAACAGCTGATAGCTGTATCTGCGATACCTGAAAGCGTACGAATGTGATCACGCATAAATTCAGGACCGGTCGCACAGTTCAAGCCCATCGAAATTGGCTTCAAATGCTCAAGTGAAATATAAAAAGATTCAATATTTTGCCCAGCTAGCGTTGTGCCCATCGGCTCAATCGTTCCGGAGATCATAATTGGAAGCTCTACACCTAATGTTTCATAAGCTCTGCGAATCCCAATACTGCCTGCTTTTACGTTCAGCGTATCTTGGGAAGTCTCAAGCAGCATGGCGTCAACACCAGCTTCAACAAGCGCAAGAGCCTGCTCGTAGTAGCTTTCTTCCAGTTGTTCGAATGTAACGCCACCTGTCACTGACAAGGTTTTGGTCGTCGGCCCCATAGCGCCCACAACATAACGAGGCCATTCTGGCGTCGAATATTTCTCTGCTGCAGCAATCGCCAATTTCGCAGCGGCAATGTTCAACTCCCGGTGACGATCCTGCAAATCATACTCCGCCAGAACGACACTTGTCGTTCCGAACGTATTTGTTTCTATCATATCAGCGCCAGCGGCGAAATAAGCTTCATGAATTTTTTGAATGACATCTGGACGCGTAACACATAGAATTTCATTACATCCATCCAGGTCATCACTTCCGAAATCCTCAGCGGTCAAATTCTCTTGCTGAATCATCGTACCCATGGCACCATCTAGGATCATAATCTTCTTCTTAAGCTGTTCTTGAATCGGTGGTTTCTTCATGGCAAGACTCCCTTTCAACTTTTCCTAAACCTAAACGAGAAAAAAAACGACAAATTATGTTAAGATTTAGTTTAACAGAATACGGCTTCTATGAAAAGATTTCGAATTATGATAAAACTTATTTCGATGTCATTCGAGGGTGATCGACCGCGTTTAGAGGTTAGTTTTATCGCCAATCATAAAGCCTTTTTCGTATAACGAAAATATGCTTTATGATGTGGAGGTTAATTCCTATAGGTTTTATCGGAAAAACTTATATCCTTCCATCGACAGTTAGCTTGATATCCTCTATAATATGGTTATATTTATTAATGAAAGAGGGATGTAACGTGGCACAAATTAGAATTCGTAATACCAATGAACGTATCGAGGGCGAAGCGGAAGTAAAAGCCTTCTTAGATAGTCAAGAGGTTGTATATGAGCATTGGGATGCAAACAAGCTTCCTGAAGCGCTTCGCGAGAAATTTATCCTTAGTGATGATGAGAAGGCAGAAATCATTTCCACGTATGAAGCTGAAATTAAAGATCTAGCTGCTAGACGCGGTTACGAAATTTGGGACGTTATCTCACTTTCTGATGTAACACCGAATATCGAAGAACTACTGAAAAAGTTCGAGCAAGTGCACACGCACACGGAAGATGAAATTCGCGCTATTGTTTCAGGTAAAGGAATTTTCATTATCAAATCCGAAGAACTCGGCTATTTCGATGTAGAACTTGAGCCAGGCGATGTGATCTCCGTTCCTGAGAACACGAACCATTTCTTTACCTTGATGGAGAACCGTGAAATCGTTGCTGTTCGCCTTTTCATCGAAAAAGATGGCTGGGTTGCTTATAATGTTGATGATCCACAATTCATTAAAGCTTAATCGTTACACAATGAAAAGCCCAGCAGCACTTCAGACCATTGGGTCTAGAGTAACTGCTGGGCTTTCTTTCTATTGAATTAACCGTTCATAATAATCGGTAAAATATCTTGAAGTCGCGTTACTTCATAAGCAGGCACGATCTCATCGCCACTTTGCAGTCCGTGATGGTTAATCCAAATGTTACGCATACCAATACTTCCCGACCCCAGAATATCAGTCGTTAGCTTGTCTCCGATCATGATGCCTTCCTCAGCTTCAATCTCAAGCAGACCCAGTGCATAGTTAAAAATAGCTTTAGCTGGCTTCCCTTGTCCAAATTCACCTGAAATCACAATGTGATCAAAGTAAGAAGCAATCGCAGGAACACCTGCTAACTTCTCTTTTTGCAAATCTGGCGAGCCGTTAGTTAATAGAAGCAGCTTGTAATTTCCTTTCAAGGCATCTAACACGCGGAAAGTTTCTTCATACACATAGGGACGACTGCGGCGTTCAGCTGCAAACAATTCACCTAGCTTGTTCCCAAGCTCTCTATTTTCAATCCCTAGCCCCGCAAGCCCTCTCGTCCATGATTCCGTACGGTATCCGGGTGCCAGCTTCTCTAATTTGCGAAAGTTTTCGTCCTCGCCTTGTGTGAAATTAGCCCATAGCCCTTCAAACGGGTTGATCCCAATCATTTTGGTAAATGGGAATGTTTCGAAGGATTCATATAAGCTCCTTGCTTCTTTACGAACAGAAGCTTCCAATTCCTCTGGATTCACATCGACAAGCTTCGCCGCTTCTGCACAAGTAGCAGCAAAGGCTTCCTCCACACTACGATCATCCCATAATAGCGTATCATCCAAATCAAAAAGCACAGCTTTCAACGTCATCATTCATTTCCCCTTTGAATGTAGTATCTATGTGTAAGCTTAATTCTCTTCGTCAGTAAACTTAATGGAATCAAGTTGGACCTTCAAGTTACCCCTAAATGCATTGATATAGATCTTTCTTAGCTCATTGCGCTCATCAATCTCTGCATCAGTTAAACCTTCAACAGTCTTCGCCTTCCGAGCTAATTCATTGATACGTTCAATCGTCTTATCCATGCTGTCACTCATTGTAATCCTCCCAGTCAAAATTTCAATATGAGTACTACTTTGCCATCCCCGATTAGGATTGTCAAGGTTACAATGCAAAGAGACATAGCGACTGGCGACTATGTCTCGAACATTCATCTATATAGTTAACTAATAATTAGTTCATTAAGGAAGTAAGAGAACTTGCCCCTCTTGTAAAGAACTGCTCGCTAAATGATTTAATGCTTTCATTTTTTCAACGTAAGAACGTGTGTTCTCACTCTTATTTTTGTGAGCTTCTGCGATTTCCCATAGCGTATCCCCGCTTTGGATGACAACCTTTTCATGCTGGGTAACTTTCACCGATGATTGAACGGAAGTGATTGGCGTAGGCACAGTAACGGACTCATCGCCTGCATAGGCTTGTACGATCGCACCAAACGAAAACACAGTTCCAAGAATTACTGCTATCAGCAAGAAACGAAGTAGTAGTTTCGAATAACCCCGTTTAACCGTCATCCCTTTGGATGCATGAGCAGTACCTCGAAGTGTTGTTGTTGCGTTCGATTGTGAATAAGCCATATACATAAAATCATCCCCCAAACATTTGTTCTGATATCAGAATAACACGAACACATGTTTGAGTCAACCATTTTGTTCGAACTTATGTTTGTACGAACTCGGGTTCTATGTTATACTTTGGGTAATGATTCCCAGTATTGGAGTGATATCTTATGAGTAAAATTTCGCAGCGTCAACAAGCAATCATGGAATTCATTAAGAACGAAGTGAAAGATAAGGGCTACCCGCCATCCGTTAGAGAAATCGGCGAAGCTGTTGGACTAGCTTCTAGTTCTACCGTACATGGGCATTTAGAGCGTCTTGAGAAAAAAGGCATGATTCGTCGAGATCCTACCAAACCGCGTGCAATCGAAATCCTAGGGCTGGATGGTGCCGAATCCCAATTCGCAGTCTCCGTCGCTCGTGTTCCCCTTATTGGTAAAGTAACGGCTGGTGTTCCTATTACTGCCACTGAGAATATCGAAGATTACTTCCCGCTTCCTTCAAGCATGGTAGGTGACAACAACGTGTTCATGCTTAGCATTATGGGTGACAGTATGATTGAAGCTGGTATTCATAATGGCGACTACGTCATTGTTAAGCAGCAACAAACGGCGAACAACGGCGATATCGTTGTCGCGATGACCGAAGATGATGAAGCTACGGTTAAGCGCTTCTACAAGGAGAAGGATCATATTCGCCTTCAACCGGAGAACTCCGCATTACAACCAATACTATTGAAAAATGTGACCATTCTCGGTCGCGTTATCGGCTTGTTCCGGGATATGTAAGAACACGGATAATCAAAAAAAAGCAAGGCTCTCAAAGTGATAACTCACTTGAGAGCTTTGCTTTTTCTTTTAAAATGACAATACCCAGTTCCCCGCACGGAAGATCGGTTCAATCGTCCCATCCGGTAGTTCTCCATCGATCTCTAGCTCCGCTGATCCTATCATGAAATCTACGTGTATTAAGGAGCTGTTCCCTCCGCGAGCCTTCAATTCCTCTCTGGATAGTGTTGTACCGTCCTGCAAATTGATCGGATAACAACTACCTAATGCCAAGTGGCAGGAAGCATTCTCATCAATCCCCGTATTATAGAAAATACGATTTAAATTAGAAATTGGAGAATCAAACGGCACAAGCGCTAGCTCACCCAAATAGCGCGCCCCTTCATCCATATCCAATAACCTGGCCAAATGGTCATGCCCAACCTCAGCCTGGAAGTCCACAACCTTTCCTTCTTCGAACGTGAATGAAAACCGATCCACTAACGCCCCATTAATATTCAAAGGCATTGTACTAGCAACCGTACCGCGAACACCCGTTCGTTTCGGAATGGTGAACACTTCTTCCGTCGGCATATTAGCTACATACCGAATGCCTCGTGCATTCTCATTATCCCCGCCAAGCCAAATATGTCCTTCTGGCAGTTCAACACGCAAATCCGTACCCGTAGCTCGATAGCGCAGAGCTTTGTAGCTTCTTTCATTCAATAAGCTATGTGTGGCTTTCAGCGTATCCAAATGTGACTGCCAAGCGGCCACAGGATCAGCTTCATAAACACGGTTAATTTTGAAGATCGCATCCCACATCGCAGGTATACGCTGCTCTTCTGGCAGATCCGCATACACAATAGAAGCCCAAGCTTCTGTAGGCGCTTTAATTAGACACCAGCTAAACTCACCAGTTCGCACATAGTGCTGATACTTGGCTCTTGCAGTTGACGCTGCTTTGGACGCTCTAGAAATCAGACTAGCGTCAATACCATCGTATAGATTCGGATTCGGCACCTTAATGTTCAACAAAGCTCCACCGTTCTCAACAAACCGTTCCAGCATCGTCGAATACCACTCAGGGTAGTAGTCCATTGAGTCAACTTGCGCATAATCAAACTTACTACGCGTAACGACATCATCCTGCCAATGCACATGCACATAATTTGCGCCAGCTTCATAGGCTTTTTGCACGATAAGCCTAGTTAACTCCAGTGTTTCAATAGGCGCTTCCACCAACAGGTCTTGGCCTTTATTCAAGTTGACCCCGACTCGAATCACTAGCTCTGCATACTTTTCTAAATTATGATCAAAATTGTCCACAGTTCAATTAATCTCCTTCGCGTTAAAAAGCCCATCAACTCACATATGCGAGACTGACGGGCTTTAAATATCTAGTTGTCTTCTTTAAAACCTAGTACAGGGACAGATATTGATCTCTTTCCCATTGGTGAACTTGTGTGCGGTACATGTCCCACTCAATTTCTTTCAATTCATAGAAATGAGCTAATGCATGTTCGCCAAGCGTATCGCAAATGACATCATCACGAAGCAACTCATCCAACGCTTGTTTCAAGTTGAGCGGCAAGCTAGGGATCCCTTCGCTCTCACGCTCTTCTTCCGTCATTACATAGATGTTACGATCTGTTGGCGGAGGAAGCTGCATTTTGTTCTTAATGCCATCCAAACCAGCAGCAAGCATAACAGCCAGTGCTAGGTAAGGATTTGCCGCTGGATCTGGATTACGAACTTCAACACGTGTGCTTAGGCCACGGGAAGCTGGAATCCGAATCATTGGGCTTCGGTTACTCGCTGACCAAGCTACATAGCAAGGTGCTTCATAACCTGGAACTAGACGTTTGTAAGAGTTTACTGTTGGGTTTGTAATCGCTGCGAAAGAACGCGCATGACGAAGTACGCCCGCCATATATTGTCTTGCCACTGTGCTCAAACCTAATTTGTCGCTCTCTTCATAGAACGCATTCGTCTCACCTTTGAACAAGGATTGGTGACAATGCATACCTGAACCATTCATTCCGAACAAAGGCTTCGGCATAAATGTTGCATGCAAACCATGCTGTCTAGCTACGGTTTTAACAACAAGCTTGAAAGTTTGAATTTGGTCAGCCGCTTTAATCGCATCTGCGTATTTAAAGTCAATTTCGTGCTGTCCTGGTGCTACTTCATGGTGAGATGCTTCAATTTCAAAGCCCATTTCTTCCAGTGTTAACACGATATCACGACGGCAGTTTTCACCAAGATCCATCGGTGCCAAATCGAAGTAACCACCTTGGTCATTCAATTCGGTTGTTGGATTACCTTTTTCATCCGTTTTGAATAGGAAGAATTCCGGTTCTGGTCCAACATTCATGGCTGAATAGCCCATTTCTTCCGCTTGCTTCAACGCGTTTTTCAAAATCGCGCGCGGATCCCCAGGGAACGGAGTGCCATCCGGCATATAAATGTCGCAGATCAAACGAGCGACTTTGCTTTCAGTTACCCATGGGAAAATAACCCATGTATCTAAATCCGGATACAAATACATATCCGATTCTTCAATGCGCACATAACCTTCGATGGAAGATCCATCGAACATCATTTTATTATCAAGGGCTTTTTCAAGCTGGCTATACGGGATTTCTACGTTCTTAATACTTCCCATTAAGTCTGTGAATTGCAAACGGATGAAACGAACGTTTTCTGCTTTGGCGATGCGAAGAATATCTTCTTTGGAATAGTTAATGTGATAGCTCACGTGTGCATTCTCCTCTCAATTGTTAAGCGCCATTCGCTAACGATCTTATTTGTAAAATCTGGATAACTGTCCTTGAATCAATGAAACCTGATCTGGGCGTTTCCCCCCGCCAATCAATTGCTGCTTAAGCATTTTGTGCAATTGAGAGTCGGTTAATTCTTTCCGTTTCACTTCGGTATGCTCGTTTAGGATCGTTGCATCCTCAGAATCCTTATCCACTGGGATAAGAACCTGCTTGATCCCCGCGATGTTCACACCTTTTTCAATCAGATCTTTAATCTCAAGAAGACGTTCTACGTCATTAAACGAATAGAGCCGTTGATTACCAGCTGTTCTAGCCGGGATAATCAGTTCATGTTGCTCATAATATCGAATTTGTCTAGCGGTTAAATCAGTCAGCTTCATGACGATTCCAATGGGGAATAACGCCATATTTCTACGTATCTCATCACTCATGCTAATCACTCCTGGTCAGTAAGTACCTTACTCTTATTGTACCTTTCTAACAAAAACGTGTCAAGGAGTGTCAGGTTTGTTCACAGTTTAAATTTTCACAGTAATCCCTTGTCTTCCATATGTTGGATTGCCGTTAATACACCTAACTTACAATGTGAGTAGGTCAAGCCGCCCTGCATGTACACGATATACGGTTCACGAATCGGGGCATCGGCTGACAGCTCCAAGCTGCCTCCTTGAATGAACGTACCTGCTGCCATAATGACCGGATGCTCGTAGCCAGGCATGTCCCAAGGTTCGGGCACGACATGCGAATCCACGGCAGACGCCTTCTGGATGCCTTGCACGAACGTAATCAAATGCTCCGCCGAGGTGAAGCGGATCGCTTGAATTAAGTCCGTCCGCTGCGCGTCCCAGCGCGGATGGCTCACGAAGCCGAGGTCTTCGAACATCGCAGCTGCGAAGACCGAGCCCTTGACGGCTTGCCCCACCAAGTGCGGGGCAAGAAATAGCCCTTGAAACATCGCTCGCGTCGCGCCGAGCATGGCCCCGACCTCGCCCCCAATACCGGGGGCGGTCAGTCTGTACGCGGCGAGCTCCACGAGGTCGCGTCGCCCGGCGATATAGCCGCCCGAAGGGGCGATGCCGCCGCCGGGGTTCTTGATTAGCGAACCGGCCATCAGATCGACGCCAACCTGCGTCGGCTCCTGCAGCTCGGTAAATTCACCATAGCAATTGTCTACAAAGACAATCAGCTCGGGGTTAATCTCTTTCACAAATCGGACCATTTCGCCGATTTGGTCTACTGTGAACGAAGGCCGCCACGAGTAGCCGCGTGAACGTTGAATGCCGATCACCTTCGTGTTCGGCTGAATGGCCGCCGAGATCGCAGGCCAATCCGGTGATCCATCCTCCAAGAGCTCGACCTCGCTGTAGCCGATGCCAAAGTCCTGCAAGGAGCCTGTTCCGTCGCCAGGCTTACCAATGACTTTATGTAACGTATCATAGGGCTTACCCGTGATGTAAAGTAGATGTTCGCTAGGGCGGAGTACACCAAACAAAGCAGTTCCGATGGTATGTGTCCCCGAAACAAAGTGAGGGCGAACTAGTGCTGCTTCTGCTCCCATCGCATCCGCATACACAAGGTCAAGTACTTCTCTCCCTCGATCATTGTAGCCATAACCCGTTGAGGAAGCAAAATGATAATCACTTACCTTATGTTCTTGGAAGGCACGAATGACCTTCCATTGATTGAGATCAATGGTTTTCTCAATTTGTCGAAAAGCGCTCTCGACACGTTGCTCCGCGCTTTCCATTCTCGCCATTACCTTTTCCCCGAAATGCATCTTAGTAGTTCTCTCCCTCGTTCTCATCCTGCTCTGACTTCGCTACTGACTGATCATAATTAACGAGTTGATAAGCCAATTTTACATAGTCGTCTTTGTTCACACGAACCTTGAACACCATATCTTCCCCATCCACATCCGTCTCAAGCACTTCACCGATACGATACATTAGGGCAATGATATCCCCTTTATCGGCTGGAATACGGAACTCCTTACTATCGCCCATCAACTTATCTTCAATGGTGATACGAAGCCGTTCTAGATCCTCAGGGGTGTAAGCACTCACTCTCATGAACTCGCCTTCGGCAGAGAGCAAATCGCATTCCTCTTGCGGGATAAGATCAATTTTATTAAAGACCGTTATTTGTTCCTTCTGATGGGCACCTAGCTGCTCTAATACCTCTCCAACAACACGCATTTGCTCGTTACGCATCTCTGTCGAGCTATCCACGACATGCAGAATTAAATCAGCCTCATTCGCTTCTTCCAACGTCGCGCGGAACGAAGCGACAAGATCATGGGGAAGATTCTGAATAAAGCCTACCGTATCCGTGAGAACGATCTCCTTCCCACTTGGCAATACCATCGTCCGTGAAGTCGGGTCTAAGGTTGCAAACAGCTGATCTTCAATATACACATCTGCTTGCGTCAATTGCTTCAATAGTGTCGACTTCCCTGCATTGGTATACCCAACGAGGGCAACTTGGAATACACCGCTTTTCTTACGGCGTTCCCGATGCAAGGTACGGTGACGAACAACTTCCTCCAGCTGCGCTTTCAGTTCATCAATTCGCCCGCGGATATGCCGGCGATCCGTTTCCAGCTTGGATTCCCCTGGTCCTCTCGTCCCGATGCCACCACCCAGACGTGACAAGTTCTTGCCTTGACCTGATAGTCTTGGCAAGAGATAGCTCAGCTGTGCTAATTCAACCTGGATAATCCCTTCTCGTGTTTTGGCACGCTGTGCAAAGATATCCAAAATGAGTTGCGTACGATCAATAATTTTCACATCAAGCGCCGCTTCCAAATTACGAACCTGTGCACCTGAGAGCTCCTGATCGAAGATGGCTGTATTCCCGCCATGTTCTTCCAATAACAGCTTCAATTCTTCGACTTTCCCTTTCCCAATAAACCACTTGGTATCTTTAGCTTCTTTGTTCTGTGTCATCGTCTCCAGCACCTGGACGCCAGCCGTTTCTGCCAGCTTCACAAGCTCTTGCAACGAATACTCGGCCAGAAGCTCATTTTTCTTCTGCTTCTGTGTAATCAAACTGACGAGCACGGCTCTGTCATCGATTTCTTTTTCAACCATATGTGAAGTTGTTTTCATAGTCGTCTCCTTTACTTCCCGCATCATGCTTAAAATGAATGAAATTAGGCCAAAAAGGCCTATTCCTTCATCATTGTGGAGGAAATGATTAGGAAAGTCAATTTGACGAACAGGAAAATTCGATTATAACGGACTTACTCAGAATCACCCTATACATATAGTAAAAATTAGGAAATAAACGCAAGAAAAAACCATCTAACTTCAATCAGTTAAATGGTTCGAAGAACGATCATTTGAATTTTATATCTTCCGGACGTATCGACATCAGTTCAATTTTGGAAGGCGTATTCACATATTGACTTAACAATCGTACGGCTTGATGCCGCATCGCTTTCTCCAAAATGTTCCTAACGTATCTAGCGTTACTAAATGCACGCCAGGTCATCGCTTTTTCATCGCTGAGGTGCTGCTTCAGCTTCGCAAGGGTTTGTGGCAGCAGGACATACTCCCGATCCTTCGCCATCAGCTCTGTAATTTGGATCAATTGATCGATGGGATAATCCTCGAATTCAATTTGAATTGGAAACCGAGAAGGAAGTCCAGGGTTTGTCGCTAGGAACTGTTCCATTTCTTCGCTATAACCAGCCAGAATGAGAATAAACTCATTTTTCTTATCTTCCATCCCCTTCACTAATGCATCAATTGATTCCTTTCCAAAATCCTTTTCGCCGCCTCTTGCCAAGCTATACGCTTCATCAATAAACAGGACGCCGCCCATCGCTTTTTTCATTAAATCACGCGTTTTCAGTGCGGTATGCCCGATGTATTCACCAACGAGGTCTGCACGCTCCACTTCAATGAAATGCCCCTTACTTAGCACACCCATGGCGTGAAACATACGACCTAGCAGCCGTGCTACCGTCGTTTTCCCTGTTCCAGGACTGCCCTTGAAAATCATATGGTACACATGAGCATTGCTCATAAGTCCGGCTTCAACACGAAATTGGGAAATCTGGAGGAGCGCGTAAATTTCATGCACCAGCTCTTTGACATTTTCTAAGCCAATCAGTTGATTCAGCTCTTTGAAAATATCCGATAGCGGACCCTCCATTGGCGTCCTTTTGCCAGAGATCATAGGCTCGGCGTCGGCAAGGGGTGAAGCGCCTGACTGCCCACCTGATCCCTCAACAGTACGCCGCTGACTGCCAGGTTCCGGCTGCCGTAAAACGATGTTGATTTGTCTGGATGGCAAGCTTCTACCACTCATGAGGATCACCTCGTTTACATGATGGATTATTAGTTCGTATCCACCATCCTACGCTTGTGCACGCCATTTTAGACCGCAGCCGTCGGAGTTATACGATAGTATCTGCTGTTCGTTCTAATTTCGTGATATTTGTCGTCAGTGTTCGATTTAAGGTCAGCATGCCAAGGGATGCATAAAAGTGCAGCGCCCGATCATTAAATTCCCACACATTCAGCTCAAGTGATGCGGCATCGCGTTCTCGCGCCCACTGGGCAGAAGCATGATATAGCTCCTTGCCAATTCCTTGCCGCTGGTGCGCGGACGCAACCGCAAGCTCATTCAAATAGGCATACCTGCGAGGCACAAGCGCTTCGTAGCTTGGACTTTTCTTCATTTCTAACATAGCCAATCCGACGACTTCAGACCCAAGCTCCGCCACAATAATCTCTTTGTCTGTCTTAGCAGAGAAGCTTCGATACCACCCCATCGCCACAACATGATCTAATCGAGCAAATCGATCTGGCAATGCCTCCGCATGCTCTTCTTGACCTTCGCGAATGATGGCATTCGCAGCTTCGTAGTCTTCCAACGTGGCTGATCGCAATCGTAATTCCATCGTAGATTACCTCCTACAAATCAAATACGGTAAAATTGATAAGCACATTTCCAAAATAATTTATTGAATTTTTATACATAAAAATGTATATTTATGTAATACTTTATGGAATGGAGGCACCTTTTCATGCAAACAGAACGTGATTTTTTCGAAATACTTGATCGTATTGCAGCAAATACGTGGCCAGCAGAAGCAAGCACAATGGTTGATCATTGGCTACTCAGAGCTTCACAGGGCATTACCAAACGAGCAAACAGCGTGTTTGCTATAGGATCTTACCCCAAAGATGAGAATTGGCTATCGCGTGTTGAACAATTTTACCATAGTCACGGATTACCTGCTATTTTTCATATTAGTAACGCCTCTCCCGAACAGTTGGATAGCTTACTACAAGCGCAAGGGTACGAACTGGATACTCCTTGTTATATGATGACGGCTGAATCTAGTCAGGTAGCTGCATACGCGCTAGAGCGAATACAGAAGCAATACCCTTCCTCATCATCTCTAGATGTAGTGATTTCACAAACCGTAACGAAGGAATGGCTGGACGGGTTCCTCTTTCTTGAAAAGTACCCCGAAGAACGTCGGAGCTTTTATCAAGGCTTATGTGAAAGGATGCCATCACCAAAAGCTTTCATCACATTAAAGGATCAAGGGCAAATAGTCGCACTTGGCACAGCCATTGTAGAGGGCGAATGGGCTGGCTTCGTCAATGTCATTGTTCACGAAGAGCACCGCGGTAAAGGCTATGGATACGCTATACTTCACGCATTGACTGAATGGAGCATTTCCCAAGGCGCAGCCCAGCAATATTTGCAAGTTATCGCCAGCAACGTACCCGCGGTCTCCTTGTATGAGAAGCTTAGCTATCAAACGAAATATGCCTATCATTACCGTGTGAAGTATGATTTAGGTTCTCTTGTATCATCCTAACAAAGAATTTCTAGGATGAAAGGAGCCAATACATGACTGCCACGAAGGAAAAACCTGTATTCCCGCCTCAGCACCAGAACCACCAACCAGGCATCGAGTCCGAAATGAAGCCACTACCCGAATTTGATAAAGCCAGCTATAAACCTGCTGGTAAGCTAAAGGATAAAGTCGCCATCATCACTGGAGGTGATAGCGGCATTGGTCGCGCCATCGCTGTCGCATATGCCAAGGAAGGCGCCGATGTTATCATCGTCTACCTGAATGAACATAAGGACGCTGAAGAAACACATCGGCATGTGGAGCAAGCGGGCCGCAAATGTCTACATGTCGCAGGCGACATTGGGGATGAGAGCTTCTGTAAGCAGATTGTTGCGCAAGTCATTAAAGAGTTTGGAAAACTCGACATTCTTGTTAACAATGCTGCTGAACAGCATCCCCAGAAAAGCATCACGGACATTACGTCAGCTCAGCTTGAACGTACATTTCGAACAAACATTTTCTCTTACTTCTATATGACGCAAGCCGCACTTCCTCATTTGAAATCTGGAAGTGCGATTATAAACACCGCATCGATCACCGCCTATCACGGGCATGAGCAATTAATTGATTATTCATCAACGAAAGGTGCTATCGTCACCTTTACACGCTCGCTCTCACTCCAATTGAACGCCAAAGGAATTCGCGTGAACGGAGTCGCTCCCGGCCCGATCTGGACTCCGCTGATTCCGTCCACGTTTACGGCTCAGGAAGTTGAGGTATTCGGCTCAACAACGCCGATGAAAAGAGCAGGACAGCCTAGCGAATTGGCTCCGAGCTATGTATTTTTGGCCAGTGAGGACTCTTCCTATATGGCGGGGCAAATTCTACATATCAATGGCGGAGCCATCGTAAATGGCTAAATGAGAAAAAGCATGACAAGCAGCGGATTTCCCCGCTTCCCTGTCATGCTTTCTTTTTATTTCAGCCCGAGCTTCAATTGCAGTTTGGTTAAGTACCAATTCGTGTACGCCAGCGTTTCCCTCGTATCATGATACGGCATGAAGAGCACCTCTGACTTCGTAGAGGAAACAAGCGGATCTATGAAGCCAATCGTTTCTGCAATATCTTGTGAACGAGAGCCATGAAACTTATGGGTGATAATGATCGAGCTCACAAGCCCCTTTTCATCCATAATTTGCTTACTGAACAGTAGATTCTCATACGTACTCGTCGCCTTCGGCTCGATGAAAATGCCAGCCTTTGGCACCCCATTTTTCACCAAATAGTCCCTCATACCCTCTGCTTCTGTCAAAGTGGAGCCATTGTGATCCAAACCGCCTGTTACTATAAGATTCTTAAATCGCCCCTGCTTGTACAAATCCACGGCTAAGTCAAGCCGTTCTTGCAAACCTGGACTTGGGATGTCATTGCGCAAAGAAGCGCCTAATACAATACCTACATCTACTTGCTTCGGCAAGGCCTGATGCGGTCCCACCTGAACCTTCCACTGGATAAAAGCAATCCAACCAACAAGCAGCGTAAAGGCGATCAAAATGAATTGAAACGTCCTCACAAATATACGATAGAGCTTGGATGGCGTTTTGCCTTTAGATGAGTTGGCTTTCCTCTTCGGTGGCGAGGGTGAGTGGGCACGTTGTTTTTTGTTCATACTGGGCTTTGCCGTCATCCTTCCTACTCCTTATCCAGAAATGCGCTAACTTGCCGGAATAATGCTGGCGCGTCCTCGCTCAAACAGATTAAATGATCCGATCTTGCGTGCCAATGAAGCTCACGTTGCCCTCTAAGCTTGCTATAAATATATCGCGCACTTTGGGGATGAATGACTTGATCTCTCTCCGACTGCGCGATTAGTGTAGGCTTATTCACCTGACTCAACTCCGGCTTCAAATGTCGGACAAGTCTCGTAAATTGCCAGGTCGCAACGAGTGGGGTTGATTTCCCTTTGATTAAACTGATTTTACGTTGATACTTCCATTCATCACGAAGGACGTTCAGCAGCCTGCCTGGACTGACGTAAATGACAGCTGTGTTTAGCAGGATCAGCCTCCGAACAGGGTAGCGAACAGATAGATAGGCGGCCAGAAGACCCCCCATTGAGAATCCAACCATATCAAATGAACCGTGGGTTTCTGTCATTTTCGCCGCATGCCATTCGGCTGCCTGCACCCAATCTTCCCAACGCGAAGCATGCAGCTGATGCCGGTTTTCTCCATTCCAAGGTAGGATGGGCACCTCACACAGCTGACCACGCTCTCGTAAATGCCGAGCTAACGGCTCAACCTCATAAGGTCCACCTGTAAATCCATGGAACAATAGGCACGGTTGTTTCATGCGATCCACTCCTATCCAGTATGAAAGCGTTCTTTATGTTAGTTTATTTTTCTTTGATCAAAATGGTGTTAATCGTTACCTTTTCTTTTGGCTTACTTGGGGAAGCCTCTCCACCCATTTCCACGGGTGTCTCTGCGATTTTCAAAATTGTAGCCATACTATCTGCTGTAACTTTACCGAAAATCGAATAATTCGGCTGACTATTCAAATTAGCGCAATCCGCACCCGAACATATGAAAAATTGGCTGCCATTTGTATTCTTACCTGAATTCGCCATTGCCACCGTACCTGGTTCGTAGGTATGACCGTTTTTCAGCTCATCTGCAAATTGATATCCTGGACCACCTCTGCCTGTGCCTTGTGGATCACCCGTTTGGATCATGAATGTTTTAATAATACGGTGAAACGTCAGGTTGTTATAAAAGCCCTCTTTGGATAAGAAGACGAAGTTGTTTACCGTTTTCGGTGCTTCCTTCGCGTACAAATCAATGGTGAATGATCCTTTGGATGTAGTAACTTCAGCTTGATATTTTTTGTTCGTATCAATGATCATATCCGGCGCTTTACTCCACTGCTTGGCTGCCGCTGGTGAAGCAGCAGGTGATGCATTTGCAGCCGCTGCAGGTGCTTTGGTGCTAGAAGCAGGCGTTGCTGTGCCGCCAGTCGTTTCCGTTGGTTTATTACCGCACGCGGAAGCGATTAGGGTTAAAGTAAGTAATGAAGCGGTGATCAGCATTTTGGGTTTCAAGGTTTTGTTGAATAGGTTCATCGGTAGGGCCTCCAGATTAAAATTTGATTGAAATTCGTGTATCTAAGGCAAAAATGTGACTCAGATTAAGCCTTCGGTGGTGAAAAATGCTACCTTAACGACCTGTTGGGACCTTAAAAGCTTGTCCTCGGCAGCCCTGTGGGAACGATAAGGCCCTTTCAGGGCCTTACAGTTCACCAGCCATCTGCTTACGCACCATTCTTTGGCTTGTCGTCAATCGGCTTACTTGCCGGCGACGGCGTTGGACTAGGCTTTGGACTCGTCGATGGGCTCGGAGTTGGGCTAGGCCCTGTTTCCGTCCCGGTGCCTGGTTTAACAGTTGCCCCAGGTGATGGCGATGGAACAGGCTTCCCACTAGGCGTTGGGGATGGATTCTGCCCATTACCAGGTGATGGTAGTGGCGATCCCGATGGAGAAGGTGATGGAATGCCGCCATTAGGCAGCGAATCATCCTTCGGAATTTCGATTGAAACGACGTTGGACTTCGCCCCAGGGTTATTCGTATCCGTTTCAACAGGAACTACGTAATATTGATACGTTACACCGTTATCAATAGTCGTGTCCTCGATTTGTGCTTTCGCTGTTAAAACAATCATCTTCGCTTCAGCCTCTGCAGCGGCTTTACGATACACTTGATAGCTAACTTTCTCACCTAAGGAGGTCCATGCTAGCTTCACTTGCTTGATTTCAGGCACGTAAGTCGCCGTCACATCCGCAATCCCAGTAGGTGGTTCTTTCAAATCTTCTACATTCGCAGGCTTCACGAAGTTTGTAACTGGTTTACCTTCCAAGGACTTCGTCATGATTTCCTTGAAAAGAGCAGCTGTACTGCCGCTTCCAACCGTCACATAATGCTTGGAATCGACCTTATCGAAGCCTTCCCACACTGCCGCAGTCCATTCAGGCGTATAACCAACGAACCAAACATCACGATCGTACTGTTCAATGCCCTTAATATCAAGTCCCGTTGAGCCTGTTTTCCCTGCAACTGGACGATTAAGCTTCGCTTTGACACCCGTACCTCCTGTCTCTACAACACCTTGTAGCAACAACGTCATGTAATAGGCAGTTGACGGCTGAATAACCTGCTTTTTCTCAGGCTTATATACTGCAATTTCTTTGCCTTGCGCATCGGTTATACGTAGAATCGCATGCGTTTTATTCATATTCCCTTGATTGGCAAAAGCCGTATAGGCTCTAGCCATTTGCAATGGCGATACACCATCTGTTAGACCGCCTAACGCAACAGCTAAATTCTGATCCTTCTGTGCATTTAAGGTAATACCTAGCTTCTCAGCAAATTTGGTCCCCGTCTTAACACCCATTTTACTTAATAACCAAACAGGCGCCAAATTGTATGATTTCTTAACAGCTTCGAACATGGTCACTTGCCCATGTGTCTGGCGATCATAGTTTTGTGGTGTGTACGAACCGAAAGACGTCTGCGTATCATCTAACAACGAATACGGTGTATAGTTCCCACTATCCAACGCTGGCCCATAGACCGCAATCGGTTTAAATGAAGAACCTGGCTGTCTCTTCGAGTACACACGGCTAAAGCCTTTGGTCTTATAATCCCGGCCGCCGATTAATCCCATAATGCCACCGGTTTTATTATCCAAAATAACCATGGAGCTCTGAATCTTCTGACCGTCAGATGCGTCTTTTTGGAAAAAACTCGGATTGGCATAGGTTTGCTCTATGGTCTTCTGAGCTTTGATATTCATCGTTGTGTAAATGCGGTAACCTTTGGTCAAAAGCTCATCTTCTTCGATGCCATACATCTCTTCCGCTTCATCCACAACGTAATCCACGAAAGAAGCATATTCTTTCGTACCTGTGCTAGCGGTAGCTGGCGGCACATAATCAACAGCAGCAGCCTCTGCACGCTCGGCCTCCGTAATATAACCTTGATCAGTCATCAATCGGAGGACAACGGCACGACGTTCCTTAGATAAGTCAGGATGAGTCAAGGGTGAATAACGTGAGGGTGCTTTCGGCAAAGCTGCCAAGGTTGCAATTTCCCAAACCTTCAAATCATTTAAATTCGATTTACCAAAGTAAACCTTAGCAGCAGATTTAATGCCGTATGCGTTACTCCCGAAGAAAATACGATTCAAATATTTCTCCAGAATTTCATCCTTCGTAAAGCGCTCATCAAGCGCAAACGCAATAGACATCTCTGTTCCTTTTCGGAAAGCCGTCTTCTCTGAGCTTAGGAATACGTTCTTAGCTAGCTGCTGCGTGATCGTGCTGCCGCCTTCAACGGCACTCATGTGGATAACATCCGTGACAAGGGCACGCCCGATCGCTCTCAAATCAACACCCGAATGCTCATTGAAACGGCGATCCTCGGTAGCGATAAAAGCTTGCTTCAACCGCTCAGGAACGTCTTTGATATTGACACTCTCCCGATTTTCGCCACGATAAATTTTCGATATCTCCGTGGCAGGTTTGTCTTTCCCATCCTTATCTTTACCTTCCTCTTGTGCATAAATAAGGGTCGACTCTGTCGTACTGATAATTTTATCAATATTGGCATCCAAGATTTTGAAACCGCTCATAATGACGATAATATAAATCCCCGTCGCACAGATAACAGCGACAATTGCAGCAATGATGGAACCCATAATGAGCTTACGAGCATTAAATCTTTTCTTCTTGGAGCCCTTATTATTGCTCTGTTTGGACTCTCTTGGCTTGGTTTGCGGCGTGGATGGATTTCTCGTAGGTTTATCCATATTCACCAACTCCCTTACGTTTCGTTTCTCTCTAGATAGAAGATGAAACCAACAAAAGAACAACCTTTATACAAGGTTGCTCCCAAATGTTTCTATTCGGTTAGACGTTTCAGTCCATTAAAAAGTTGCAAAATGAAGCGATGTACAGATTATTCCGTTGCTTCTGCAGCCGCCATTAACGAGACAGCACGCTGAGGAGTGAAGGTGGAAATGGCATGCTTGTACACCATTTGCTGACGGCCTTCGCTGTCAATGATGATGGTGAAGTTGTCAAATGCACGAATAAGTCCTCTAATTTGAAACCCATTAGTTAAATATACGGTTACCGGAATGCTTTCTTTACGCAGCTGATTTAGAAAATTGTCCTGAATATTAATGGTTCGGTTCATCAGTATGTCCCCCTTAATGGAATGAAACTTTCGCCAGACGGCGCTATTTTCTACTTGGTGATATTTGTTAATTATATTCTATTTTATGTACAAACTTTCCTGCTAGTATATCACTAATCATTTCGAAATGGGCAGAAAAATTTGCTGTGTCAGTTACATCAACCCAATCAATGTCCTTCATATGCCGAAACCAAGACAATTGACGCTTCGCAAATCGACGTGTATCCCGCTTAAGAAGGGTCACTGCGCCTTCGAAACTGAGTTCATGCTCCAAATAACTGACGATCTCTTTGTAGCCAAGGGCTTGCATCGAAATCGCTGACTTAGGGGTTCCTGCGACCAGAAGCGCTTGTACCTCTTCGACCAATCCCTCCTGGATCATCGCATCGATGCGTTCTTCAATTCGCTGATAGAGCAGCGCTCGATCCATCGTGAGCCCAATAATACATAGTTCGTAAGGAGATTCTTTTTTCTGGGAGGCCAAGTGAGCGGTCATCGTTTCTCCAGATATATGGAAAATCTCAAGTGCACGAATCACACGTCTACGATCGTTCGCATGTAGTCGGACTGCACTCTCAGGATCGATTTCACGCAGCTTGGCATGCAGGGCTTCTTCCCCATGTGTATGCGCGAATTCTTCCTGCGCCTGCCGGAACTCCTCATCCATGCTCACATCAGTAAATTGATAATCGTAGCAAACCGATTCGATATATAATCCTGTACCACCTACGATAAAAGGCAGCTTGCCACGCGAGTGGATGTCATGGATTAATCCTTTTACGCGCTCCTGAAACTCTGCTGCAGAAAACGAATACGAAGGATCATGAATGTCAATTAAATGATGCGGAACGACCTGCTGCTCCGCCTCACTTGCTTTGGCTGTTCCAATGTCCATGCCACGATATACCTGCATCGAATCACCAGAAATAATTTCACAATTGAAGCGCTGCGCAATTTCTAAGCTTAACTTCGTCTTGCCAACTGCGGTGGGACCAAGTAGCACGAGTAATTTCGGCTTGGCTGATGGGGCTAACACAATCGAATCACTCCATACGTTGTTTTCGTTGTTGATCGTAATACATGCTCGAACCCGAGCCGGTCAAACTCCGTACTGTCTCTGCTTTCCTTGAGCACAATACTTTTACGCGCTACGCGTCTAGCTTCTGCGATCGAAGCCAAACTGACGGCTTCATCGTTCGCACGATGGCGAAGAGGTGAAATCGCATGCGACTCTTCAATTGGACTGCGAAACATAGGGTCAAAATACACGACATCTACACTCTGCGAGTCTAATTGCTGCAAATAAGGAAGGTGATGTGTTCGCCTAACCTCAATGCGTCTCATCGCTGCATTCAGCTCCGGTATTTCCGACTCATACTGCACCAAGCCTTCTTGGATGAGCAGCGCTGGGATCTCTGCGCTCTCCAGTGCTGTAACACGCCCTTCAGCGCCAACAACATAGGAGAAGACGATCGCATCCGACGCGAGCCCCGCTGTACAATCCACGATGCTGTCCCCGGGTACTGCACCTGATGCCTCAATAAGTAAATCAGACTCTCCCCGCTGCATCCGTTTGACACGAACGAGGGACATGCTTGGATGGAAAAAAGTTGCAGGTTGGTCTTCTTCATAGTACCTGATCTCTTCTCTTGTCACAAGCAGGACGGAACTATCCTTATAATTTTTCCTAATAAGTTCCAAAGAATACTTCTTGCGGGGCACAATTCTGCCGCCATATAAAGTTGATAAGCGTGCGGCCTCCGCCACCAGTTCGGGGGACGGATTATACGAAGTTGTCACTAACACAGGGTTACATCACTCGCTTAAACATTTTTTCTAACTCATACGTTGTAAAGCTAACAACAATCGGTCGTCCATGTGGACACGTATAGGGGTTCCTGCAGCCAGCAAGCCGATCAATCAACGTCTCCATCTCCAACATGCTAAGGCCTTGATTAGCCTTAATCGATGCCTTGCAGGAGCACATGATCGCAGCCTTCTCGCGCAGCTTGGCGATATCGAAGGCTTTACGGTCCGAGATTATAAGCTCACACATCTCTTCGACGATAGCCTTCTCTTCCCCTGAAGGAAACCAGTGTGGATGTGCGCGTACAAGGAACGTATTACCGCCAAAGGCCTCCATATACACACCTACTTGTTCAAATAACGCTAGTTTATCTGATATAACACCCGCTTCAGACGGGGTAAATTCCAATGTAATCGGAACGAGTAATTCTTGGCTCGCCTCAGCAGGATTGCCAAAATGCTCATAAAAATATTCATAATTGATGCGTTCATGTGCCGCATGTTGATCAATGAGGTACAAGCCCGACTCATTCTGTGCAATTAAATAAGTGCCATGCATTTGTCCGATCGGATCCAATCTCGGAAATGTCGGGAGCTTAGGTGCATTACTATCCTCACCCGAAGGCATCAAGTCCATGAACGCTTCATTCGTGCGGCGTTGCTGTTGGATTGATATATTTCGATACGATACGTCGCTCGCAGGTGTGTAGCTCTGTTTGGTTGATTGTGCCCGTTGTGGCGCATAGCCATCCGATGGTGAACTGCTGCTTGGATACGAAACGGCAGATGCCTGTGGTTGACTAGGTGACGTCAATGAAGGTGGCGCAGGCTGACGATAGGCTGGTGCCGTTTCTTTAATCTGCGGCGGCGTCCACTGGTTGTCAGGTCTTTGCACAGCACTTGCTTCTTTTGAGACATTCGTATCCTCAGCATCCTTATGATCTTTAAAAAATTCCGCATCCAGCTCAACCAACGAGCTGCGGTTTTCTTTGGGAGGCTCCACCGTACGTGAGAGTTCCAGTTGCTCCTGGACGTAAGCGCCTTTCGGGACGGATGACGCCTTAACACCTGTAGGAATCAGCACCTGTCTGCCGAATAGCCGCTTCACCTCGGCTTCGATCAACGCAGTTAGCTCCGCTTCCTTGCTGAAGCGGACTTCCAGCTTGGATGGATGCACGTTGACATCCACGAGAGCAGGGTCCATCCCAATGTGCAGCGCAGCCACGGGAAAGCGGTTGATCGGCAGCAGGGTATGGTATCCCTGCAGCAGTGCTTGATTCAGCGCGAAGTTGCGCACATACCGACCATTGACAATGGTCGAGATGCCACCGCGATTCGCACGCGTCATTTCGGGCTTGGCGACAAAGCCCGAGATCGTGTAATCCAAGCTTTCCACTTGGAGTGGAAGCATTTGCTTGGCAACCGCCGTGCCGTAAATGCCGGCAATGACCTGGAGCAGATCCCCGTTCCCTAATGTTTGGAGCAACACATTGCCATTATGCTTTAATGTGAAAGCAATGCCAGGATGAGCGAGCGAAAGCCGATACAAATAATCGGAAATGTGCCCCAGCTCGGTCTGGATCGTTTTCATATATTTCAGTCTAGCTGGCGTGTTATAAAATAAATCCCGCACAGACACTTCAGTTCCGCGCGATGCCGCTGTTTCTTCCACAGTGCGAATCGTGCCGCCCTCGATGCTGATTTTCCGTCCCAGTCCATCCATCGTAGCGCTTGTCACACACTCGAGTCTGGAGACAGACGCGATACTTGGCAAAGCTTCACCTCGGAAGCCCAACGTTCGAATCGAGAACAGATCCTTGCTGGTCGCTATTTTACTCGTGGCATGCCGCTGAAAAGCTAATTCACAATCCTCAAGTGCCATCCCAGTACCATTATCGGACACTCGAATTAAGGCCAAGCCACCCTCTTCAATCGTGACATCAACACGGGTACTCCCCGCATCAACCGAGTTTTCAACCAACTCTTTCACGACCGATGAAGGCCGCTCCACCACTTCACCTGCTGCAATTTGGTTCGCAATATGCTCGCTTAAGAGCTGAATTTTCCCCATCGAATTAGTTCCCCTTTATAGCCTGTATCAAAACATTATCACCTTGATGATTGACCTTTAACTGTGGAAAATAATCATCAAACAGATCTACATTTACATAGCTTGTGCCGTTTTCAATAATCAACTTATCCGTTTCAATCGGAAAAGCATGCGTTCCCTTTTTATCCGTGATATCAACGGTGCGATTCGTATTATTCCATGTAATCTTGGCCCCAATAAGAGCGGCAAGTCCTCGTGCCGAAGCAAAAAACTTACCCTCTTCCTTGAAGCTGCCAAAGCCATAGCCAACGTCAACGCCGTTATATGTCACCCCGTGTTTCGTGAACATCACGCTGATGTCCGAAATTCCTGTTTCATGAAGGGCTGTGATGAACTGTGCCGATACGCCATCAACCTGCAAGTCTGGTGTAATGCCTACCTTATTCACTTTTCGCTTATTCGGCGTTAAGTATTCTTGTACGGTAACCTTCAACACACTACGATCTGGAAACGTGACAAGCTGCTGCACGCTTCCTTTTCCAAATGTTTGCATACCGATCACTTTTGCGACCCCATAGTCCTGCAAGGCGCCCGAAAGCACCTCTGAAGCACTTGCACTATTTTCATTTGCTAAAATAAACACTGGAATCGCGAGTGGATTTCCATCTTTAATGAATACAGGATCATCGACACCATCGCGATCCCTCGTATGAATAAGGACGCCTTCTTTTACAAAATGCTTCGCAATGTTTGTCGCTGTTTCAAGATAACCGCCGGGATTGTCACGAACATCTAGGATTAGCGCCTTCAGCCCTTCAGCTTGAAGCGCACTCAGTTGTTTGTCGAATTCCTCATCAGCTTCTTCTGAAAAGTCCGTGATTTGCACATAACCAACACCATTCGTAAAGCTATTGGTGTACACTTCTGGGGAATTTACAGCTTGGCGAGTCAGCTCAAATGTAATTTCTTTGTCCCCGCGCAGCACGGTTATCTTCACTTGGGTACCTGCGACACCGATAACTTTATTCCGAACCTCGTCAATCGATGTGGTCGAGGCAGGTATCCCATCAACCGCTCGAATATAATCATCCCGTTGCAAGCCAGCAGCCTCTGCTGGTGAGCCTGGGATTGTTTTCGATACATACACACCTTTATCATCCAGCCCAATCACACAGCCTACACCTTCAAAGCTATTCTCCAGAGAATTGGAAAATTGATCGTAGTCCTGCGGAGTGAAAAGAACCGTGTAGGGATCCTTCAATCCCTTGATCATTTGCTCAATACTTTGATTCGCAAGCGATTCTAGCGTTACACCGCTCACATGATTTTCGGCCAGCGTTTTGCGCACGAGAACGGTTTGCAGATCTTCCTGAGCCACCGCACTTACTGGTAAAACGACGGCTAGAGCCGATGCTAGTGCTAAAGTAGCCTTCAAAGCTTTCTTGCTGAGTGGTGTTACTTTCATGTGCATTTCTCCGTTCAATTGAGATCTATAGAGTAGTCTATTGCAACCTGTGTTTTACTGCAGTTTTTGCTTCCATTCGTAGACTAAATTGAGCGCCTGCAGAGGCGTCATATTGATGAGATCAATTCCCTTCAACTGGTCGAGCACCAGTTGAGATTTGCCGTCATGCTTCTTCTTGACGGCAGCTTCGGCTGGGCTGATCTCCTCGAAGAGAGACAGCTGTCGGATCGGCGCCGCCGCCTCGGGTACGTAGGCGGCAGGAGCCTCAGCGGCCACCGGTTCCATGGTGGCGGTGGTCTTAGCGGCCTGAGGCGCAGCAATCGCCGCGCGCTCTTCAAAGCCATTCAGCAGCGCGTACGAGCGCTGAATGATCGCATCCGGCAGCCCGGCGATTTCGGCACAATAGATGCCGTAACTCGTGCTTGCTGCCCCAGGGATGAGCTTGCGCAGGAAGGTAACCTGCCTGCCGCTCTCTTTCACCGCCATGCAGTGATTGCGCAAATGCACAAGGCTCTCTTCTAGATGAGCAAGCTCATGGAAATGCGTCGACACAAGCGTCTTGCAGCCGATCCGATCGTGAAGGAATTCAATGACGGCCTGTGCGATCGCCATACCTTCCCCTGTCGAGGTGCCGCGGCCCAGCTCATCAATGATGACAAGGCTCCGACTCGTCGCCTTCTCTGTCATGACCTGGATGTCCATCATCTCGACCATGAACGTACTCTGCCCGCCGATCAGATCATCGGCAGCACCGATCCGCGTGAAGATCCGGTCCGTGACCGGGATGCGCGCGGAGCTCGCAGGCACGAAGCAGCCGATCTGCGCCATTAGGCAGATCACGGCTACTTGCCGCATATACGTACTCTTACCGGCCATATTCGGCCCGGTAATGAGCAGGATGCGGCCCTGCTCTTGCAGCAGGCTCGTCCCGTTCGCGATGAACGAGCCGTCTTGGATGACAGCCTCCACCACAGGGTGTCGGCCGTCTACGATTTCAAGATCGAAGCCTTCGCCGATCTCAGGCTTGCGGAAGTGATGCGCCGCGCTGACTGTCGCCAGCGATTGGTACACATCGGCGGTCGCAATGACCTCCGCCAGCTGTTGCAATCTGGAGATATGCTTCGAAATCCGGTCGCGAAGCTCCGTGAACAGTTCATACTCCAGATCAATCATTTTATCCTGCGCTTCCAGAATGAGCGCTTCTTTCTCTTTGAGCTCCGGCGTTACGTAACGCTCTGCATTCGCGAGCGTCTGTTTACGCTCGTAGCGCCCTTCCTGCAGAGCAGACATGTTGGCCTTCGTTACCTCGATAAAGTAGCCGAATACTTTGTTGTAGCCGATTTTGAGCGACTTAATGCCCGTCGCTTCGCGCTCTTGACGCTCTAGCTCCGCAATCCATTGCTTCCCGTTCTTGCTAGCTTCACGAAGCTGATCTAAGTAGGGCTGATAGCCCTCGCGGATCATCCCGCCGTCACGAATCGAAACAGGAGGCTCGTCCTCAATGGCATTGGCAATCCACGACATCACATCATCACAGACATCCATATTTTCAACGAGTTTACGTAGGGTTTCAGAACCTGACGCGGCACACAATTGTTGCAGCATTGGGACTTGCTGTAAGGAGTGCTTCAGCGCGATCATATCGCGGGCATTCGCATTGCCATAAGAGATTCGGGCGACCAAACGCTCCAAATCATAGACTTCCTTCAGCGCCTGCTTCACATCTTCACGTACAATGAATTGATTGTAAAGGAGATTGACAGCTTCCAATCGTTCTTCAATACGAGCCACGTTCATAAGCGGCTTCTCGATCCAACGGCGCAGCATACGCGCCCCCATCGCGGTTACCGTTTTGTCCAAAAGCCACAATAACGATCCTTTTTTGGCACGCTCACGAACCGTTTCAACAAGCTCTAAATTGCGACGGGTAAAGGGATCCATCGTCATAAATTGATCTGGCTCATAAATTCGAATGTGCTTCACGTGCGTGAGCGCTCTTTTTTGCGTTTCTTTCAAGTAGGCTAGCAGTGAAGCTACGCCTTGTCGACTGATTTTAGATAAATTTACAAGCGCGGCATCTTCTGCGAAATGCTCATCAAGCAGCCCTTCGTCAGCTTGCGTCCACTCTGTCAGCACCATATTTCGGCCCCACGCTGCACCAGACTCACGAATCGTAGTCAGTAAAGCTGGACTCGTTACAATTTCAGACGGATTATACACGTTCAACTCGTCAACCACGAGCTCCCAAGCATGAGGCAGCTGCGTCGTATAGAGCTCACCAGTTGAAATATCACAGGCTGTAAACGCATAGCCATGCGCTTGGTCTACGATAGATACGATGTAGTTATTGACGGATTCGCCAAGCAGCTTGCTATCCATGACTGTACCTGGTGTAACGATCCGTACAATTTCTCTGCGTACAACACCTTTGGCCTCAGCGGGATCCTCCACTTGCTCACAGATGGCAACTTTGAAGCCTTTTTCAATCAAACGGGACATATAGTTGTCTGCCGCATGATGAGGGACGCCGCACATCGGAATTTTCTCTTCTCCGCCGCCTTCGCGGCCTGTTAACGTAATCTCTAGTTCACGTGACGCATTAATCGCATCTTCAAAAAACATCTCATAGAAATCGCCCAAACGAAAAAACAAAAAAGCATCTGGGACCTGCGCCTTTACGGCTAAGTATTGCTGAATCATCGGCGTATATGTAGCCAACTTGCGTTCCTCCAACCTATTCCAACATAAATGGTGAACTCTATGAAACTATCAATCTTATTTTCATCCATACACAGTCGTACGAACGTCATTCTGCTTCCTGTAAGTGAGTTACCCACAGCAAGCAGAACAACGAAATACGTGTACAGCCTTCGCTTATACGTGCATTGTTTCCATGCATTTTCCAACTGCAACAATCTCTTGTAAATCTCTAACCCTATGACACAATCGATAATCTATTATAACATGATTCCTTCTTCAAAAGCTTCTTTACGCACCCCGGGTGTAATTTTCCAAGCGATCCGAATGTCTGCCATTTCGTTCCACGGCTCCATGGTGGTCATTTGCAATCGAAGTCCTTCCAGCAAGCCAGCATAGACCTCATAGCCCTTGAGCTGCTCCAAATCCTTCCATAGCTTTGCTACCACATCTTGAAGCCTCCGCTTATCACCGCTGTAATAGGCAGCTTGGATATCAGGCAGTTGAAGAGGCTTCCCCGGCAAGCTCCAGTAGTTATTGACGATCAGTGCTGCCAGTGCGAATACACCGCGGGTTATGACGGGTGAGGCCAACCAACTCGGCAATGTTCGGTACTCGAAACCCCCATGAGACTTCTTGCGGAAGTCGCCCAGATAACCATATCGCGGACGACGACCGCCAGTCGATTCCCCCTCAATCAGGATCAACGGAAGCGCGAGATAATTATCCAGCGCACGCAGCAGATGCCCGTTCATCCAGCAGCGGCTGAAGTGGATATGACCGCCTAGCGGATAGCCCCGCACAGGCATCCCACCCGAAAGCCAAGCGAGGCTTTCGTCGGTAATCTTGCGCGCGGCGAGCCCCATGGTCGCTCGTACATTCTTCGCTAGCTGCAGCGGGTCCACGCTGGGCTGCGGGCGCAGCTCAGCCAGCGGCAGGATCACGCGATGCCCGCTCAGCACGATGGCATCGCAGCCCACGGCGCCATCCCGGGTTAGGAAGCGGTCGGCGAAGACGACCTTGCCCTGCGGGTTCATGAGCAGGAACTCGGGATCGCAGCCGAGCATCGCTCGCTCTTTCCGTTCCAGCTCTTTCGTGAGTGATTGATCATACTGATCAATCGCTTGCGCGAAGATCTGTACCAGTCTTCCGTTTAGCTTCGGAGCGGGATCGACTTCCAGCACGAGCGTATGCCCGCTTGGCGTGATGCCGATGGTGACTAGGCCATAGTCTAAACCAAGGGCATAGATCGCTTTGACTGATTCACGGCTCGCTCTGCGGGAGTGGAAATTGATCTGTCCTGGGCCAACTTCTATGTAGGCAGCATTCAAACCTAATTGCCTTTGATTTTGCAAGGACTTCTCCGAAAGCAGGAGAGTCTCCTTTTTCTCATAAATAAGAAGCGTTTGGAGATGAAAGACAGCCACTTTATATTTATGCATATAAGGCTCTGGCTCCTTATTCCCTCTTGCAGTGGCTTGAGATGCCCTTGTTTTCATCCCGTGAAGCTGTAACAAGGCATCCCGCTTCCTTCGATTCTGTGCGCGCATGATCGCTTTAATGGGCTGCAGAGCAGGCTGGTGCGGGTATTCATCATGCGCCGCTCCCCAATGAATAATCATCCGACCCTGCCAGTTCTCGGGCAATCTACTCCCACTCGGAATCCGGATGCGTTCCGCCAGCTCGAGTGCTTCTTTCTCCTGTGCATGCAGGAAGAAGGTTTCCATTTTACCACCCCCTCATATCTACTTCAGCTGGAGCTATTATTACACGAATGCCCAAATGTGCGAATACAACAAAAAAGAGGGCAAATGCCCTCTGCCGAACCTCTTTAGCCCGCATATAATGGCCTATAAGATTCCTTAATCCAGTTCATCCTCGAGCAGATCGGCGTCCAGATCCTCAAAATCACCATCGCCACTGTCATCGAAATCCACGTGCTTGTCGTCGAAGTCATTGCAGCCGTTGGTGCAAACGACTACACAGACTTTCGTCTCGGCAATGAGCTCAACCTGGAACTCGCGTTCCACCCGAATGATGACGCTGTCGCCGCTTGAAGAGATACTGGCCTCTACGCAGTTCGGCTCTTGCGTCGCGACAGCTGATACTTCGGCTGTCGTCGGCTTATGTTTTTTGTCCAAGTAGCTTAGTCCAACGATTTCTACATACGATACGGTTTCTTTTGCTACGTCTGTTTTGGTGTTACGATCGTAAGAATACCAGATGTTGATATCGTAAGTACCAACTACCTCTACGCCCTCTCCAGAATGGACTGCCTCGAATTGGTTATTAATAATCCAAGCGCCCAAAATACTGGTTGGAGAATAAGGCGGAGTCACGGTATGACTTACATGAGAAAATTTGCGACCTTTACCGCAGACAGCCTTTGTAATGATCTCTCTGCATTGCAAATCTTTATCTAATGACATCCTTTCAACCTCCTCCATACAATCATTCATTACAAGTGTATGCAGGACATTAGTCTAGAGTGACAATTATTTTATATTATTTTTGAGATTGGAAAATACTTATATCTGTCAGAGTCAACCCGCTTCAGGACGGTGTTTTTTTTGTTTTTTGGCAATGGCTAAATAGTGCACTAACTCTCTGTTAAGCTGTAAAATCGCTGATCTGACTTCGAATTCTTCCCTACTTTCAGGTAAGGGCATTTCCTTGTAACGCGCATTCAGCTCTTGCAATTCTTTCTCTGCTTCCCCTGTATAATAGTCTTCCTTCACAGATTGGCTAATATCTTCGAAGATCGCAGCGACCCATTCTCCCTGAGGTAATGTTTGATACACCTGTGCCACAAGATCAATCATCCGGTGAATCGAATCCAGCTGCTCGCCTCGCATGTAGAAATAGACACGCCAATAGGGATCCCAGCCAAAAAGCAATGTATTCTCCATCGATCGTTTCGCCAAGCTCGCTCCGCTTTCAATTTGCTCACTTACTTCCAGCAGCTCTTTCCCATCCCAAATCACGGTATTATCCCGAAGATGCTTCGCGATGTTGACAAAAATATCAGAAAATAAGCTCTCGACTTGTTGTTTGTGTGCAATAAGTCCGGCGTCAGCCTTCGGCATATATGCAATATTGATCACGGTTGCTGAACCTAGTCCAATGACCAATAGAATTAACTCATTGAGCACCGATGCCCAGTCCGCAGATTCAAAAGCAAAGAGATGCAGCATCACGACGGCCCCAGTAACAGCCCCCTCCGTAATCCGCAGCCTGACGAGAACTGGAAACACGATAAGAATAAACAAACTAACGACCCAAATATGGAATCCGAGCACATTAAATAAGGCCGAACCGATGAGTAGTGCCAGAATCGAAGCCGCGATGCGGTGAAAGGCACTTCGGATCCCTTTCTTCTTCGTCACTTCAATGCCCAGAATAGCAAGAAGTCCCGCTGCTCCTGGTGTATGAACCCCTAATATATACGCCAGATACATCGCGATTATGACGGCAACGGCTGTTTTGAGCACACGAAAGCCCATAGTGTTTTCACCTCTTTACAGGTTTTTCTATGGGCTCATTATTTCATTTTGAGATTGTTGTGGCAAGCTTTTCCATGTTACCGATGCTTCGTTAGTTTCTTCTCTAGATTGGCTACAAGCTGGTACATCACCGTTGCGACTAAGGCAATTACGAATAGCGTAGAGATCACTAGGGTGAAATTGAACACTTGAAAGCCATATATGATTAAGTATCCCAGCCCCTTCTGGGACACTAGAAATTCGCCGACGATGACGCCGATCCAAGCCAAACCTACATTTACTTTTAGTGTAGAAACGATGGTTGGAAAAGATGCTGGCAGTATCGCTTTGAGAAAAACTTTACGCTGATTGCCTCCAAATAGCTTAACGACCTTGACATAGTTATGATCCACTTCCTTGAAGCTGCCATAAACAACAAGCGTCGTAATAATGACCGTGATCGAAAGTGTTGTTGCAATAATTGAAAGCAAGCCGGGCCCAAAACCTACAATGAATAAGGGGCCCAGCGCTACCTTCGGCATACTGTTAAGCACCACAATGTAGGGATCCAGCACGCGCGACAGAAATGGCGACCACCAAATGACCACCGCTAATCCCGTTCCAAAAATGGTCCCCAAGAAAAAGCCAATAATCGTCTCTTCCACCGTCACCGCAACATGAGGAAGAAGCGTCCCGTCGAGCAGCTTCTCCCACAGCAGGTGGAATACCTTGGATGGATAGCTAAAAAGCAGCACATCAATCCATTTCAAACGTGATGCTAGTTCCCATAGGGATAAAAATAGGAGTAGGATGGCGAGCTGAAAAAGTCGGACCCACTTCGTCTCTCTTTTCTTCGCATTCAGAAAACGTTGATGTACAGCTTGCTTCAACTCATCGTTCGTTGAGTAGATTCGGATAAGCTCTTCTTCCTGATTATCCATGCTGCACACCCCCAAACTCCTGCCAAATTTGCCGAAATAGTGTATGAAATTCAGGCAATTCTCTCGCTTCAAAAGGTATAGCAGCTCTTACAACCACCGGCATCAGAAAGGTCCTGCGAATGCTCCCTGGATTCGGTGCCAGTACGATAATGCGGTCGCTCATTGCAATCGCTTCTGAAATATCATGCGTGACTAATATGGCCGTCTTTTTCTTGGCCCTTAGCGTCTCGACAACCAAATCCTCTAGTTGCAGCTTTGTTTGATAGTCCAGTGCCGAGAAGGGTTCATCTAAGAGAAGCAGCTCCGGTTCTGTCGCCAAGGTTCGGACAAGCGCGACTCGCTGACGCATCCCGCCCGACAATTGTGCGGGGTAATAGTCTTTGAAGGCAAACAGACCCATTTCCTCCAATAGGTGAAGCGCCCCCTGCTTCGTCTCTTTCGTCAGCGCGCCTGCGATTTCTAATCCCATACAAGCATTAGCTTCAATCGTCCGCCATGGAAATAAGTAGTCCTGCTGCAGCATATAGCCCACTTTAGGCGAGGGTCCTTGCACGTGTTGACCTGCCATTGTGATCTGTCCAGACGTCGGCAGGAGGAGTCCCGCAATGATCGATAAGAGCGTTGTTTTACCACAACCGCTAGGACCAATCAGACTGACGAATTCGCCTTTGGCAATATCAAATGAAATGCCTTGAAGGGCAATCGTTGCTCGCTCCTCCGTTACATAAACCTGTGTAACATCTCCAACCCTCACAGCTGTGTCCATGGTGCCTAACCTCCTCTTATCTCCATCCTGCGGTGACTCCTATTGCCGCTTGCCCTTATTTCTTCACGTTCGCTTTCGCTTTTTCTGCAAAAGAGTTATTCACCAGTTTACTCCATGCAACTTTCTCTTTCAGTTCGCCAGCTGATGTCATCACATCGAGCAAATTGTTCCATTCTTGTTCATCCACAATGCCGTCCGCAGCGTAGGAGCCTTGATCCTTATAACGCTTCACGACATTTTTCACAATCGCCACATCGATATCTTTAAAATATGGCAGTACCGCTTCGGTAATCTCATCTACGCTTTTCGCGGCAACCCACAGCTGCGCCCGTTGGATCGCATTCGTAAACTTCTGAATCGTGCCAGGGTTCGCTTTGATAAAGCTTTGCTTCGACATAAACACGGTATACGGCAGGTGTCCGCTCTCTACACCAAAGGATGCAAGCACATATCCCTTGCCTTCTTTCTCAATGATCGACGCCTGCGGCTCGAAAAGCTGCACATATTCCCCTGTTCCGGAAGCATAGGCCGAGACAATGTTGGCAAAATCGATGTTTTGGATCAGCTGCAAATCCTTCTGCGGGTCGATGTTGTGCTTCTTCAGCGTGAATTCGCCTGCCATTTGCGGCATGCCGCCTTTACGTTGGCCAAGGAAAACTTTTCCTTTGAGGGCGTTCCAATCCAACTTATCCACTTTGGTACGGGCAACCAGGAATGTTCCGTCTGTTTGGGTAAGCTGCGCAAAGTTGATCACCGGATCATCCGAGCCTTGCTGAGAAACATAGATCGATGTTTCCGATCCTACAAGGGCAACATCAATGGCGTTCGACAGCAGAGCGGTCATCGTTTTGTCGCCGCCTGGCGTTGTTGTCAGTTCCACTTCGAGCCCTTCATCTTTGAAAAAGCCCTGCGATAACGCCACATATTGCGGTGCATAGAACAAGGAACGCGTCACCTCACCAATGCGTACCTTCGTTGTTTCTTCCGTTTTGGTTCCACACGCTGAAGCGATTAAGCTTAAAAGCAGAACGACGGATAAAGTGAATCCCCATTTCTTCCGATTGTTCATAAGACGTCCCTCCGATTCAAATTGTAATGTATCGTATGCAGGAGCCCAGACGTCGGTTAATGGTTCTTCCAGAAAAGCAATTAAAGCTGATAAAATTTGGAATTTATGACGAATCTGGGGATGTGTTTGTGTTCGTTCACAAAGATAGGCGAGGTGATCGAGTGAGTCGAGTGAGGTGAGGGTAAGGTGATTGGCTCTAGTTTCGAGCCTTCTGCGATGCGAATAGTCAGCTCACTATGCGCAAAATTGCAAATCTGCAACCTATCGCAACAATTTGTCCGAAGGGGGCGCTGAGTGAGCGTGAGACAAGTAGCTTTTGTACTGAGGGATGGTGGATTGAATGCGTGACAAGCAACTTTTGACGAAAAAACAGCTCCCCTCGACGGAACAAACGTCGAAGGAAAGCTGTTTTTACTCACTATTTAATACTAGATCCCGTAAACTTCCGAATACTTCTCTTCCAAGTAAGCCACCAGATATTCCGGATTTAACGCCTCACCTGTGACTTGTTGAATGATTTCGTTCGGCGTCAGCAGCTTGCCATGCTGATAAACCTTCTCCGTTAACCATGCTTTAATCGGTGCGAGGTTGCCTTCTGCAATCAAGCTGTCGAAGTTAGGCAGCTCTTTGCGAAGTGTGTTCGTGAATTGCGCCGCGTACATATTCCCAAGCGCATACGATGGGAAATAACCGAACGCACCGCCGGACCAATGCACATCCTGAAGGACACCCTCGCCATCGTTCGGAGGCGTAACACCCAAATACTCTTCGTATTTGGCGTTCCACGCCGCAGGTAAATCTGCAACAGCGAGCGTACCGCTGAATAACTCTTTTTCGAGCTCATAACGAATCATGATATGTAGGTTGTACGTGAGCTCATCCGCTTCAATACGGATCAAAGATGGCTCAATATGGTTAATCGCACGATAAAAGTCATCTACACTGACATCATCAATTTGCCCGCTGAATGTTGTCTGAAGTTCACCATAATAGCGATCCCAGAATTGTTTGCTGCGACCAATGACATTTTCCCAGAAGCGGGACTGCGACTCGTGAATGCCCATCGATGTGCCGGAGCACAGGTTAGTGCCGACCAGATCCGTGGAAATATTTTGCTCATAGAGGGCGTGTCCGCCTTCATGAATCGTACCGAATAATGCCGAAGTGATGTCATTAGGCAAATATCGCGTCGTAATTCGCACGTCTCCTGGATTCAAAGCCGTCGCGAAAGGATGTACCGTCTCATCCAGACGTCCAGCTTCAAAGTCATATTGCATTTGCTTCAAAATGGACAGCGAGAATTGCTTCTGTTTGCCAATATCAAATTGTTGATCTAAGAAAGAACGGTTCGGCTGATTAGACGAAGCCCCGATCCGTTGCAGCAGTGGAACTGCTTTTTCCCGCAGGGTCCCAAATACCTCATCCAGCTTATCAACCGTCATCCCTGGCTCATACATATCCAGCAATGTGTTATATTTATGTCCTTCATAGCCCCAAAGCTCWATGAATTCTTGCGTAGCCGCCACGATTTTCTCCAAATATGGCTGGAATGAAGCCCAATCCGAATTATGCTTCGCCCCTTCCCAGGCGGATTCCGCTTGCGAAGTTAAAACAACGTAGGCTTGATATTTATCAGCCGGTATTTTTTTGCTGCGATCGTATTCTTTTTTGCATTCCTGCACCATTTTGCGGGAAATCGGGTCTAGCTGCTCCAATTCGGCTGGCTGCATGAAGAAATCGACATAGCTGCCCATCTCATCTGATGTGGACATCCGAAATACCTCGGTGGAGAGCTCACCGACAACCTCAGAACGTGTCTCGATCCCTTTTTTTGGAGCACCCGTACGCATGTCCCAATAGATCAAAGAGATTGCC